>JBHJHK010000191.1:0-7985 GCA_050330975.1 Candidatus Competibacterales bacterium | reverse complement strand
TCTATGGCATCATTCCCCAGGTGTTGCCCCTGTGGATTTCTTACTCGCTATACCGCTTTGAATCCAACGTTCGCTCGGCCACGGTGCTGGGCATTGTCGGTGCTGGGGGCATTGGCTATAGCCTCCACGAGAACATTCGCGGCTTCAACTACAGCGCCACGGCGGCGATTCTCCTCATCATTGTGGTATCGGTATCCCTGTTGGACATCGCCTCCCAGCAGCTGCGCAAGCGGTTTATCTAAAAAGGCACTACCCCAGGAGATAGCCCGGGGTAGCGAAGATTCGATGATTTGCAAAAGGCTTAAACTGCGCCCCTGCCCCTGCCGGTGACAAAGAAGATCACAGCGACCACTAGGCCCACAACAAACAGTATCCAAGCGATGTGGGAGGCGGCACCGGCGATGCCACTGAGGCCAAGTAACCCTGCAATGATGGCGACGACGAGGAAAGTGAGTGCCCAACTGAACATGTGCAATGTCTCCTGCAAAAAACCAAATCGCTACAAAAGTTGTGTGCCGGAGAAATTCCGGCAAAGCGCGGGCCAACGCTTGTGTCTTGTGTTTTACAAAGAATCGCCAATGGAGGCCTTCCGTGAAATCCACCCCATCTGAGTTGAGTCTCGTCCCCCAGGCCCTCACTCCTCAGCGGGGATGGAATTGGCCGCGGGGTTCTCGATTCTCGATTGGCCAATAGACCTCTAATCCAACATCTCCAGCTTGATTGAGTGGTGCCCCACGCTGGGTGATGAGTTCCAGGCCCGACGCCGTGCGGGACAGCCTATACAACCCGCCATGGGGCACCGCTCCCTACCTTCCCTCCCTTGACAGTCAGGGCTAAGAGGTGTGCACCTACACACATGAATCCACGACGGCTTCAGATCCGGTGGGGGGGCTTGATGATGGGCCCAGTGGAGATGTTGGATTACAAGACCTGATCCCTTTGGTTTGTGTAACGACAGCAGGTGGACCGTCTCACCTGTTTTCCTCCATGCACTGCCCAATATTGCGCTCGGCGTCGTCGAGGGCCTCTTCGAGATCCCGATAAGAACGCTTGCCTTCCCAGACGGTGCCACCCTCCCCCCCGGCATCTCTCCTGCAAAGTGGGAGAGGGGTGATTTAGCCCGGAGCCTTGATTGCCCTTCTGGACTGGGGGGTAACTCAGGGGAAGCTGGATATGGGATTCAGGGGGGATCTGAAAGAGCCCTCAAAGTCACCGTCGACCCACTTCAATAAATCACGGCTGCCGTCTCCCATCCCCCGTCAGCGGCTGGTGGCCACCACCGGACGACCACGGCACCACACGCCGTCGAGGCGCAGGGTATTCTCCGGGCCACGGGTTGACACCACCAACAAATCCGCCCGCTTGTCCTGGGCGATGACCCCCCGATCGACGAGGCCTACCGCCTGGGCGGGTTTTGAGGACACCAGGGCCACGGCAGCGGGTAGCTCGAACTCCAGCTCGCGGGTCAGCACCCCCACGGCGGGCAACAGGGATTGGGGGGCATAGTCGGAACAAAGCCCCGTGGCCACCCCGGCGTGGATGGCCTCCCGGGCACTCAAAGCCCCACTAGTGCTCTTGCCCCGCATGACGTTGGGGGCCCCAAACAGGGTTGCCAACCCCTCGGTGTGGGCTGCCCGGGCGGTGGTCAAGTCCAGGGGGAACTCGCAAATACCCGCCCCCAGGGCCTTGAGAAAGGCGATGCGTTCCAAGCCCTCCACGTCGTGGCCCGCCACGGGAACCTTCTGTTGCCGGGCCCGGGCCGCCAGTTCCGCCACCCGGTTCCACGCCGGCCCCGCCTGGGCGATCTTGCGTTGGATCAAGGCCTCGACGCTGGCGGCGTCGGTGCGGTACTCCCGAGCGAGATAGCCCCGGTAGACCGCTACGTCTTTGTACTGGCCCTGGCCCGGGGTGTGGTCCATAAAGCTCAGAAGATCGAGCTGCCTAGCCCCTAAGAGCTCGGCCAGCACTGGGGCGCTCAAGGGGTCGGTGATCTCGTAGCGGCTGTGGATGCGGTGGTCCACCAGGGCCTGGGGGCGAAAGGCCGCCAGATTTTCGACCAATGCCTTCGCCCTTGCGGGGTCCCGCACCCCCATCTCCCCGCTGGCAAACGACACCCCGTGGAAGGCGGTAGTGATGCCGGCCATGGCACAGCGGCGATCGATGCTGTCCAGGGCCACGGCCAGGGGGAAAAAGGCCCCGGGGCGGGGTTCGACTTCTTTTTCGATGGCGTCGCCGTGGAGATCCACAAACCCCGGCAACAAGAGCCGACCCCCCAGGGGAATGTCCATCTCCCCGGGGACGGCGTCTCGGTTCAAGGCGGCGATGGTGCCGTCTGGGGCGATGGAGAGGCTGCCATCGGCGAGGACGGCGTCGGCGGTGACGATTCGCCCCCCCACCAAGCGCAGCCCCATTACGACGCCTCCGCAGTTGCCGCGGCGACGGGCAACGCCACCGGGACCACGCGATCCGCTAGGCGCTCCACTAGCCCCGGATCGTGGAAGACCGCCACCAGGGCCACACCCAGGGCCTTTTGTTCTTCCAGGAGGGTCACTACCCGGGCCTGGGTGGCGGCGTCCAAGCTGGCGGTGGGTTCGTCCAACAGCACCAGCCGCCGCTGGACCACCAACCCCCGGGCGATGTTCACCCGCTGGCGTTCGCCGCCGGAAAAGGTGGCCGGGGCGATGTCGTGTAACCCCCGGTGAATACCCAGCCGGGTCAGCAATGCTCTGGCCCGCCGTTGGGCCTCGGGGCGGGGGGTCCCCAAGGCCACCAGGGGCCTGGCCACCACGTCGGCGCTCCCCTGGCGGGGTAGGCAGTGGAGAAACTGGCTGACAAAACCGATTTCCCGAGCCCTGAGGGCCGTGATATCGCGGTCGTCGGCGGTGGCCAAGTCCACCACATCCCCCGGGGCGCTGCGGTAGTGAATCCGGCCCGAACTCGGCAAGTAGCTGCGGTAGATGCACTTGAGGAGGCTCGACTTGCCGGCCCCACTGGGGCCCACCAGGGCCACCAGTTCGCCGGGGTGGACGGTAAAGGCGATATCGTGGGCCGCCGCCACAGCCTTGCCCTGGGCGTGGAGGAAAAA
This sequence comes from Candidatus Competibacterales bacterium, assembly GCA_050330975.1. Lineage (GTDB taxonomy): Bacteria > Pseudomonadota > Gammaproteobacteria > Competibacterales > Competibacteraceae > JBHJHK01. The sequence continues at coordinate 4,900 of JBHJHK010000191.1, read as the reverse complement.
GTCCTTACCCAGCTGGGCTACCTGCAGTACCCAGGGGGGATGGTGGGGATCACAGGGCGGCGGCGACCAGTTCTTGGGTGTAGGCATGCTGGGGGTCCTCGAGAATTTGGTCGGTCAGGCCCGCTTCCACGACCCGACCGTGGCGCATCACCAGGGTCTGGGGGGCCAGCAGGCGAATCACCCCGAGATCGTGGGTGACGACAATCATGGCCAGGGCCAGCTGTTCTTGCAACGCCAGGATCAAATCGAGAATCCGCGCCTGGACCGACACGTCGAGCCCGGTGGTGACCTCGTCCAGGAGCAAGAGGGGCGGTTGGGTCACCAACGCCCGGGCGATCTGCACCCGTTGTTGCATGCCCCCGGAGAAGCGCTTGGGGTGGTCGTCCATGCGGTCGACCGGCACCTGGGTGCGCTGGAGGAGTGTGCGGGCCCGGCGGCGGATGTCGCCGTAGCTCAGCAGGTCGGTCATGAGCAGCCGCTCGGCGATGTTGCCCCCGGCGGAGATACCCAAGTTTAGGCCCTGGTGGGGGTTTTGGTACACCACCCCCAGGCGGTTGTCCCGCAACCAGCGCCACTGGGCGGCGTTGAGGGTCGACAGATCCCAGGTGTCGGCGCCGTCGTTGAACTGGGCCCGTCCCGCCGTGGGGGGTTCGTCGCCGTGGAGCAGTTTGACCAGGGTGGACTTCCCCGAGCCCGACTCGCCCATAATTCCCAGGATTTCCCCGGGCATGAGGGCAAAGCTCACCTCAAAAAGCGCCACCCCGCTGCCACAGCGGCCACAGCGATTGCCCCGGTGGGGATCCAAGCCCCGCTGGCAAGCCCCGCAGCCCGGGCCGTAGCGCTTGGTCAGGCCCTCCACCGCCAGGGTGGGGGTCACGGGTTTCGCTCCCGGCGCTGCTGGCAGTAGTCGTCGTCGGAGCACTGGTAGACCCTGTGGCCCCGGGGGTCGATGAGTTCGTCCAGGTAGGAATCCCGGGCTCCACAGCGGCGACAGGGACGGCGCTGGCCCCGGGCGTCGTTGAAATCTTCCACCCGAAACGGCACATCGGAGAACGCCAACGGCTCGGCGCTGGTGTGGGGGGGCACGGCGTAGATGCGCTTTTCCCGCCCGGCGCCAAACAGGTGGAGACACGCTGCGTCGTGGAGCTTTAACACGTCGAAGCGGGGGATGGGGGAGGGGTCGATGACGTAGTGGCCGTTGATGCGGGTGGGGTAGCGGTGGGAAAAGGTGATTTCGTCGAAGGTCACCAAGTCCTCGTAGAGTTTGGTCCAGAGTCTGGCGTAGTCGGCGGTGGCGTGCATCATCTGGCGCTTGGCGGCGTTGGCCTCCACCGCCACCAAAGGGTCGGGGTAGGGCACTTGGAACACCAGGATCTGCCCGGCCCTCAAGGCGCGCTCGGGGATGCGGTGGCGGGTCTGGATCACCGTGGCGTCCTGGGTGCGGGTGGTTCCGCGGACGCCGGGGCACACCCGGGCGAAGAACTGGCGCAGGTTGGCGGCGTTGACCGAGTCGTCGCTGCCCTGGTCGATGACTTTGACGGTGTCGTCGTCCCCCAGCAAGGCCAGGGTGATCTGCAGCCCGCCGGTGCCAAAGCCCCGGGCGATAGGGAGTTCCCGGGAGGCGTAGGGCACCTGGTAGCCGGGAATGGCCACGGCCTTGAGCAGCGTGCGGCGCAGGACCTTTTTGGCGTCTTCGTCCAAAAAGCCAAAGCCGTGGCCCAGGGGTGGGGCTTCAGGGGGAGGTATTGTCATGGTTATCGCGATCGTGATCGTCATGACCCTCGTGGGCCTTGGGGCGGTGTTGCCAGCGTTGGCGGGTGGTGCGCAGGCGGTCTAGATCCGACTGGAAGGTGACGTAGTGGGGGAGTTTGTAATGGGTACAAAAGCCCATGGATTCGATGCCGTCGATGTGGAGCAGGACGAACTCGGGGTCTTCCGAGGGGTGTTGGGGGCCGTGGGCCATCCCGGCCTGGAGGGCCCGGTCGAGGATGGCCATGGCGATGGCCTTGACTTCGTTGAGGCCAAAGCAGGCCCCGTAGCCCAGGGTAAAGGCCGGGGCGCTGGGGTCTGCGTCGCGGTGGTCTGGGGCCTCGTAGCGGGCGACGATTTCGCACTCGGTGAGGAGCACTTCGCCGATTTCCACGGGCTCGCCGGTGAGGGGGTGGGGGAGGTGGACGGGCAATTAGCCCACCCGCAGCTCCCCCACCGTGGGGTGGACGTCGCCGTAGCCCCGCATGTTGGAGTAGGCCAGGGCGAGGAGCCCGCCGGTTTCCCCCCGGGTGAGGGTGGCCAGGGCCGCCGAGCGGCCGACGGGAAACACCAAGGGGCGGCGGGTGACGTCGAAGGCCGGGGTCTCGGGAGGGCTGACGGGGGGCAGCAGGCCCTCGGCCCGCAGCTGGTCCACCACCTTGGGGAAGCTGTCGGGGACGGCGTCGGGGTCCAGGTCACAGAGCCATTCCCGGGCGATGGCGGCGAGGGCGTCGGGGCCTTCGTCCAAGAGTTCAAAGCGAAACAGGCGCTGGAGGTAGTCCGGGGTGGGTCCCAGGCGCTGGCCGCCGGGGATGTCTTTAAAGGCCGCGGAGATCCGCCGGATGAGACGCATATCGGCGGTGGTATGGACGGCGGTCTCCCCCAGGCGGGGCTGGCTGGAGCGGTGGGCCCGGAGCATAAACGCCGCCTCCAGGGGGTCGCCGAGGCTCTGTTTGAGGGCCAGGGCCGCCAGGGCGGGGTGGTACAGGCCGCCCTCGGAGAGCACCCGGCTGTGGAGCAGGGGGAGTTGGTGTTCGATGGCGTCCACCCCCAGAGGTGGGGCGTCGCCGCCCAGGGCGCGCCAGGCGGCCAGGAGGCGGTTGGCCTCGGCGATGGCGGCGGCGCCGCCGCGGATGGCTTCGTAGCTCAAGGTGGGATTTTCCCGGGGGTGAGGACCGCGGTGCGGGGCAGGGCCACGGCCCGGTGGCGGTCGCAGACGAAGAGGTCGACCCCCAGGGGAAAGAATTTCACCCAGGTGGCGCGGCGCTGGAGCCAAGCGAGGTGGAGGTCGCCCAGGCTCGTGGTGCGGCTGCCGTCGATGCCGGGGCCGGTGAGGTGGTGGCGGGGGGCCGCCGCCATCAAATCGTCGACGATCACGATCAAGGTGGCGCCTTGCTCCGGGGCGGTGAGGGTTCCCAGGCGGGGGGCGAAGTCGGCCGGGGGGGGCCGGCGGCCATCGACGGCGATGAAATCCGCCTCGGCCACGGGGACTTCGGGGCTTGCCAGCCAGCGGCGCTGGGCGGGGGTCAGCCAGTGGTCGGGGTCGGCGAAGCGGGCGGTGGTATCCACTAAAGTGGCGATAATGCCCAGGGCGGCGGGGGCGTCGTCGAGCCAGGGGCCCAGGTCGGCGACACGCCCCGGGCGGGCCATGGCGTCCAAGAGCAAGCGGAATAGGCGCTGTTGGGGGCGGGGCTGGAAGACCTCAGGAATGGCCAGCATCGGCGTCTCCGGGGGCCTCGGTCATGGCGGTGAAGTCGACCCGGGTGCGCTCCAGCATGGTGGCCCGGCGCCGCTGGGTTTCCCCGAGGGCCGCCATGCCCTCGGCGAGGAGGGCCGCGGCCTCGTGGGATCCCGGCAAATCGTGGGCGAGGACGCCGTCGAGGACGGCCAGGGCGATGGCGGTGGCGGGTTGGTCGGCCATGGCGATGGCCCCGCCCTCCACGGCGAGGCCATCGGGGGTGGTGAGGCGCACGGTGGCCTGGGCCACGGGGAGTTCCCCCACGTGGAAGGTATCGCCCTGGACGGATTCCCCCAGCCGCAGCAGCGCCAAGCCCGCCCGAGGGGGGGTGGTGGGTTGGGCGGCGAAGACGGTGGCGAGGCGATCGGCTAGGCCGTGGAGGCGCGGAGCGTCGACGGCTTGGAAGGCGCGCCCCCAGAGGGCGCGGGGGGGGTGGTGATGGGGCATGGTGGTAGAGCGTGACCGGGGGAATCTTGGGTTGTGGGCCGCAAATTGTCTAAATTATCGCACACGCTACATTGTTCGTCAGGTCGGTGTTGAGAAACGCTGGGGTTGTGTTGAGGAAAGTGGGAATAAATAGGTGCTAAGCCTCTATGGGGGAGTGTTACCGTGATTGACCTTCAAGCAAGGGACCTCCGTGCTTTTGTTCCAGCCCAAGATTTCGCGCTATCCAAGGATTTTTACTTGGCATTGGGTTGCGATCTGGAGTGGTCGGATGAGAATCTGGCCCTGTTTAAACTCGCAGGATCGAGGTTTTATTTACAGCGCTATTACGTAAGAGAATGGGCGGAAAACACCATGCTTCATCTATCAGTACAGGATGCGGCCCGTTGCTTTTCTGATATCAGCGGGCTCAAGGACCTCGGGCGTTTTCCCACAGTCCGAGTGGCTGCGCCGAAAAGAGAGTCCTATGGTGCATTGGTCACTTATGTCTGGGACCCATCGGGTGTGCTGCTGCATTTGGCGCAGTGGGACGAGGCTTGACAATCCAATTAAACCGACGCCGCTTCGCGGCGCGATTGGATTTAAGAACTGTAGCACAGCGACTCAATTATTTCGAGTGTCTTTGTTTCCAGAGATGTTTTGGCTGACAAGCCCAGTTGATAGAGAGCACCCGTGCTTGAGTCATTAGCAAAATACCGAGAGCTAACGGCGGCTTAGCGTAAGGTGATTTTCTGCGCGGCTACGCAGCGTTTTTTCACCCTGGCGAGCGCTCAAAGAGGCTTGATACGTCCAAGGCAGCCAGGCGCTGGGATGCGCCTTGACCTCATGGCGATAACGCTGTACCTGCGTCAGATAGTCCAGGGCATTGACGCCCGCTCGCTCACAGGTGGCGATGATCGACGTGATGCGATCTCCCGCATCGGCTCCGGCCTGGGTTTTATAGAAGAGGGCATTTTTCCGATGGCGGAT
>JBHJHK010000190.1:0-5525 GCA_050330975.1 Candidatus Competibacterales bacterium | reverse complement strand
CGGATGGCCCAGGCCGAGGCCAGTGCCACCAGGACGACGAGGCGCTCGACGCGATGAGGCTGGGTGAAGTGGGTGTCTTCGAGGTTGAAGCCGCCGGATTTCCAGGCGTAGAAGAGGCGCTCGATAGCCCAGCGGACCAGGCACTGGCGCAAGGCCCGGGGGATGGGGGTGGGGGCGGCGAGGATGACAAAGGTGTCGTCCTTAAGGCGTTTAGCACTGAGAAAGAGGTCTTGACCCAGCAGGCGCCTGGGTTGGCGTAAGGTGCAGGTCTTGCCCCGTTCGAGGTCGTCGAAGAGGGTCCTCACCGCCACAGGCCCTTCGGGGGTGTCGACCTGCAGGTTGTGCTTGAGGCGGATGATGAAGGGGATGTGCTGGTGAGCCAACCAGGCCAGCCAGTCCTCACCGAGGAACTCGCGATCGGCCAAGAGGTGATGGATACGGCCAGCGCCGAAGGTGTCGAGGAAGCGTTGGAGGAGGTGCTTTCGTTCTTGGGTATTGGAGTTGCCGGTTTTATCGAGGGCTTTCCAAAACAAAGGGACGGCGGTGCCTTGGTAGACCACGGCCAAGACCAGCAGATTGATGGGGGTTTGACCGCGGTACCACGTGGTGCGATCGAGGCTGAGGATCCAGCGCTCGGGCAGGTCGAGAAGGGCGGTTATGGCGTGGGCGATGGCGGCCTGATCGGTCTCATCGAAGGGCAGATCGTGGATCAAGCGCTGGAGCCTTGTATAGTTCGATGACGGCTTGACCCTGGGGTTGAGAACCGCGGCGAGCGACACGAGGTTGACCGTACGCAATTGACACACGGCCAAGACGGCACGCGCGAGGGCATTCAATCGATGGTAACTGAAGGGCAGATGGAGTTTGAAGGCCTGTCGCAGGGCCGATGCCGCGCGCCAATCGATCATGTTATTCACCCAACATGAGGCTAAGTGGACGAGGAAGGATTATCTAAAGATAGAACACTACTAGCTACTTGTCATGTCGGTGTGATGTACTATGGACTCAGTCTATGGACTTTTTGGTCTCGATTTGACATTGAGATTCGATCTCGAAGTGCCAAAAAGAAATGTAAAAGTCGAGCAAAATGCACGGTATCCTCCAGGCTGTGCTCACAACAGGGAAATTGCCAGTGAATGACCTCGAATCTATCCAGTATGCCCTCGATACGTTTTATCTTTCGATATCCAGCGTATTGGTTATGTGGATGGCGGCGGGCTTTGCCATGCTGGAAGCGGGATTTGTCCGAGCCAAAAACACCGCTGAAATCCTCACCAAGAATGTCTTGCTCTATGCTGTTGCCAGTGTGACGTTCGCCCTGGTGAGCTATCCACTGATATTCGGCGAAAACAATATTGGTGCTTTGTTAAACCGTTTTTTGATATTTGACAACTTCACCACTCGAGAGACCGCCGCTGTCACGACGAGCCAAGTATCCCAGCTCGCCCAGATTTTCCACCACATGGTTTTTGCCGCCACGGCTATCTCCATCGTCTCTGGCGCGGTGGCCGAGCGTATGCGGCTCTGGAGCTTTTTGTTTTTTGCCGCTCTCTTCGTGCCCCTGATCTACCCGGTGAGTGGGTGGCTGGTGTGGGGCGGAGGTTGGTTGGCCGCTGCGGGTTTTCGCGATTACGCCGGCGCTGGGGTGGTCCACCTCGCCGGTGCCGGCGCCGCCTTGGCGGGCGTTTTGCTCCTGGGGGCGCGGCGCGGCAAGTACAGTGAGCAAAGTGGCCGAGTTAACCCCATCGTCGGCGCCAACTTGCCCCTGGCCGTGCTGGGCGTGTTTATCCTTTGGATGGGCTGGTTTGGCTTCAACGGCGGAGCGGCCCTCCAGATCAGTGATGTAGACCGGGCCGATACCCTAGCTCGGGTGTTGCTCAATACCAACTTAGCCGCCGCCGCCGGGGTTGTGGTGGTCGCCATTGCGACGCGGCTGTTCTTCGGCTTTGCCGAGCTCACCCTCATTCTCAACGGAGCCCTGGCGGGATTGGTCGCCATCACGGCCGACCCTGTGACGCCGAGCCTGGGGTGGGCCCTCTTCATCGGCGCAGGAGGTGCCCTGGTGGGTTGTGGCGTCATTTTGTCGCTGGAAATGCTGCGCGTCGACGATCCCGTCGGCGCCATTGGCGTCCACGGGGGCGCCGCCGTTTGGGGTTTGCTATTGGCCGGTTTGGCCCCGGGGGGAGCCTCCTTGGTAACTCAGGCCCTGGGTATTGCCGTCATCTTCGGACTGACCTTCACCACTAGCCTGGTGATGTGGGGCGTCGTGGCGTTGATTCTGGGTTTGCGCATTGCCCCCAACGACGAAATGGAGGGGCTCGATTTGGTGGAGTGTGGTCTAGAGGCCTACCCCGAGTTTGTCGACCGCTAGGAGTGTCGCCATGGCCACCCTCAAGTTATCCCCAGAGGTCACCATTGTGGTGATGAAAATGCGCGTGCTCATCAACCGCGAGTACAACGTCAAGCTGGAACTGGACGAGGCCCATTACCCGGAGTGTTTTGTCCTCTACGCCATGAAATCCGCCAACCTAGAGCTGCGCACCCTGGCGGACAATCTCTTAGTGCTTTGCCCCGAACTACAGCGGCTCCTCACCTTGGTCGACCACGTCGAGGGTTTGCGCACCCACAACTCGGGGCAAGACGCCGCCACTGAGCAGTCTTCCAAAGGACGTCGCCGCTTCTACCGCGGCCGCGCCATCGAGGACGGCGCCGACGACCAGTGAAATCTACCCCCCCTTCTCCAGGGGGGGGTATCACTGAACCTCCCCCGTCAACGGCCGCCAAAAGCGTACGGGATGGCCCACTGCCACGGGCTGGAGGACAAATTCATCCCGCCGGGCGTTGTGGAGGCACATGGACACCGGACCGTCCCGGGTCATGACCTTGAAGGCGCAGGCGTCGATGCGCTCGCGCTCCAACCCCTGGGCATCCATGAAGTTGTGGAGCAAAAACGACAGGTGGGTCACCCGCCCCCGGGCGGCCAAAAGGGCACCGAACATCTGCCAGCCCTTGCGCCCGGCCCAGGCCAGACACGGCCCCCAGTGGCGGGGGTGGCGCAGCCACCAGCCGGCAAAGGTGCGCGCCATGCGCCAAGACGAACCCCGGTCCCAGGCCAGGCGGGGCAAGTGGGCCATGAGGCGCTGGATAAACGCCGGATCGTCAAACAGGTCGAACACCCGACCACCCACCACGGCGCTCTGGACATAGCGGGTACAGCGGGGATGGCCGGGGAGGCTGGTGTCAAAACTCAACCGCGTCCCCGCCCCCCGCTCGATCCCCGCCATCACCGCCTCGGTGTTGACCAGGGCGCCATCCCGGGCCCCGGCCACCCCGCGGCCCGTGTCCGCCTGGAGCTGAAACGACACCGTGCGGATGGCCTTGGCGCGCCGGACGAAGTAGGCCACCAGGTCCGGCAACTCGGCGACGTTGTCCCGGTGCACCGTGGTGTTGAACATCACCGACAACGGCAGGCCCCGGACCCGCTCGAGATAGCTGTCTCGTACAGCGTTGAGGGCCACCTCGCTGGCGTAGCCCTTGCGCTGCTGGGTGGTGTCCACGTGGAAGGCGATGTCCATGAGCCCCGCCGCCACCAGGGCCTCTAACAGGGGCCGCCGGGCGCGGATGCCGTTGGTCATCAAGGTGGGTCGCAGGCCCCGCTCCCGGACCCGGCGGACGATGGCCAACAACTCGTCCCGGCGGCGCAACGTGGGGTCCCCCCCGGTGATCTGGACATTGGTCCCCGGCCCGTAGCTGTGGGCGATGGCGTCGATGCGCCGATAGACCTCCCCTAGGGGTAAATCGTGGACGGATTCGGCAGTCTCCGAGAGGTAACACAGGGTGCAGTCCAAGTTACAGCGCTGGGTGATCTCCAGGGCCACACAGGCCGCCGCCCAACAGCGGCCCATCTGCTGGGCCGGGGTCCACAGCCCTTGGGCCTCTAGGGTATGCCGCGCCCGGGTCAGGGCATTGCTGGGCTCGGTGGGGACGTCGATGGGGTACGCGCATACGTCGGCGGGCGTCATGGGCGTCATGGCTATGGTCCTTACGGGGAGGTGTTGACCGGCGGCGCAGGGGTTGGCATCTGCCTTCCCGGCGTCCTGCGTAGCACCCTAGCACAACTCGCCGTCCCCCTCCTGGAGGTTTGAAATCCCATGGTCATGCCGCGTCTTTTCCCCTCGACCGCCCTCGCCCTGCTGCTCTTGGCGGGGGGGTGCGCCACCCTCGTCGAGCCTCCCAACGCCCCCCAGCAGGCGTTCTCTGGGCCCCGGGAGGCCTGGGCCCAGGTCCTGGCGCGCCACGTGGACCACCGGGGCCGAGTGGATTTTGCCGCCGTGGCCGCCGACCCGGCACCTTTGCTCCAGTGGCTCAATTTTGTCGCCCAGGTGAGCCCGCGCTCCCACCCCGACGGCTTTCCCTCCAAAGCCCATGTATTGGCCTATTACCTCGACGCCTACAACGCCTTGGCTATGTACGGGGTCATCGCCTCGGGGGCGGTGCCCGATGAGTTGTTGAAATTCTTTTTATTGCGCAAGTATCCCATCGGCGGCGAGACCATGACCCTCTACCGCCTGGAGAACGCCATCATCCGCCCCTTGGGGGAATCGAGGATTCACTTCGCCCTCAACTGCATGGCCGCCAGTTGCCCCCGCCTCCCCCAGCGCCCCTGGGATCCCGGCGATCTCGACGCCCAACTCACCGCGGCGGCCCGAGAGTTCTTCGACAATCCCGCCCACCTGCGGGTCGACCCTTCCACCGAGACGGTGTACCTATCGGCCATTTTGGATTTTTTCACCGCCGACTTTCTGGCCGAGGCCGACAGCTTACTGGCCTATGTCAACCGCTACCGCAGCGCGCCAGTGCCCCTGGACTACGAAGTGGCGTTCCTCGACTACGACTGGTCGGTCAACCGTCAGCCCGGCACGGCGCTGCCGGACATCTCCAGTCGGCGCCGCGCCCCCCATCCCCTCGTGAGACCCGCCGTGCTGACCGCGCCCACCCCGGCCCTCCCTGGGAATTTGTCCCGCCGCGCCCAGGGATCCTCCACGGGGTCGACCCGGGGTGTGGTGGTCAGGGGCGTTCGATGATCAGGGTGTCCCAGCGGGGTCTGAGGCGGCGAAAGTCGAAGTGGATATCCAGCTCCCCAAAGCGGTAGCTGTGGCGCTGGCCCCCGCTGCCGTCGTCGAGGACCCCACTGGGGGCGTTGTAGCGGATGGTGAGGGCCTCGACCCCCTCGGGGGTCAACAGGGCGGCCACCTCGTCCACCGCCCCCAGGCGCTGTCTGAGGTCCCGGGCCCCGGAGCCGCTGATGGCGAGGCGCCGCAGCCGACCGTCGCCATCTAGGTGGGCGCCGATCCCCCCCTGGAGACGGATGAAGGCGTAGCGGGTCAAACCGTCGGCCGTGGGTTCGATGACCAAGGGCGTCGACAACAGCGCCCGCAACTCGGTGAGGGTGTCGACATTGCCCAGCAACGCCACCGCGGCGATGAACAGGGGGTTGCCCTTGTTCAGCAGGGGCAGATCCCGAG
>JBHJHK010000189.1:0-2803 GCA_050330975.1 Candidatus Competibacterales bacterium | reverse complement strand
TAGCTCAGGTGTGAACCCAAATAGTGCTGGTAATGGGGGTACTGTAGAAGTCAATGCTGGAAGTATAACTCTTTTGTCGGGAGGGCAGATTGGCTCTTCCACTTTTGGTGCTGGGGATGCAGGCTCAGTGGCTGTTGAGACAAATTCGCTTTTAATAGACGGGCTCAATCTGGATAGAGAAACTGGTATCTCTTCCCGGTCCTCTTCGGAAAGTCAAGGCGATGCAGGTTCAGTGGCCATCGTCTCAACCGACGATATCACCCTCATCAACGGTGCTGCCATTGATGTCTTGAATCTCTCTGTACAGCCAACTGGGGGGCGTATTGGCTCGGTGACCCTGCAAACCCAAGGGAGTCTGAGCGTTGCTGACGGCAGCATCTCTGCCAGCGCCCTCAATGCTACGGGTGGGGCGATTACCATCGACGCCCAGCAGGTGCTCTTGAGCGGGACTAGCCGCGTGAACACCGCCGTACTGGCCGATGAGACCAACGCCGGCGACATCACCTTCAACACCCAAACCATGGCCCTCCTCGACCAAAGCCGGGTGGAGACCTTCGCCGCGGGCTTGGCAGGAGATGGGGGCGACATCACCATCAACGCCGAGGCTTTCCTCATCGGGCGCAATGCGGCTTTTGATACCGCTTCGCGTCAGGGCGGCAATGATGGCGACCTCGACAACAACGCCCCCGAAGTCGACCTCGACAGCGCCCTGCTCACCCTGGATGAAGGCTTTGCCAGCGCCGAAGGGTTGCTCGGCTATCAGTGCCGCGCCACCGCCCGGGGCAGCTTTCGCCAACGCGGACCCGAGGGTTTGGCCTGGCGTCCCGAGGGACTCGTTGAGGCTTTTCCCTCCCTCGATGCCCGGCCCGAGCTGATGCGAGCTTTCCAACTGCGCGACCGCGGCCAACTGCGCCAGGCCCTGGCCGTCCTAGAGACGATCGATCCATCGATTGATCCCGTGATACACACCGCTGCGGCCAACCTCAAAGCGGCCATCGCCCTCCAGCAAGGGCGGCCAGTAGAGGCCCAGACGCTCTGGCAACAGGCGCTCGAAAAAGCCCGGGATCAGGCGGCCCCCGCCCTCGTGGCCAGCGTGCTCAACAACCTCGGCAATGGGGCTCATCGCCAGGGCGATAAGGGGCAAGCCGCTCGGTACTATGCCCAGAGCGCGCAATTGGCCGCCACCTTGGGGGAGGATGGCGCTGAGCTACACGCCAAAGCCGCTTTGAATCTCGCTCGCTTGCCCACCGCCACCCTCGCCCAACGCCGCGACGCGTGGCAGCGAATCCAAGGGCTACCGCCCAGCCAAACCCAACGCCGTCTGGTGCTGGCCATCGCCCCCTTCCTCGCCCACCCCAAAGACCCTGTCACACGGGTCAGCCAGGAAGCGCTTGAGGCCGGCGCCGACGCCACCGCTGCCCAGGGCTGGGGCTTCTTGGCCCAGCACTACCGCCAACAAGGGCCAACGGCCAACGCCAACGCCAACGCCCTCACCTTTACCCAACGAGCCCTACAAGCGGCGTTGCGCGCCGAGGACGCTACAGCGATCTACCACTTCCAGCGCCAGCTCGCCGAGCTCTACCGCGCCCAGGGTCGGTTCCAAGAGGCCATCGACGCCTACCAGCGCGCCCTGACGCGCCTTGAGCCCCTGCGTCCTGCCCTGTTGAGCGCAACGGCCCCCGAGCTGTTGCCCGTTCGCCAGCAGATTGCCCAGAGCTATCGGACCCTGGCCGATCTGTTGCTCCAGCGGGCCGCAGTCGGGGGCGATGCCCCCCAACAGCGCCGCGACCGCCTCCAGGCCCGGGCCGTGATCGAACAGCTCAAGAGCACCGAACTCACCGACTACTTCCAAGACGACTGTGCCCTGGCCCTCCAGGCCCGCACCCGGCAAATCGAGGCCGTTGATCCCACGGCGGCCATTCTCTATCCCATCGTGTTCACCGATCGCGTGGAGGTATTGATCTCCCTGGCCGATGAGCCGCTGATCCAAGTGACTTTGCCCGTCCCCGCCGACGAGCTCACGGCGACGGTGGATGGGCTGCGTCGCCGGCTGGAAGAGCTGACGAGCCGACGGTTTTTTCCCCTGGCCCAGGCCCTTTACCAACAGCTCATCGCCCCCCTGGAGGCCCATCTGCCGGCCCATATCGAGACGTTGGTGTTTGTCCCCGACGGTCCGCTGCTGACCATTCCCCTGGCCGCCCTCCACGACGGGGAGCAGTTTCTGGTGGAGCGCTACGCCATCGCCACGACCCCGGGCCTGACCTTGACGGACTTGGCGACGCGCCTCCAAGGGGAGCGGGCGCGGGTGCTGTTGGGGGGCTTGACCGAAGCGGTCCAGGGCTTCCCGGCGTTGCCCGCCGTGGCCGATGAGATTGCGCTCATCGAGGCCCTCTATCCCACCACCACGCTGCTGCAGGACGAGGGGTTTCGCGCCGAGGCCTTCCAGCGTCAACTCGCCCAAGCGCCTTATCCCATTGTCCACATTGCCTCCCACGGGCAGTTTGCCCCCCGGGTGGAGGAGAGCTTTGTACTGACCTACGACGATCGGCTGACGCTAGACCGGCTGGACCAGCTGCTGGGCTTGACCCAATTTCGCGAGCAAGGGGTGGATCTGCTGGTGTTGAGCGCCTGCCAGACGGCGGTGGGGGATCAACGCGCGGCCTTGGGATTGGCGGGTATTGCGGTGCAAGCGGGGGCGCGCAGTGCGTTGGTGAGCCTGTGGTTTATCAGCGATGAGGCGACGGCGTTGCTGGCGGGGGAGTTTTATCGAGCGTTACAAACGCCCGGGCAGAGCATAGCCCAG
>JBHJHK010000188.1:0-5712 GCA_050330975.1 Candidatus Competibacterales bacterium | reverse complement strand
CCCTGTCCCTCCCAGCGCCTCCCCTCGACGGGTCGGTATCCTGGCCTACGACGGCTTGTGTCTGTTTGAGTTTGGCTGCGCAGTGGAGCTGTTCGCCCTGCCGCGCCCAGAGCTCTCGGACTTTTACCAGACCACGGTATTGGCCCTGGGCCCATCCCCCCTCCGGGCCACCGCCGGGGTGGCGCTCCTCCCGGTGGACGCCGATTTGGGCCTTCTGGAGACCCTCGACATGCTGGTGGTACCGGGCTGGTGCGACCCCGAAACCCCACCCCCCGAGGCCCTGCTGACGGGACTTCGACACCTCCACCGCCGCGGGGGGCGGCTGGTGTCGTTTTGCTCTGGGGCCTTTGTCCTGGCGGCGACGGGGTTGCTGGATGGCCGTCTAGCCACGACCCACTGGCGCTACGGCGAGGTGATCAAGGGGCGCTTTCCCCGGGTTCGGTGGGCCACCGACGTCCTCTACACCGACACAGACCAGCTCTGCACCTCGGCGGGCAGCGCCGCGGCCCTGGACTTGGGTCTCCATCTCATTCGCCGGGATTTTGGCCCCGATGTCGCCCACCAAGTGGCCAAGCGCCTGGTCGTGGCCCCCCACCGAGGGGGAGGTCAGCGCCAATTCGTCGATCGCCCCTTGCCGCGCCCCGGACGGTTAGCCGCCACCCTGGACTGGGCCTTGGCCCAGCTCCACCAACCCCTGACCGTGGCGCAGCTGGCCCACCACGCTCGCCTGTCCCGGCGCAGCTTCGACCGCCAGTTCCGGGCGGCCACGGGGATGAGTCCCCAGCAGTGGCTGGTGGCCCAGAGGCTACAGCGGGCCGTGGACTACCTCGAGACCACCACCTGGTCGGTGGAGACCATCGCCCACGCCGTGGGCTTGAACAGTGCCATGAGCCTTCGCCACCACTTTCGCAAACACTTGCAAATGGCCCCCCAGGCGGACCGTCGGCGCGTTGCCCGGGAAGGCCCCTGACGCCGGCGAGATCGGCTGTCGCTGGCCCCTCACCCCACCGCCCCCCGTCCGGTGATGGGCCACACCGCCACCACCGTCTCCCCCCCCACGGCGACGAGGTAGTCGTATAAATTGACCGTGGGGTCACAGTGGCCGGGGACGAGGCGCAGCTGCTCCCCTATGGCAAAGGGCCGCTGGCTGTGGCGGGTGTCCAACACCCCGTGCTCGTCCGACGGGCGGGTGTAGGGAACGGCCCCTTCGCCCCACACCAGGGGCATCCCCGAATCCATGGCCACCGCCTTGTGGCCGGCGTCCACCACCGCCCGTTGGCTGCCGGTGACGCTGATCACCGTGGTGAGGACCCACAGGCTGTGGCCAAAGGTGTCAAACGGTCCCCCCTCGGCGTTGCGGTTGCGGGCGTAGTCGGCGTCCATAAAGACGTAGGAGCCGGGTTGGACTTCGGTGTAGACCCCCGTGGCGGCCTCTAGGGGAAAGGTGCCAGTCCCCGCCCCGCCGATGACCTCGCAGCACAGGCCGTGGCCCTGGAACAGCGTTCGGGTGTGGTGGGTCAGGGCGGTGGCCCGGTGGATGGCCTCGCTGCGCTCGGGCAGGGTGCGCAGGTGCTGGGCGGGGCCGTGGTAGGCCTGGAGGCCCCGGAGGTTCAATCCCGGTGCCCGCTCCACCGCCTGGGCCAACGCCACGGCGGCTTCCCCGGGGGCGACGCCACAGCGCCCCCCACCGACGTCGATCTCCACCAAGATATCGAGGGTGGCGCCGGCGCGCCGGGCGGCGGCGCCGAGGGCCTCGACGTTCACCGCGCTGTCGACGCACACCCCCAAACGGGCCTCCCGGGCCAAGGCGGCCAGCCGGGCGGTCTTGGCCGGTCCCACCACTTGGTTGGTGATGAGCACATCGTCGATGCCGCCGCGGACCATGGCCTCGGCCTCGTCGAGCTTTTGACAGCACACCCCCACGGCGCCGTGGCGCAGCTGGCGCTGGGCCAGGGTCGGGCATTTGTGGGTCTTGGCGTGGGGTCGCAGTTGCACACAGCCCGTGGGGTCGGCGGCGCCCAGGGCCGTGGTCATCCGGGCGAGGTTGTCCTCTAGGACATCGACGTCCACCACCAGGGCCGGGGTTTCGACGTCGGCGAGGGCATCGCCTGGACGGGCGGGAAGGCGTTGGGGCATAGCGATCCCCCCTGGGGAGCTGGAAGGTCGTCCCAGTGTAACGAGCCCACCCTCACCTCGAATAGGGGGTTGTTCAACACCCCGTGTCCTCGAACCCAGTTCTCGAACCCAGTTCTCGAACCCGGCGGCGAACTGGTAGAGCCACACACTGGGTGATGAGGTCCAGGCATGATGCTGTGCGGGAAAGCTGGGATCACTCGCCATGCGGTGCGGTACCACCGCCGGGCTGTTGGCGTGTTCTGTTTGTCTAAAATTTGTCTAAATCGGTCTTGGTTGACGTTCCAGCGAGTGCCCGTAAGTCGTTGATTAAGCCGGTTCAACGCTTGCGCAGGTTTTGATAAAAACAGACTCATCAGTCGTTTAGTCACTTCTTGTTCAAAACCGTTACAGGCATTTGTCAAAAAACCTTCACTATTTTTAACCGACCCCGCTAGGCCTATTAACAATCACTAACGATTCGCCCACCGGGCCAACGCCCTTCGGGCAACTCCCCCAGCAAAACGGTGACGCGCTGTTTTTCGCGACTCCGTCAACGGATGTTTCGACCACGTCGTCGTGTTCCAAGGCACGGTCGTGGGTGATACGAGGCCATCACGCTGTGAGGGGTTGCCTTCTCATGCCTTTTTTTTTACTGCGCACTGCGCCTAGAAATCCCATGACTTATCGCTGGCGCGGGCCATGGCGCCATCCGTAGGCGATTTTCTTATTTTATAACCTTTTTATTTTTGACGTCGCTCTGAGTCGGAGCGATGAACGTGCGGCTGTGGGTCGCGCGCGGGATGCTTTGTTTTCCATTGAGGAGCCACAACAGTGACATCGAGGTCTGGGGAACGACAAACCCGCCCACAGCGCGCGGCGAAGGCCGTGGGACGCGGGGGACGGTGGGTGATGGGGGGAATCGCGGGGCTTTGGTGGGGTGCAAGCCTCGCCGCGCCAGTGATGGTGTGTGACGTCAATGGGGATGGCGCCACCGACAACCGCGATATCGAGCAGCTGGTGACCCAGCTGGGGACGACGGTGGCGGTGCCCGGCACCGCCGGTGATGGCGATGGCGACGGGCTGTTGACCGGCCTCGATCTGGATTTTTGTACCCTGGCCTCCCCCCCCGTGGCCGATGCCGGCCTCGACCAAGCGGCGGCGCTGGGCGATACCGTGGTGTTGGACGCCAGTGCCTCCACCGACCGCGATGGGCCGTTTTTGGCCTACCACTGGGAGATCGTCGAGGCGCCGGCCGGCTCAGGGGCGACCCTCGACGACCCCGAGGCGGTCAAGCCCACCCTGACGTTGGATCGCCCCGGCACCTACGTCATCGCCCTCCAGACTTGTCAAACAACTAGCGCCGCTGCCGCCTGTTGCAAAGATTGCGTTTGCCTTGTGTTGCACAACTAGGCAATTGGAAGCTTGCGAACAGTTCGCGGAGCGCTTTGCGCCAGAATCCAAGGGCTCCGCCAAAGCTGTCATTGATCAGCTTTGGGAAGCAGTAGTCGGTAACTCTTCCGAGAAAACTAATTGGGAAGCAGTGCAGAAAGAAGTAATGGAGTTATTGCCGGAAGAGCAAGATCAGTGGGCACCGTTTCACGTTTATGCTGACCATGCCATTGCTTCGCTGGCATACACTATTCGTTGTCTGCTGAAGCCAGATGCCCAAGAGGCTGCATGGTCAGCACGCCGTGCTTATGAAGCGGCCGACCAAGCCGCAATTCGTGATCTTGATGTTCAGACTGGAGCTGCTGACTCCGAGGCAAGGATTCTTGCTCATCCGATAGTCCAGCGAGAATTGCAACGGCAGCAACGTGATTTGCGACTACTACAATCTAGCCCGTTAGAACAGTCACTGAATGCGCTGAAAGCCAGCGCTTTCAGTGAGCCAATGCTTAGTCTGAGCGAGATGTTGAGATAGTTCTTTAGCTGCGAACACCCCACCCAAGTCCCGCGCTGCGGGGCTTTCTCAATCATCCTCCCACGGCTTTTTCTCCTGCCCCGCGACATCCCGGGTGCCATGCATGACAGCGAGGATCAACACGCGGTCGATCTCCAAGCGATACATCACGCGGTAGCCTTGCACGATGATCTCCCGTAGCGCGGGGTCTTCGGCCTCTGGAATCATGCGCCCGCTTTCCGGAAACTTCTTCAGCCGCCGGGTAGCGAGCACCACTTTTTGGCCGAAGCGCCGGGCATAAAAGGCCGAGTCTCGTCTGATGTAGCGCACCAGATCATCAAGATCGTCGCGCGCGAAGTCCGACCACTCAACCCGCATCGTTGAGATACCGCTTTTCCATCTCCTCCTGCGAGGTCACCTTACCTTCCTCAGCCGCCTGGATAGAACGTTCCAGCTTCTGGCGCACGTACAAGGCGTACATGGCATCGTCGAAGGTGGCCTGCTCCGGCAGATGCTCGGCGATGTCATGAACGATTTGCTTGACGGTTTGCATGGTGGCGTTCCTCACGAAGCCTGTTGAATCACGGTATCCAGCATCTCCATCACAAAGCGCTGTTTGGCCTTGGGAAGCTGGCTGATCTGCTCCAGTTGCTGTTGCAGTTTAGGGGCTGGGCCGCGTTTGCCCTTGATGGTGGCGCTTTCCTCGCCGAGCAGTTCCTCCACCGAGGTGGTCAGGGCCTTGGCGAGCAGCGGCAGGGTACTGGCGGCGATGCGTAGGCGGCCTACCTCGTAGTGGGCCAGGGTCTGCTGGGCGATGCCCAGTGTCTTGGCCAGTTGTACCTGGGTGATGCCCTGCTCCTTGCGCAGGGAGGCAATGCGCTGGCCAAGGGCCTGATAAAACACCTTCTCGTTTGGAGTCACGGCGGCGGTCCTGCAAGTTGAAGATGCCATAAAGCATACCCCCGGTTTGACGAATTCCTGTTGACAATACTCTCAACAAGAGTAATCTTCAAGCGAGTTATTTTTACTCTTAGCTGGACTTTAGACGGTGTGCCGCAGACGCACAGGAGGTTGATTCAGGAAGGATGAGCATACTAAGGTTTATATCGCTTATCTGAGGGGTTTCCAGGGAGAGAGATGTATGCGCCAGTTATGAAGTCCACAGCAAATGCTCATCAACAGATCAGCAATACCTTCGCTCCACAGCCTTAACCGCTCTTTAACCACCCGATAGCGCTTAACGCTGCCGATGACGTGCTCCACCCGAACCCGCCGCGAGGCGATGGCGCGATTGGTCGCTTTTTGTTCCTCACTCAACACGCCCTTGGGAGGCTTTTTATGAGGCTGGATGATGACCACGCCCTCCACGTCAAAGCCCTGAAAGCCAAGATCTTGAAGCAGCTCGCTACCGGAGGGCAAGGTATAGCCTGTCTCGTCGGCCAAGCGCTTGTCGTGACAGCGGCCAACGACTAGGGGCGTAGCTAGGCGAATCGTCAGGTGCTCGTCGATGACGATCAACGTCTTGAGGGTATGGTCTTTGTGCTTACCGCTGTAACAGGCGCGTTGGTCGTCCCGATCGCTGGGCCTTGCGATCGGCCACTCGGTGGCGTCTTGAATGAACATCCGCCTCTGGGGGGGAAAGCCCTGGAAGCGCGTCGGCGCCCAGGGTCTCGGGAGTCTCGGGGGTCTCGGGAGTC
>JBHJHK010000187.1:0-4245 GCA_050330975.1 Candidatus Competibacterales bacterium | reverse complement strand
AATCCCTCCGCCCCCGTGGGTTCCCCCAACCGCCGCCGCTCCATAAGCCAGGCCCCGTAGCGGCGAATCCCCTCGGGGAGGGTCACCGTGGGCCGGTAGCCAAAATCCCGGGTCGCCGCCGCCAGGTCAAAGCGCCCCTGGACCTCGGCCCGGGGCACCGGGCCATCCACTAGCTGGATGTCGGCGTTGGGGTAGGCGGTGTGGATCAATTGGGCGACTTCCTCCAGGGTCTTGTAGCTTCCTCCGGTGATGGTATAAAGCCCTTGGGGCATCTCCGTCGGGGCGGCCAGCTCCGCCCGGATGGCCTGGACGGCGTCGTCGACGTAGAGGTATTGGCGACCGAAGTGCTTGCCGTGGGGCACCACCGTAGGCCGGCCGTCCAGGGCGTCTAGGAGGGCGTCGCGGATAAAGCAGGCGGTGGTGCGGCGGGGGCCGTAGACCCAGGAGAGGCGCAACGCGGTGATGGCCAGGCCAAACTGCTGGGTGTAGGCCCGGGCCAGCAACTCCCCCGCCCCTTTGCTGGCGGAATACACCAGCGATGGCGCCAGGGGCACGTCTTCGGGGATGGGGTCCAGTCCCGGGGGCGTCTGGCCGTAGGCGCTAGTGGAAGAACAGTACACCACCCGCTCCACCCCGGCGAGCCGGGCGGCTTCGAAGACGTTGGCCGTCCCCAGGGCGTTGACCCGCCAGATGTAGAGGGGCTCCTCCGGCCGCACCATGGGTCCCGACACCCCACCGCAGTGGACCACCCCACTCACTTGGTGTTGGACCATGGCGCAGCGCAGGGCTTCAACATCCAATACGTCCAAGGGGTGGATGGGGGTGTTTTCCACCTGGGAAGCCACGAGATCCGTCGCCAGTACGGGTTGTCCGGCATCAACTAGCGCTTTGGTCAGGGCGTAGCCCACCAAGCCGTGGGCCCCAGTGATCATGATGTGTTTCAAGAACCGCTCC
Organism: Candidatus Competibacterales bacterium; assembly: GCA_050330975.1. Classification (GTDB taxonomy): domain Bacteria; phylum Pseudomonadota; class Gammaproteobacteria; order Competibacterales; family Competibacteraceae; genus JBHJHK01. The sequence continues at coordinate 3,291 of JBHJHK010000187.1, read as the reverse complement.
CGCGCGTAGCCCACTTGTAAAAAATCGGCGTCAAACCGTCTCCGTCGACGCCCATCGTCCCCCCACCAAGGCCACTACGCGATCCGCCCGCTCCACGACCCGCCGGTGGTGGCTCACCACCAAACAGGCGCTGTTGCGGCTTTTTAGGTGGTTTAATACTTGGTCTAGCACAGGATCGTCCAGGCTGCCCATGGCCTCGTCGACGATGACCACCGTTGGCGCATCGGACAACGCCCGGGCCAGGGCGATGGCATGGCGCAGGGGTTCGGGGAGGGTCTCCGGCGCCAGAGGCGTCGCCAAGCCCTCGGGAAAAGCCGGGTGGGGCACAAGTCCCACGAGCTCGGCCAGGGCCAACGCCCCGGGGGCCGCGTCGCCGTTGACCCCGGCCGCACCCCCACCCATCACCACGGTCCCCAAGGTACCCGAGGGCAAAGGCACCTCCTGGAGGGCCACACCCACCCGCCGCCGCAAACTGGGCAGATGCCAGTGATCCAAGGGCCGCTGGTTGTAGTACACCACCCCCGCCTGGGGGCGCTCCAGCCCCAAAATCACCTTGACCAACGTGCTCTTCCCCGCCCCCGAGGGTCCGGTGAGGGCGACGATCTCTCCCGGCCGAAGCTCAAAGTCCACCCCATCCAACACGGGGGGCTCGTCGGGTTGATAGCGAAAGGTCACCCCTTGTAATGCCAGGCCTTTGAAACCGCGCCCGGGGTCCACCCCGGGGGATTCCTGGGGCAGGGACAACAACGGTCTAACCCGGCTCAAAGGCACGGCCACCCGCAACGCCGTGGTCAACGCCCCCATAAGACCCAGGCCCGCCATGAGCAACTGGCCAAAGGCGACGTAAAACGCCAGCAACACCGCTGGCTCTAAAGATTTTTGGGCCGCTGCGGCCAGCAATACCGCCGGGGCCAGCAGGGCAAACCCCGCCTGGCTCACCTGGAGGCCATCGACCGCCCCTTGGGCCCGACGGTAGTGGCCCTGGAGTTCGCCAAAGCGCCGTCCCTGGCGGGCGAGCCCCCGCTGCCAAGCGCCCATATCCTCCAAGGCGGTGCGCTGCTCCCCCAAAGCGTCCACCAGGGCCGCCCACCGCCCCTCGGCATCGGCCAGGCGATACTGGGCCCCTCCCTGGCGCCGCAGCCAGAACAAGGTCAACCCCGCCCCCACCCCGGTGAGGCCCACGGCCACAGAGGCCAACTCGGGCGCTAACAAGAACAAATAGCCCCCGTTGGCCACACCCACCGCCAAACTCAGCAAGGCCTCCAACAGCGGCGGCGCCAACAACTGGCGCGCCTGGGCCAACTCCGCCAACCGCCCCCCCCAATCTTCCCCGGCCAACCCCCGGGGCTGGGCCCCGGCCAAACGGGCCATGGCCCATTGGTGGAGGAGGCGATCCCCGTGGGCCACCCAGCGGAGCAACACCCGCCCCCGCCAGTACTCCCCCCAGGCCATGGCCCCGGCGGCGGCGGCCACCAGGGCAAAAAATCCCCCCAGGCCCGTCCACTGGGTTTGGGGGATGATGGCGGCAAAGAGCCAGCCCGTGGCGGCGGGCAACACCAGGCTCGCACCGGCGGTAAGTGCGGTGGTGAGGGCGATGCCCGCGACGGGCACCACCCAGGGGGCCCGTCTGAGGTACCGTCCGCCCATCACCCCCTCGTCCACCGCCCGACGCACAAATCCAGCAGCTCGGCCCGCTGGCTGACCACCACCGCGGCGATGCCGTCCTCCCCCAGGGCTTGGAGCACGCTTTTGGCCAGGGGCAAGTCCAAGGACTCCAAGGCAAACGCCAGCACCACCCCCGGGGGACGTCCCACCCGCCCCCGGGCGATCAACACCCGCTGCCGCTGGCCACCACTCAAGGGGCGCCCGGTGTCCCCCAGGGGCGTCTCCAGTCCCCGGGGCAAGGTCAGAGCTTCGCCGTAGCCCGCCCGTTGCAGCGCCCCCGCCACGGCGGCATCGTCGAGGGCTGGGTGCCACAGCCGGACGTTTTCCCGCAAGGTATCGGGGAGCAAGGGCGCGCCGCCGTCCACCCAAGCCCAGCTTTGGGCCCTGGCAGTGCGGCGCAGCGATTCCAGGGCCTCGGGGTCGGGCAGCACAGCCAGGGGACGGCCGGGGACGACCGGGGGGATCTCGGCTTGGGATCCCGGGCGCCCCCGGGCGACGGCGCCGCCGACGGCGGCCCTCCCCTCGGGGGAAGGGGGCTCCCCTTCGGCGAGTTCCGCCCGCAACAGCGGGTACAGCCGCTGGGCCTCAAACCCCCGCTGCAGGGCGTCGTTGAGGGCGAACAGCAGGGTCTGGCAGGCCATGAGCTCCCCGGCGCTCAACGCCCCGGCCATGATTCGATAGCCCCCGGCGGTGAGCAAAACGGCCTGGGCCAGGCCCCCCACCAGGCGGGGCCACGTGGCCAGGCGTTGGCCGCTCAACGCCAGGGCCAACGCCCGCCGATCCTGGCGGCGGTAGTGGCGGCGCCAGCGGGCCAACACCCGGGCCTCGCCCCCCTCGGCTTTGATGGCGGTCCAGCGCTGGGGCTGGAGGTCGGCGGCCACGGCGGCGGCAAAGCGCGCCAAGACCCGGGCCAGGGCCGTCCCTTCCCAACGCCGTCGCCCCTGCCCCAGGGCGTAGCCCAGGCCGTTGACCCCGGCCAACGCCAGGCCCACCATCCCCAGTGTCCCGTCGTAGCTCAGCAGGGCAAGGGTCAGCAGGGGCAACGCCGGCAGGGCCAACCAGCCGGGGATCACTTCGCCGTAGAGCACCACCAACGCCTGGTGGCGACGGCGCAGCGCCGGGCCTCGCCGCGGGCGGCCATCCCGTTCACCGGCGTCGTCTTCCAGGGCGCAGCGTCGATCCAAAGCCGCCGCCTGTTGGGCGCGGCGCAGGGCGCGGCGCAGGCCAAAAACCAACCCCCCAGTGACGACGGCCAACCCTCCCAAAGCCCCCAAGGACAGCCCTAAGGCCTCTAGGGAAGCCCCCGTCACCAAACCATCGACAATCCCCTGGATCACCCACGGGGCCACCAGACCGCTGGCCACCACCCCCCCGCCGCCAACGATCAACCATACCAAAGACCACGGCCGCCCCAGGGGCGCTAGATAGGTCGGCAAGGGGCCTCGGATCACGGTGTCGTGTACTTCAAAAGGGTTGGGTGCCCTCTGGAGCAACCCTCACCCCCGGCCCCTCTCCCGCCGAGCGGGCGAGGGGTGACTTGGTCTTCGAGGGCCCGATATATCTGAGACGGTGCCTCATCAAAAGACGCCCTCAACCCCCTTGACGGCAAAGTCACCCCTCTCCCAC
>JBHJHK010000186.1:0-8483 GCA_050330975.1 Candidatus Competibacterales bacterium | reverse complement strand
GGGGGGGAGCACCCCCACGCCGCTGGTGGTGATAAAGAGCTGAGCGGCGCGCCCGCGCCCCACCACCTTGGTGACCCCAGACACCACCACACCGCCGGCGGCGGCGGCCGCCGCCGCCATGGAGGCCACTACCCGCTTCAGGGTGGCCATCGCCAACCCCTCTTCCAGGATAAAGGCCGCCGACAGCCAGAGGGGCTTGGCCCCCCCCACGGCCAGATCGTTGACGGTGCCCCAGATGGCCAGCTTGCCGATATCGCCGCCGGGGAAAAAAAGGGGATCCACCACAAAGCTATCGGTGGTCAAGGCGAGCCGACCGCCGGGGGCCAGGTGGGGGGCGAGGTCGAGTCGCGCCTGATCCTCCAGGGTGGTGTGGGGCTGGCCAAAGGCGGCCACGAAGAGCCCCTCCACCAGGTCCCCCATGGCCTTGCCACCGCCGCCGTGGGCGAGGGTGATGGCGCCCGTGTCATCGATGGTCATAGAGAAAGCCCCCTAGGAGGCCAGGGCCTCGTCTGCCCCAGGGGGGGTGCGGCGGCCGGCGTATTGGTAGTAGGCGGCACAGGCCCCCTCCGAGGAGACCATCAACGCTCCCAGGGGCGCCTCGGGGCGGCACTCCCGGCCAAACATGGGGCAGTTCCAGGGCCTGATGGCCCCCTTGAGGACATCGCCGCAGGGCAGCCCCTCCGGCTCCCGCCCCGCCCCCATGCCAGCACCGTAGCCCACCTGAAAATGGCGCTCGGCGTCAAAGGCGGCGTAGCGGGGGCGAATCTGTACCCCAGAGCGATCGATCTCCCCTAGACCTCGCCAGGCAAAACTCGGGCGCGGCTCAAAGACCTCATCCATGGCGGCCAGGGCCACCGGGTTGCCGTGGCGTGGCACCACCCGACCGTACTGATTCTCGATTTTGGCCTCCCCCCGTGCCATCTGGCCCAGCACCATATAGACCGCCTGGAGCAGATCCAAGGGCTCAAAGCCCGCCACCACCAAGGGCTTGTGAAAATCCCGCGGGATAAACCCATAGGGTTCGGTGCCAATCACCAGGGAGACGTGGCCAGGACCCACAAAGCCATCCAGTTTGAGCTCGGCATCGGCCAGGAGGGCCTTGAGGGGAGGTGGCAGCAAAATGTGGTTGCAAAACAGCTTGAAATTGTCGATTCCCCCGGCGGCGGCCCGCTGCAGGGTGATGGCGGTGGCGGGCATGGTGGTCTCAAAGCCCAACCCAAAGAAGACCACCTGCCGGTCGGGGTTGCGGCGGGCTAGGGCCAGGGCATCTAGGGGCGAGTAGACCATGCGGATATCGGCCCCCGCCGCTTTGGCCTGGAGCAGGCTTTTGCCGCTACCCGGTACCCGCATGGCGTCGCCAAAGGTGGTAAAGATCACCTCGGGCCGCTGGGCGATCTCGATACCGTCGTCCACCCGGGACCGGGGCAGCACGCAGACCGGACAGCCGGGACCGTGGACAAACTCAATCCCCGCCGGCATCAACCGATCGAGGCCGTAGCGAAAGATGGCGTGGGTGTGACCGCCACAGATCTCCATGATGGAGCGACCATTCCGGGGACCCAGCCCCATCTTGGCGGCCAGTCGACCAATCCGCTCTAGGACCTGGCGCGCCAGGGCGGGGTCGCGAAACTCGTCGATGTACGGCAGCGCGGGGTTCACGGGGTGTTGTCCGACCCCGGGGCAGCCCTCTCCCCGGGGGTTGGACTGGGGTCGGCCCAAGGGGGATCACCCCGGGCGATGGCCTCCAACTCCTCATCCATCTCCCCCACTGCCGCCAGCAATGCCAGGGTCCTGTGGGCCTCCTCGGTATCGATCAGACCCAGGGCAAAACCGACGTGGAGCAACACCCACCGATCGAGCAAGGTCGTCAGGCCGGGGTCCTCCTCGCTGGCCACACAGGTGAGATCCACCTGGCGCCGCACCCCGGCGATGTCCACCACCCCCAGCCGCTGCTCGGCGTCGACGATGGCGACAATGCGTCCCGGTATACCTAAGCACACGACGAGACCTCCCCTGGCTTGCTGGCCCCTGCCGGGGATGGGTGGTGGGCGTTGGCCATGGCTCCCCGGCGGGCCCTCAACCAGTCGACCCAGCAAGAGATGCCGTCGCCACTGCGGGCCGATAGGGTCAATACATCCAGGCGCGGGTTAATCCGCCAGGCGTTGGCCACGCAGCGCTGGCGATCGAAGTCGACGTGGGGGGCAAGGTCGCTCTTGGTGATGAGCATAAGCCCAGCGGCGGCAAACATATCGGGGTACTTCAGGGGCTTATCCTCCCCCTCGGTGACCGAGAGCAGCACCACTTTGGCCGCCTCCCCCAGATCAAAGGCGGCGGGACAGACCAGATTGCCGACGTTCTCAATAAAGAGCATGCCCCCGGGTTGCAGGGCCAGCCGGTCCATGGCGTGGCCCACCATATGGGCGTCCAGGTGGCAACCTTTGCCGGTGTTGATCTGTACGGCCGGCGTGCCGGTGGCGCGGATGCGCTCGGCGTCGTGGCTGGTCTGCTGATCCCCCTCCACCACCGCCAGGGGCAGCCCAGGGCCCAGGGCCAACAACGTCGTACACAGCAGGGTGGTCTTACCGGCGCCGGGGCTGGAGACCAGATTGAGGGCCAAGGTCTCCAGCTGCTGGAGCCGACGGCGGTTGGCGGCGGCATAGCCATCGTTTTTGCTCAAGATATCCTGTTCAATCGCCACCATCCGCCCCTGGGAGAGACCCGGTGCGTGGGCGCGGTGGGGAACTGGGTGATGGGGGGGTGAGGGCGGGTGGCTGACCCATTCCCCCTCGAGGGTGGCGCCAGGGCCACTACAGCCGCAAACAGTGCACATTTAGACGACCTCCAGGTCTTTGATGCGGAGTTGAGTGCCGCCGGTGGCCTCGACGTACTGGCTGCCGCAGTGGGGGCAGGGAGCCGCGCGGCTGGGGATGGTGACCTGGCGGCGGCAGTCAAAGCAAAAGCCCTCGCCGGGGGGCTCTAAGATCTCCAGCTCAGCCCCGGCGGCAATGCTGTTGCGGGTGACCACCTCGAAGCCAAACAGCAAGGCCGATGGCTCTACCCCCGCCAAGGGCCCCACCTCAAGCCGCACCCGACGAACCTGGCTAAAGCCCTGGAGGGGCGCCTGCTCTTCGATAATTTGCAAAATGCTTTCACACAGGGAGAGCTCGTGCATGGGGTGTCTCGATGGGTCAGTGGTTGGCCTGGGGTCATCAATCCTGGGTGAGCTGGCCAATCTCTGCCACAACCCCCTCCACCAGCCGGGGAAGCGCCGCCGCCACCGCCTCGCTCAACCCTTCGCCATAGCCAAAATCCCCTCCCACAACGGCGTAGATCACCAGGTTGCGGGGGCGCAGTTGGAGGACGTCGCCGAGGGCGATGGTGGCGGCGACCCCCAGGGCATGGCTGGAGATGCCCCCCACCTCTGGGGCCAACGGGGCGCCCTCACCGACCCGGTGGTAGAGGAGCTCCCCGACCCGCTCGGCGTCCTCTGCCCAAGCGGCGTCGATGAGGATCACGCTGTCCATCCCCTCCCACTGGAGCAGCAGCTCGGTCGCTTCGCCCCAGCACTCGGCAACGAGGACGTCCCTGGGCAGCCTGCCCCCCAGGGCCTTTAGGGCGGCGGGGCCGATACCGTCATCCCGGCGCTGGACGTTGCCAAGGCCGATGATTTTGATCATTGGCCGTCATCTGCCATGGTTTACCTCCCCTCTCCCACTACCCGCGATCGATTTCCAGCCTTAGAAAATGGGTGGCGCAGGAGATGCAGGGATCGTAGTTGCGAACGCTTTGTTCGCAGCGCCACTGTAGCTCTTCATCGGGGAGGTTGAGATAGCCCTGGGCCACTCCCCGCAGATCGTCCTCCATGGCACCCTGGTTTTGGGAGGTGGGGGGGATGATCTGGGCGCTGGAGATCAGCCCGCCCTCGTCGATCTCATAGCGATGAAACAGCAGGCCGCGGGGCGCCTCGGTGGCCGCCACGCCGACGGCCCTGCGCGGCTCCACCGCCACCGCCGGGCTGTCGGGTTCTCGGTAGGCGGCGATCAGCGCCAGGGCCTCCTCCAGGGCGAAGAGGATCTCAATGAGCCGCACTAGGATGCTCTGAAAGGGGTTGCGGCAGCCCTCGGCCAGACCCAACCCCTGGGCGGCCTCTGCCGCCAAGGGGGTGAGCCGGTCGCGGTTGAGGTTAAAGCGCGCTATGGGCCCCACCAGATAGTGCTCCCCCCTTGGGGCTCCCCCTTTGAGCACGGCCTGCAGGGCCGTGGAATGGGGGACCTGGTACTCGACAAAATGGTCGAGAAACTGCGCCACGTCGATATCGATGCCGCCGCTGGAGACGATCTGCCCTTCGTTGAAGGGATACTCCGTGGGGTGGCGCAGGGCGACGCAGTGGTAATCCACCTCGTAGTGGGGAATGGGCAGTTGCCTCGCCCAGTCGAGGGTGATGAGGGTCAAGTCGAGGGCCCGTTTCAATCCATCCCACAGCCCCTGGAGCTCCACCTTGCGGGGGGTCTTATAAAAGCCCCCCACCCGGACGTTGATGGGATGGATCTCCCGCCCCCCCAGGAGGGTGACGATGCTGTTGCCGGCCTTTTTGATGTCCAGGCCGTTGCGCACCCGGTCGCCGTGGTCGCGGGCCATCTCGATGGCATCGTCGTAGCCGAGGAAATCGGGGGCGTGGAGCATAAAGACGTGGAGGGCGTGGCTGGCGATCCACTCGCCGCAGTAGAGCAGCCGCCGCAGATCCCGCAGCGGCCCCTCGATCCTCACCCCGGCCGCCCGCTCCATGGCGTGGGTGGCACTCATCTGGTAGGCGATGGGGCAAATGCCGCAGATCCGCGCGGTGATATCCACCGCCTCGGCAAAGGGGCGACCGCGCAGAAAAGCCTCAAAAAAACGCGGTGCCTCAAAGATATTCAGCTTGGCCTCGGTCACCGCACCGTCGCGAATCACCAGCTTGAGCCGCCCCTCCCCCTCGACCCGGGCGAGGTGCTCCACTTTGATGGTGCGGGAAACGGTGGGCGAAGTCATGGGGAGGGCTCCTGAAGGGCGTCGTCATGGGTGTCCCCGGCGGTGTCGTCGAGGGCCTGGGCACCCCTGGCAAAGGCTGGGGCCGCGGCGTTAAAGCTCTGCAACGCCAGGCGCATCTCCGCCGTGGAGCAGCCGGCCCTGCGCCACTGGTTGGCGAGGGCGGCGACGTTGGCCGCCTCCATGGGGCCAAAACAGCCGTAGCAGGGGCGACCGTAGGCGGGGCAGAGGGCGCCGCAGCCGGTTTGGGTCACCGGCCCCAGACAGGGTTTGCCCTGGACCACCATGACGCAGACCCGGCCGCGGGCCTTGCAATCGATACAAACGCTGTGGGTGGGGATCTGGGGGCGGCGCCCCAAGAGCAACGCGCTCACCACCTCCAACAGCTGTCCCTTGTCGATGGGGCAGCCCCGCAACTCAAAGTCGACGGCGACATGGTGGGCGATGGGGGTCGAGGTGGCCAGGGCATCGATGTAGTCCGGCTGGGCGTAGACCACGGCGAGAAACTCGTCGATGCTGCGGCCGTTGCGCAGGGCCTGGATGCCGCCGGCGGTGGCGCAGGCGCCGAGGGTCACGAGGTGCTTCGACTGGCGCCGCACCTCCTGGTTGGGGGCGCGATCCCGGGCGGTGGCGATAGAGCCCTCCACCAAGGAGAGGTCGTAGGGACCGCGCCGATAGCGCCGGGACGCTTCGGCAAAGTTGGCGATCTCGATCACCTCGGCGATGGCCAGTAGCTCATCTTCGCAGGCCAGCAGGCTGAGCTGGCAGCCGTCGCAGGAGGCAAACTTCCACACCGCCAAGGTCGGCTTGCGGGTACTCATCTCCGTCACCTCCACTGCCCTCCATTGGACGCCATGGCGGGCTACAGGGCTTTGGTAAAAAGCCGGCGGCGAATCCGCCCATAGGGGAGCACGGGGCCATCCCGACAGACAAAATCAGCGCCGAACTGGCAGTGGCCGCAGTGGCCGATGGCGCACTTCATATTGCGCTCCAGGGAGAGCCAGATGCGGCTCGACGCCAACCCAAGGGCCGTCAGGCTCTCCGCCGAGTGGCGCATCATCACCTCGGGGCCACAGATAAAGGCGATGGTGTTGGCGGCGTCGATGGTGAGTTCGTCGAGGAGCGCCGTCACCAGACCGACGTTGCCGCGCCAACCCCCGCCGGCGCTATCCACGGTGATCCGCACATCGATGGCGCTCTGCTGGGGCCACTGCTCTAGCTGGTGCTGGAAGATCAGGCTCTCCGGCGAACGGCTGCCGTAGAGCAGTGCCACCGAGCCATAGCGGGGACGGTTTGTGGCGATGGCGTGGAGCAGCGGCCCCAGGGGCGCCAGCCCCAGCCCCCCCGCCATGGCGATGATATTTCCCCCGGGGGGGATCGCCTCCAGGGGCCAGCCACAGCCAAAGGGGCCCCGCAGCCCCAGGAGGTCGCCCCTTTTCAGCTGGGTGAGGGCCCGGGAGGTGGCGCCGGCGGCCCGCACGGTATGGACCATAAGGTGGGGCTCGGGAGGGATCTCGCTGAAGCTAATGGCCGCTTCGCCGACCCCAAAGGGGTAGAGCATATTGAACTGGCCCGGCTGCGGCCCGGGGAGCGTCCCCGCCGGCTCCGCCAACCTGAGCCCCAGGGTGGCGACATCGGCGGACTCCCAGCGCTTGGTCACCACCTCGGCCAGTAGGGGAATCTGCTCGCCGCAGCACAGGCTCGCCGTCGTCACCGCCCGCTCCCCGTCGCCAACCCCCCCACCGCCGGGTTGCCGTAGAGATCCATCATGCGGATTCGCGCCGCCTGGAGCCGGCGGACCATGGCCGGGACAAAGCGCTTCATCAGCTCGTAGCCCAGGTGGTGATCCGCTTCGCACTTATTGCGCAGACAGGCGGCATCGAAGACCAGGGCCTGGAGCGGCTCCAGCACCCGGGCATCGAACTGGGAGCGGTAGGGCGGGGCAAGCCAGGAGAGACCGAGGAGATCCCCCTTTTTGAGGGTTTCAAAGATCACTGCCCCCCGGCCGGGGGCAAAACACTCCAAGGCGACGCTGCCGCGGCGAATGAGATAGAACTGGTCGGCGGGATCGCCCTCGTGGAGCAGGTAGCTGCCGGCTTTGAAGGGGAGGTTGCGGGCGCAGCCCGCCATCAGCGTCAGGGCCCGCCCGTCGAGCCCGGCAAACAGCGGATGTTCGGCCATCAATGCATCAAGACCCACCATGGTTCTCTCCTGCCGTCGGCTCGCTTTGCCGCAGTGCTTGGGCTTCGGCGGTGAGGTCGATCCCCACCGGACACCAGGTGATACAGCGACCGCAACCGACGCAGCCCGAGCAGCCAAACTGGTCGATCCAGCTGCTGAGCTTGTGGGTGAGCCACTGGCGATAGCGCGACTGGGTGGATTGTCGCACCGGAATCCCCCCCAGCTCGCTAAACTCGGCGCTAAAACAGGAGTCCCAGCGCTGCAGTCGCTCGCTCACCCGGCCGTCGAGGCTGATCTGCTCCTCGGTGGTGGTGCAAAAACAGGTGGGGCAGACGGAGGTACAGTTGCCACAGGCGAGGCAGCGGGCGGCCACGTTCTCCCAATGGGGATGGAGGGGATTCTCCTGCAGGCGTTTCCCCAGGCCAGCGCGATCGAGGTGGCGGGTTATCTGGGCGGTGGCCCGTTCCAGCAGCCCTTCGACGGCGGCCAGCGCCGTTCTATTGGCCAACCCCAGGGGGAGATCGGTCAGCAGCGCCCTCCCCCGGGGGGATCCCGCCGCCACGAGAAACCAGTGTTCCCCCTCACCGACCACCTCGGTGAGGGCCAGATCAAACCCCCCTTGGGCCCCGGGGCCGCTCCCCATGGAGGGGCAAAAGCAGGTGGCCGAGGGGGCGGTGCAGTTGACGGCGATGATCAGCGCCTGCTCGCGGCGGGCGGCGTAGTCGTCGTTGCGGTAGGGGGTCTGCAAGAAGACCCCATCGAGTACCCCGACGGCCCCCAAAACACACCACCAGAGGCCCATTGCGTCATCCTCGGGATGGCGCAATACGAGACCCATGACCACCATTGATAACGCTGGTAACACCACGGATACCACTCCCCCCGCCCCAGCCGACGGCGGCGGGGTAGCGCACTCCGGCGGTCCCTGGGTATTGCAGCGCGCCCATCTGCCAAAGTTGTTTGTGGCGCTCCACGCCCAAGGCTATGAAATCATCGCCCCAGTGGTGCGCGACGGCGCCATCCGCTACGACGCCGTCGAAGCCGTCGACGCCCTGCCCTTGGGCGTTGGGGACCAGCAAGGGCCGGGGCACTATCGCCTGACCCAGCGCGACGATCCAGCCCTGTTTGGCTACGCAGTGGGTCCCGATAGCTGGAAGCGCTACCTCCATGCCCCCCGGGGCCCCCGGTGGCGCCCGGGCGAAACCCCGCAGAGCCTGCGCGTTGAGGCCGCCCGGCGCCCCGACCCCCAGCCGGCCCTCAGGGGGGTGCGGCCCTCG
>JBHJHK010000185.1:0-3139 GCA_050330975.1 Candidatus Competibacterales bacterium | reverse complement strand
CACCGGCGATGGCCGCCGCCTCCCCGCCGACCTGGCGGTGGTGGGAATCGGGGTGGTGCCCAACCAAGCCCTGGCGGCGGCCTGTGGCCTCACCTGTAACGACGGCATCGAGGTGGACGAATACGCCCGCACCAGCGATCCTCAAATCCTGGCCTGTGGCGACTGTACTCGCCACCCCAACGCCTATGCTGGCGGGGAAAGGCTGCGGTTGGAGTCGGTGCAACACGCCAACGACCAGGCCCGCACGGCGGCGGCCACCATCCTCGGCCAGCCCACGCCCTACCGGGCGCTGCCGTGGTTTTGGACCGACCAGTTCGACGTCAAGCTGCAGATGGCGGGCTTGTCCGGGGATTTTGAGGAGGAGGTTCTGCGGGGGGAGGGGGCGGCGGGGAATTTCACGGCGTTTTACTATCGCCACCAGCGGCTGGTGGCGGCCGATTCCGTCAACCGCTCCCAGGAGCACTTGACCATCCGCAAGCTATTGACAGCCCAGGTCCATGTGCCCGGGGAGGTGGCCGCCGACCCCGGGGTCGACCTCAAGACCTTGCTGCCCAAGGGTTGACCCCAGGGGACCATGGACTCAACGTTGGGGAAGAAGCCATGAGATTCTATTGGAGCTGCCATAAACCCTATCTTACACAGATTGTTGGGGTTCTCTGTTGGTTGTTTGGCCTTTCCCCCGCTGTCTCGGTGGCGGATTCCCTCAATCACTACCTCAGCACGGGGCAGCTGCGAGCGGGTATTGGCCACTATCGCCAGCCCGCCGTGGCAACCCACGAGGCAGAGCGGCTTTTCTCGCTGGGCGTCTTACAGTTTTTCAGTGCCCTAGAGGGATTTGCCCAAGGGCTTTACACCGCCGGCCTCGACAGCCAAACGGGAGCCGAGCTCAATCTACCCTTTTTCCGACTGCCGGTGCCCGACAACGACGATCCTCGGCCGGTGAGCGCTGGGGACATTGGGCGGGTCTTTGAGCAATTCCACCGCGACCTCGAAGAGACCAATACCACCCTAAAGAGGGCAGGCGCTGCATTGGCGGCCGACCCGGGGGATCCCCCTCTGGCGCTAGCCGTCGATCTCGGCCACATTATCCTCGACCTCAACGGCGATGGCCGCGCCGGAGAAGAAGAGCGCTTTTTCAACATCTATCAAACCTACAACCGTGGCGTAGGCGACCCGGCTGACCAGCCCTTTACCATCCACTTTGACGGTGGCGACCTCCATTGGCTCAAGGGTTACACCCATCTGCTGCTGGCCCTCCTCGATAGTCTCCTCGCCTACGACGGCAGCCAACTCTTTGCCCGGGCGGGCCATTTACTGTTCCCCAATGCCCAGACGCCCCTGGCGGAACAGCTGCGCCAACACGCCTCCTCGGAAGGGCAGCGCTGGGCTGATTGGGTCGCTGCCCTCCACAGCTTAAACTTCGAGCTGCGCCAGCCCCAACGCTTGGAGTCGGCCCATGGCCATCTCCTGGCCATGGTGACTAGTAGCCGGGCAAGCTGGCGCCTCATCAACGCCGAGCGGGACAACCGGGGAGAATGGATTCCCAATGCCCACCAGCAATCCGTGACGGGTTGGTCGATCGACGCGGCCATGATCGCCGGGTGGCACGATTTTCTCCAACGGCTAGAGGACATTCTCCAGGGGGAGGTGCTCATTCCCCACTGGCGCTTTGGCGCAGGACAGGGGATCAACCTCCAGCGGGTGTTTACCGAACCCCGCCCCTTTGACCTGCTCCTCTGGATCCAGGGCAGCGCGGCCCTCCCCTACCTGGAGGCGGGCCAGGTGGTCACCCCCGAGGAGGGCCGACAGCTGCAACGGCTCTTCCAGGGCAACTTCATCGGCTTTGCCCTTTGGATCAACTGAACCAACCTCGACGCCGCTTTACTCGTGGAGCGCTGTGCGGCCGCAGCGCTCTATGAAGGTTGCCAGATCGATATTGCCGCCACACAGGGTCAAACCCACCTTGCGGCCGGCGTGGATCTGCCGCTCTTGGAGTAGCGCCGCCAACCCCGCCGCCCCGGCCCCTTCGGCGAGGTTGTGGGTGTCGCGGTAGAGATGGACGATGGCCTGGGCGATGGCCTCTTCCCCCACGGTGACCACCCGGGCCGCCCCGCGGCGGACGATCTCCACGGCATCTGGGTGGGGCTCCCGGCAGGCCATGCCGTCGGCAAAGGTATCCGCCGTGGCCGTAGTGACCACCCTGCCCTCTGCCACCGAGTGGGCAAAGGCCGGGGCTTTTTCTGCCACCACGCCGATGATTTCGGTGGTGTGGCCCAACAGATCCCGCACCCGAAGAGCAGAGACGATCCCCGACCCCATGCCGATGGGTACATAGACGGCATCTAGGTCGGGGTGGGCGCGGAACAGTTCCAGCCAGTAGCTGGCGACGCCGCAGATCAACCAAGGGTGGAACGAGGGCACTTCGTGGAGGTTTCGTTGCGCCGCCAGGGTTCCCAAGATCTTGCGGGCGGCGTCGAAGTCCTGGCCGTGGACCACGACCTCGGCCCCAAAGGCCGCCATGGCGGCGTTTTTCTCGGGGTTGTTGTGTTCCGGTACTACGATGACCACGGGGGTTCCCGTGCGCCGTCCGGCAAAGGCTAGGCTTTGGCCGTGGTTACCCCGGGTGGCGCTCACCACTCCGCGGGTCTCGCCCGTGGCCTTTAACTGGTGGAGGTAGACCAACCCGCCCCGAACTTTAAAGGCCCCGGTGGGGGTGTGGTTTTCGTGTTTGACCACCACCTCACAGCCACAGCGCTCGGCCAACAAGGGCCAAGGGTACTGGGGTGTGGGGGGCATGGTGGGGTAGATGATGTCTTTGGCGGCGGCTTCGATCTCGGCCAGGGTGGGCAATTCCATGGTAGACCTCGATGTTCTAGGATAGAGGACAGTGTGCAGAACCCAGCTCCACCATGCCCGATGCTTCTCCGCCTGGCTTGCGCGATTTTGCTCCTCAGGCCTTTGGCTACGAATCCGCGAAGTCCGCTACCAAAGCGACCAGTGGCTAGTGGGTTTGTCCCTGGCCCGCCAGACGGGGGCACACGCCTTCGCCTCGGACCGCATAAGCCCCTTTGACGCAGTCCTCTACGCCTTTTGCTGGCCATTGCCCCTGCTGTTTTCCACCACTGGGTTGGCGATGGGG
>JBHJHK010000184.1:0-24589 GCA_050330975.1 Candidatus Competibacterales bacterium | reverse complement strand
GCACCCCGCCCACTAGGGGAGGACCCAGGCCCTGGGGCAGGGCGACGATCACCGCCACAAATCCCACCCCGACAAACAATTTCCAGGCAAAGGGCATGGCCCCGGATAAATACGAGGCGGTGACATCGATGACCAAAGTCCCCACCACCGGGCCGATGAGGGTGGCTCGCCCCCCCAAGGCCACCCAGATGAGCAGTTCAGTGCCCAGCAAAAACCCCCCCAACTCTGGGGCCACCACGTTGGTGAAGGCGGCGTAGCCAAAGCCCGCCCCGGCCCCCACGGCCCCCGCCGCCATCATCAGGCCGATCTTCACCCGGGACACCCGTAGCCCCAAATAGGCACAGCGTTCCTCGTTGTCGCGGATGGCCAGCAACAGCCGACCAAAGTCGCTGCGCACCAACAGCCAGCCCAACAGGGTGGCCAGCACCAAATAGCCACCGGCGATCCAAAACCAGATTTCCAAGGTCCAGTAATAGGTGGGAAAGCCCGACAGGCCGCTGCTCGACGCCGTAAAGCGCCCGCCGGCAAAGATGATCTGGGTGAAGACGATGGGCAACGCCAGGGTGACGATGGAGGCGTACAACGGCGAGGCGCCGTGGTAAAACGCCAGCCAGCCCACCAGAGCGGCCGTGGCCACGGCGACGAGGATCCCCAGCAACAACGCCCCCACCGCCCAGTCGGGGCCAAAACCGTAGTGGGTGAACACCAAGCCACAGGCGTAGGCGCCGATGCCAAAGAAGGCCGACTGGCCAAAGGTCAACACCCCGGTGTAGCCCCAGAGGATGTCCACGGTCATGGCCAAGGCCGCCAAGAACAACGCCCGAATGAGGATATTGACGGTGTAGATATCCAAAAACAGCGGCGCCACCCCCACCAGGACCAGGGCCAGCAGGGCCAGCCCCAAGGGCCAGCGGCGATCCTCCAGGGCCCGCCTAGCCGGGGTGGCGGGGGGAGACGAAGCGATTTCAGCCATGGCCAATCCCTCGGGGGTTGATGCGCAACACCACCGCCGCCAACACCACGATGGTCAAACCCCCCAGAATGGGGGAGATATAGGTGCTCACCACCACCTGTGCCCCCCCCAACAACAAAGAGGCCATCATCAGCCCCGGGATGGAGATCCCCGACACCAATACCAACATAAACGAGTTCACCAACCAGGGCAGGCCCATGTTGGGGTCGACGGACAACAGGGGCGTGATCAACGCCCCGGCGCCACAGGCCAAAGCCGCCCCCAGGCTAAAGGTGATGGCCCGCACCCGGGTGCTGTCGATCCCCAAGCCCCGGGCCAGGGTCTCGTTCATGATCACCGCCCGGGCGTTGAGGCCAAAGCGGGTGGCGTAGAGGAGCGCCGTCAAGGCGAGACCCAAAAGCAGGGCCACGGCGAGGATGAGTAAGCGGTAGCTGGAATAGGCCACCCCCAATACCTCCACGGTGCCGCTGATGGGGCTGGCGGCAAACTGCACCTCGCGGCCAAAGGCCAACGTGATCACCTGGCCGATGATAATCCCCAAGCCCCAGGTGGCGAGGATGGCGTCCAGGGGCCGTTTGTAGAGGGGGCGGATGATAAAGCGCTCCACCAGTCCCCCCAAGACCAATCCCATGGCCGCGGCGGCGGGCACCGACAGCCACGGGGTGAGACCCGCTTCGGTGACCCCAAAGGCGCAGTAGCTGCCCACGGTCAAAAAAGCCCCGTGGGCGAAGTTGATGAGCTTCATCACCCCCAGAATCATCATGAGTCCGGCGGCCACGGCAAAGAGCATGGCGCCAGTGGTGGCGATATCCAGGGCCAGAACTAACACGTTGGGTGGTCGCCTTGTGACCGCCGCACGGGGCTACCCGACCCTCAAAGGTTGGGGCACTGCTCGCCGGGGTCGACGTTTTCAAAGCTCTCGATGAGGGCCACCGAGCCGTCCCCTTGGACTTGGGCCAAATACATGGTCAACGGCGCGTGGCGCTGGTCGTTCATGGTGATGGTGCCCCGGGGGCCGGTGAAGGAGACCTCGTCTAGGGCGTCGATGACGGCTTGGCTGTCGGTGGTGCCGGCCTGTTCCACGGCGGCTTTGTAGAGATACACCGCCTCGTATTGGGGCACCGATAGATCGTTGGGGGTGATGAGGTCATCGCCAAAGCGCTCTGCCATGGCCGCTAGGAAGCGCTGGTTCTCTTCGCTGGGGATGCTGGAAATGTAAGACGCCGAGATAAAAATCCCCGCGGCGTCTTCCCCCATGCCCTTGGCGGTGCCCTCGTCCACGGCCAGGGTGCCATAGGGGATATCCACCCCGGCGGCCCGCAGCTGGCGGGTGAGGGTGACGTTGGGGACGCCGCCGGCGGTGGAGGTGATGAGGGCGTCGGGGTCGGCGCTGCGCAGCTGGCTGATGATGGCCGTCCAGTCGCTGCCATCCATGGGGAGATACTCCTCCCCCAACACTTCACCCCCCTGGTCGGCGATGTACTGGCGGGTGAACTCCAGCATCCCCCGGCCAAAGGCGTAGTCGCTGCCGATCAGAAAAAAGCGCTTGGCGTCGAATTCGGCCATGAAGTGATCGACGATGGGGGCCACCTGCTGCTCGGGGACCCAGGCGTTGACATACATGTAGGGGCTGCAGGAGCGGCCCTCGTAGAACGAGGTATAGATGTAAGGGGTGCGGCTTCTGTTGACGATGGGCAGCCCGGCGTTGCGGGCGGCGCTGGTCTCCATGGAGATCAGCACGTCCACCCCACTTTGGAACACCAGGGATTGAAAGGCCCGCTGGGCCCCCTGGGCGCCGCTGTTGTCGTCGGCCACCACCATCTCCAACGGCCGGCCCAGGACGCCGCCGGCGGCGTTGATCTCCTCGATGGCCAGTTCCGTGGACTGGACCACCGAGGGGGCCACCACGCTGTTGGCGCCGCTCAAGCCCACGGGGACGCCAATCTTGATGGGGTCTTGGGCAAGGGCGCCCCCATTTGGTGCAAGGCCAGCCAGGGTGGCGAGGGCAAGGACGGGCAAGGATAGCTTAGAAAGGGCTTGACGATGTCTCACTGGGGGCTCCTCGGGGGGTTGGGTAACCAAATCCACGGGCGGCGCAGGGGCACCGCCTATCCGTGGAGCAAATCTCGTACCGGTAACTGGAGAAGGATCAGTACCAGTGGGGGTCGGCGTCGGCCCCCACCATTTCGTCGTAGAGGTCGGTGCGGCGATCCCGGAGAATCTGGTTGAAGTCGTTCCAGTTGCGGCGCCGCCGGGCCTCGGCCAGGTTGACATTGGCCACCAGGAGTTCTTCGCCGTCGAAGCTGGCGGGGCCGGCCACGGGCCAGCCGGTGTAGCTTATGATGAGGCTCTGGCCCACAAAGGGTTGGTTCCGCTCGGTGCCCACCCGGTCGGCGGCGGCAATAAAAATGGAGTTGCTGTGGGCGGCGGCCATGCACAGTAAATTGGCCATGGCCTCGCGGTTAGGGTCTTGGCCGGGGATGGGCACCCAGTTGGTGGGGACGCAGACCACGTCGGCCCCCTGGAGGGCGCACAGCCGCCAGGCCTCGGGGAACCAGCAATCGTAGCAGATCAACATGGCGATCCGCCCCAAGGGGGTTTGAAACACCGGGAACCCCCGGTCGCCGGGCTCAAAGTAGAGGTTTTCGTTGTTCCACAGGTGGGCCTTGCGGTAGACCCCCTCCAGGCCCTGGGGGCCCACCAGGGCTGCACTGTTATAGAGCATTGGGCCCTCCCGCTCGGCAAAGCCGGCCACCAGATAGAGGTCGAAGCGCTTGGCCGCCGCGGCCCAGGCCTCGATGGTCTCCCCCCCATGGGCGGTTTCCGCCAGGGAAAAGGCCTCGGCGCGGCTTTGAAAGCAGTAGCCGGAATTGCACAGTTCGGGCATGACCACCAGACGAGCCCCCCGTTCTGCCGCCTGTTCCAATAGAGCGACGGTCTTGGCGATGTTGGCCGCCTTATGGGCGATGTGGGGTTCGAATTGGGCACAGGCGATGGTGACCCCCGCCTCGGCGGGGCTTTGGGTTGCGGACATGGCCACCTCGGGCAGCTTTTGGATCAAATGCCCTAAGGGTAGTCCACAATGCCAGCAACTGCCCGGCGGCGTTCGACGTCCTGGCGGGGCCAAAGGGGTGCTACCATGGGGAGGTGAAGGGTTGGCTCCCCAGGGACGGATGGGTTGGGGATGCAGACCATCGATGATCTACATCTGCGAGGGTTTGCCCGTGCCCCACCACACCTTTGAGCTGGGGGATCTGGTCCTCCAGGGGGGCATGACCATCCCCAAGGCCAAACTGGTCTACGCCACCCATGGCCAACTGGCTGGGGATCGCAGCAACGCCATCCTCTACCCCACCTCCTTTGGCGCCCAGCATCCGGATATCGACTGGCTCGTGGGCGCCGCCGGGATTTTGGATCCCAGCCGCTATTTCATCGTCATCCCCAACATGCTGGGCAATGGCCTATCGTCGTCCCCCAGCAACTACGAGCTTCCCTTGGGTGTTGGGCGGCGGCCGCTGATTACCCACTGGGACAACGTCCACGCCCAGGCGCGGTTGCTCACCGAGGCGTTGGGCATCGAACGCTTGGCCTTGGTCTACGGCTGGTCCATGGGAGCCCAGCAGGCCCTCCACTGGGGGGCGATTTTCCCCCAGCGGGTGGCGCGGATCTGCGCCGTGTGTGGCTCGGCCAAGACCTCCCTCCACAACCACGTGTTCCTCGAGGGGGTCAAGGCCGCCCTCACCGCCGACCCCCACTGGCGGGGCAACCACTTCACCGCCCACCCGGTGCGGGGGCTACGGGCCATGGGGCGGATCTACGCCGGCTGGGCCTTGTCCCAGGATTTTTACCGCCAGCGCTGCTTTGAAGCCCTGGGATTTGCCAGTCTAGAGGATTTTCTGGTCCGGGCCTGGGAGGGCAACTTCCTCCGCCGTCACCCCGACGATTTGCTATCCATGATCGACACCTGGCAAGCCTCGGATATCAGCGCCAACCCCCTCTACGGCGGCGACTTGGCCCAGGCGTTGGGGGCCATCACCGCCCGCACCTTTGTCATGCCCTGTGTCAAGGATCTGTATTTCACCCCCGAGGACAGCCACGCCGAGGCCGCTCAGATGCCCAACGCCGAGTTTCGCCCCCTGGATTCGCTGTGGGGGCACCGGGCGGGCAACCCCGTGGACAGCCCCCAAGATCAGCAGACGCTGCGGGCGGCGGTGGCGGCGTTGCTCGATCAATAAATGGTGAATGCGCAAACCTCCAAACCATTCATGATTTTTTTGATATCGTCGACGGCACTAGCAGTGAAAAGCTCACCCATAAAGTTGGGCCTGAGGATACTGGAGATCGATGAGCAACCCCGTTCATCCATGGCCACCTCGATGGTGATGTCGTTGTTTCTCCTTTTGATTCTGAGCCTCCTGGGAGCTCGGGGCGATGCGTCTTCGTCTTCGTAGATGCAGGTGATGGAGATTTGCAGGATGATCAGCTGCCCATCCGCCTTTGAATCGATGGTGGAGAACAACGCCCGGAGGGGCGAGGTGTTGGCGAGCTTAAATTGGGGGGAGTCTGGGTGTTCTGCTTCACACATGGCCTCCTGGGGATAGTCCAGGGAAGCCAATACCCTCGCCACTTCATCACTCAAGACGATGGACTTCTGATCGATGATGGCGCCATCTCGATTCGTCGCGCCAGGGGACAGCCCCTGGGTGCCATCGGTGACGATGGTTTCCCGGACCTTCGCCCCGAGGGTCTCAATCTCGTCGTGGAAGAGGGCAGTGAGTTTTTCGTCCTTGATACTCGCGGCAAATAAATAGTTGTCGAGGGCCTCCAGCAAACCGGTGACGAGTGCCATTTGCGCTGTATTGACCGTCGAACTCTGGCTGCCCAGTTTTGCCACGGCTCGCCTCAACAGGGTGATACCGTCAAAAACGGTCTGCGTCGCCTGCAAATCCCCGGTGAGCAACTGTAGCTCCTCGGCGAGGAGGGCGTTGGTTTGCTGGATGGTTTGCTGGATGGTCTCGGCCGTGGCCCCTCCACCGGCAACCCCCGGGGTGTCGGTCTCCCCGCCCTGTGCCCACAGGGCATCGGTCAAAAGCATGAGCAGGCAGAACAGCAATACTTTTCCCGTCATAGTGTGTCCCTACTCCGATGTCAGCTGATGTTCTCTCAACGAGGGCTCGTCGTTCCTTGAAAATTGGTCAAGCTGCCACTCCTCCTGATGAGCTCGTTGACATCCTTTCTGATGAGCTGAAGTTCCTCCTTGGCCTGCTTGAGAAATGAATCCTGTAGAGACCGGCTCAGTTCTAAAGATTCCAACAGCATGGATTGATGTCTTTGGGCGTAGTCCAGAAGTTCGGCCTTAGTGCTGGCGATTTGAGCCTCACTGTTCTCCAGGGATTTGGCCATCGTCTGGTTCAGCTTTTCCAAATCGCCGCTGAGTTGAGTGATTTGTGCAAGGTTACCCACGATCCTGCGATTGCTTTGGTCAATTTCCCCTGCCAGCAGACTCGTTCTATAAAAGGCGATAAATAACAAGCCGAGGGCTACGAGAGAAAAAATAACGTAGACAATCAAAGACTGTTTGTCGAAGTGCATGGCCTTTGCGATGGTCGATGACATGATCCAAGCGTCCCATGGGATGGAGTGACAGTTGAAATGGCGGATTGTCTGGCGGCCTTCGCCCCATTTGGCAGATTGGCACTGGGGGCTATTTTATGCGCCTTGGCGGCAGATACCAGCCCATGGGCTGCCGTGGGGAAAAGCTGTAACCGTGGGTCTTGCTGCCATGGGGCCGTGGGGGTTGGCTAAGGGGTGGGTTGAGCCCTCGACGACGCCATGCCACACCACTCCCCGGCGCCGAGATGGGCTATTGCTCGCGGTTCGCAACCCAAGGGATACTCC
This sequence comes from Candidatus Competibacterales bacterium, assembly GCA_050330975.1. Taxonomy (GTDB): domain Bacteria; phylum Pseudomonadota; class Gammaproteobacteria; order Competibacterales; family Competibacteraceae; genus JBHJHK01. Next base: position 17,718 of record JBHJHK010000184.1, on the reverse strand, counting down.
ATAGCGCCATCGATGGTTAGAGATCACCACCACAGAGGGGTCTTTGGGGCCCCATGGGAGAGTCGTGGAGACCCAGCTAGCAAAACAACAACCCACCGGGCGCCACCGGGCCAAGATCCATGCCCTGCAGACCCCGTCGGCCGAGACGGTGGCCCATGCCAAAACCCTCAATCGCCATGTGCTAGGTCCCGGGGCCCTCGCCGAAGGGGAGTGGGCCGCCTTGGGGCTGCCCCTGCCCGACGTCGAGGCCATGCGCGCCTACCGCCTCCAGCGGGTGCGGGCCGAACTCCGACGCCGGGACTACGCCGCCATCGTCCTCTTCGACCCCCTCCACGTGCGCTACGCCACCGACAGCACCAATATGCAGCTGTGGATCACCCACAACGCCGGTCGCTACGCGTTTATCGCCGCCGACGGGCCGGTGATTCTCTTTGACTACGATGGCTGTGAGCACCTCAGTGGCCATCTGGATCTCATCGACGAGATTCGCCCGGCCATTCCCTGGTTTTACTTTGCCGCCGGGGAGCGCATCGACCACCAGGCCCGAGCCTGGGGCGCCGAGATCGCCGCCCTGGTGACCCAGTGGGGTGGGGGCAACCGCCGCCTCGCCGTCGACCGCTGCAACCCCGAAGGCCTTGGGGCCCTGGCGCGCCATGGGGTGGAGGTCCACAACGGCGAGGCGGTGATGGAAACGGCCCGGGAGATCAAATGCGCCGCCGAGATCGCCGCCATGCGCTGTGCCATTGCCGCCTGCGATCGGGCCGTGGCCGTCATGGCCCGCCACTTGGCCCCGGGGATCAGCGAGCAACAGCTGTGGGGCCACCTCCACGCCGAGAGCATCGCCCGGGGCGGCGAGTGGATCGAAACCCGGCTCATGGCCTCGGGGCCCCGGACCAACCCCTGGTTCCAAGAGTGCAGCAGTCGGATCATCGAGGCCGGCGATCTGGTGGCCTTTGACACCGACCTCATCGGCGCCTACGGCATGTGTGTGGACATTTCCCGCACCTGGTTGTGTGGCGATGGCAAGCCCTCCGCCAACCAGGGGGAACTCCACCGCCTGGCCCACGAGCAGATCCTCGCCAACACCGAGTGGCTTCGCCCCGGACTCAGCTACCGGGAGTTGACCCACCACAGCCTCCAGTACGACCCCGAGACGTTTTACCACTACTCCTGTCTCTACCACGGCGTGGGTCTCTGTGACGAAGCACCGTGTATCTACTTTCCCCCAGCCTGGGAGCAATTTGGCTACGATGGCGTGTTGGCCCCGGGGATGGTGGTCTGTGTGGAGTCCTACGTCGGCCGCCGCTCGGGGGGTGAAGGGGTCAAGCTGGAGAATCAGGTGTTGATCACCGACACGGGCCACGAAGTCCTGTCCCACTATCCCCTGGCCCTGGCGGGGGTCTGACCCCATGGGGCCCCCCCGGGGGGACCCCGTCAGGGATGGGCTGCCAGGCGCTGGAGCGCACCTCGGGCCCCCAGGTGGTAGAGGTCGGTGAGACCTCGGGCAACCACCTGGACCAGGGGTTCGCAACGGGCCAGATCCGGGTCGAAGACGGCCTCCAACTGCAAAAAGCGCCGGGCGGTGGCCTCGGGTTGTGCCGCCCCTCCTGCGGCGGCCGCCGCCAACGAGTCGGCCAGGGGATCGCGGACGTCGATGACCCGCCCCGCCTCGTCCACGCCGCTGACGTAGCGGATCCACGCCGCCAGGGCCAGGGCCAACCGGTCCAGGGGGCGGCCGTGGGCTATGGCGTGGCGCAGGACCGCCGTCCAGCGCTGGGGTATCTTCTGGGAGCCATCCATGGCCACTTGCCAGGTGCGGTGGCCCAAGGCGGGGTTGGCAAAGCGGGCCATGAGGGCCCGGCGGTAGTCGGCCAGATGGACCCCCGGTGGGGGGGGAACGGCGGGGGTGATGTCCTCGGCCATGAGGCGTTCGACAAACACCCCCAGGTGGGGGTGGGCCACCGCCTCGGCGATGGTGGCAAACCCCGCCAAGTACCCCAAGTAGGCGATGGCCGAATGGCTGCCGTTGAGCAGCCGCAGCTTCATGAGTTCAAAGGGGGCCACATCGGCCACCAGCTGTACCCCCACCCGTTCCCAGGGGGGGCGACCCGTGGCGAAGCGGTCCTCGATCACCCACTGGCCAAAGGGCTCGCAGCACACCAACCCCTGATCCTCCAGGCCGATTTCACGGGCCAGCTGTTGCCGATCTGCCTCGGTGGTCGCGGGGACGATGCGGTCCACCATGGCGTTGGGAAACGGCACCTGGTCTTGAATCCAGCGGGCCAACCCCGCGTCTTTGGCAGCGGCAAAGGCCACCACCAGCTGGCCTAGGGTGTCGCCGTTGTGGAGCAGGTTGTCGCAACACAACACCGTGGGGGGCGGAGTACCGCCCCGCCGCCGGCGCTCTAGGGCGGCCACCAACAACCCCGGCACCGAGCGGGGGGAGGGGCTCTGGGGCTGGGCCAAGTCGTGGGCCACGTCGGGGTGGTGGTGGTCCAACGCCCCGTTGGTTTGACAGTAGCCCTTCTCCGTCACCGTCAGGGAAATGATGCGGGTGGCGGGGCGGGCTAGGGCCTCCAGGGTGGCCCCCGGTTGGCGGGGTTCGCAGATGACATGGGCCAGGGCGCCGATCAACTGCAGCCGCTGGCCCCCGCCGTCCCGCACCGCGACGCAATAGAGACCGTCTTGGGGATTGAGCTGGTCGGGGACCGTGGCCTGGCGCAAGCTCACCCCCTGGATGCGCCAGTCGCCGGCCTCCAACCCCAAGGCGGCGTCGGTGTACATGGCCTGGTGAGCCCGGTGGAAGGCCCCCACCCCCAGGTGGACGATGCCCACCCCTTTTGTGTGGCGGTCGTAGGCGGGGCGGGCCACGGTGGCCGGCAGTCGTTGGACGGTGTTGTCGGTCAAGCGCTCCAAGGGGGTTCCAGTGGAATTCGTCATGGGGCAAACCAATGGGGCAAGGTCATGGAGAGGGCCGGTACATAGGTCACCAGCAGTAAAGCCACTGCGATGGCCAGGTAAAACGGCCAGATGGTCTTGAGGGTGGCCTCGATGGGGATCTTGCCCACGGCACAGCCCACGAATAATACCGAGCCCACGGGGGGGGTCACCAAACCCAGCCCCAAGTTGATCATCAACACGATACCAAACTGGACCGGGTCCATGCCGAGCTCGGTGACCACCGGCAAAAAGATCGGCGTGGTGATGACGATCAGGGGTGCCATGTCCATAAATGTCCCCAAAAACAACAAGATCACATTGATGATCAGCAGGATCACCACGGGGTCGTCGGAGATGGATTGCAATAGCTCAAACAAAAGCGCGGGTACCTGGTTAAAGGCCAACAGCCAGCCAAAGGCCGTGGCGGTGCCGATGATCAGCAGCACCATGGCGGTGGTCTTGACGGCGTTGCGGGTGGCGGTCAAAAACCCCTGGAGCGTCAAACTGCGGTAGACCACCACCGTCACCAACAGGGCGTAGAGTACGGCGATGGCCGAGGACTCGGTGGCGGTAAACACCCCCGACAACACCCCGCCGACGATGATCACCGCGGTGACGAGCCCCGGCAGGGCGGCCACGAGGCTCAATCCCAGGGCCTTGAGGCCCGGGAAGGCCTCTTTGGGGTAGCCCCGCTTGAGGGCGATGAGGTAGGCGGTGACCATCAGACACAGCCCGGTGAGGACCCCCGGCACGATCCCCGCCAGAAACAGCGACGAGATGGACACCGTGCCCCCGGCGGCGATGGCGTAGATGATCATATTGTGGGAGGGGGGCACCGTGAGGCCGATGGTGGCGGAGGTCACGGTGACATTGACGGCGTAGTCGGCATCATAACCGCGCTGTTTCATCACCGGCACCAGGGTGGAGCCCAACGCCGAGACGTCGGCCACCGCCGAGCCGGAGATGCCGCCGAACAGCATGGAAGACACCACGTTGACCAGCCCCAAGCCGCCGCGGATGTGGCCCACGGCGGCGCTGGCCAACCGCACCAACCGCTCGGCGATGCCGCCGTGGAGCATCAATTCCCCGGCGTAGATAAAAAACGGGATGGCCATGAGGGCAAAGGCGTTCATCCCCGCCGCCATGCGCTGCATCACCAGCTCCGGGGGCAGGCCCATGTAGAGCACCGTGACGATGGAGGCTATCCCCAGGGTAAAGGCCACCGGCACCCCCATGAGCAACAGGATTCCAAAGCTGCCGAACAACACCCACAGGGTCACGGAGTGGCCTCCGCCCCGGGGGCAAAGAGGGCCTTGAGGAGATTTTCCAGGCTAAACAGGACGATCAACACCCCGGCCGCGGGGAAGGGCAAATAACTCACCCCCGTGGGGAGCCCGAGGCTGGGGAGGGTATGGCTCCAGGTGGTCGCCACCAGATTGCTGCCATACCAGGCCAAGAAGCCACCGAAGGCCCCCACTAGGCCGTAGCTGAGGGCCATTGTGAGGCGGCGCAACGGCGCGGGCAACCGATCGCGGAAGAACAAAAGCCCCAGGTGGCTCTGCTCCCGCACCCCCACCGCCGCCGCCAGCAAAATGTAATAGAGCATCAACAAAAGCGATAATTGCTCGCTCCAGGGGGGGGTATCGTTGAGGACATAGCGGCCGTACACCTGCCAGCCGATGACGGCGGTCATGGCCACGAGACCGGTGACGCTCAAGCCCAGCGCCGCGCTGCTGAGGACGGCCAGGCCTCGGGTTAGCCCCGGGCCCCAGCCGCTCCTCGCTACCGAACCCGCCGGCGGGCTCTCGGGTTCATTGCCCACGGATGTCAGCGCCTTTGGGTCAGGGCAGGGCCTGGATGCGTTCCACCAATGCTTGGAGGGCGGGGGTGTCGGCAAAGCGGTCGTAGATGGGGGCCATGGCGTCGATGAAGGGCTGCTTGTCGATCGCCTCGATGACCTGGTTGTCGGTTTCGGCCACGGCGGCCACGGCGGTCGCCACCCGCTGGTTCCACAGCTCCCGCATCCGCGGCACCGACAGGGCGGCTGCCTTGCGGATCAAGCGCTGATCGGCGGGGCTCAGTTGGTCCCAGCGGCGCTTGGACATCACCAACACCTCCGGCGACAGGGAGTGCTGATCCAGGGAATAGTGGTTGGCCACCTCGTAGTGGCCGGTGGAATGATAGGAGGGCCAGTTGTTCTCGGCGCCGTCGATGACCCCGGTCTTGAGGGCCTCGTAGACCTGGCCAAATTCCATGGGGGTGGCGTTGGCCCCTAGGGCCTCCACCATGGCGACGAACATGTCGGAGTTTTGCACCCGAATCTTCAACCCCTCCAGGTCGGCGGGGCTATGGACCGGGCGCTTGGTGTTGTAAAACGACCGGGCCCCGGAGTCGTAGAAGGCCAGCCCCACCAGGCCGTGGGGCTCCATGGCCGCGGCGATGGCCTCGCCGATCTCCCCGTCCATGGCCCGGTGCATATGCTCCGTGGAGCGAAAAATGTAGGGTAACGAGGGGACGATGGTCTCGGGGACGATGCCGTTGAGGGGGGCCAGGTTGACCCGGTTCATGTCGATGGCCCCCAAGATGGTCTGCTGAATGGTGTCCTTTTCTTCTCCCAGTTGGCGGCCGGGGAAGATTTGGACGGTGATGCGACCGTTGGTCCAGCTGTCCAACAGCTCGCCCATGTATTCGACGGCCTCCACCGTGGGGTAGCCGTCGCTGTGGGTATCCGCCGAGCGCAACACGATGTTCTGGGCGCTGGCGGTAGCCAACCAGCCCAAGGTCAAGGCGACGCCCAGAATGGTTCGTTGCGGTGTGGTCATGGTCAATGGCTCCTTTGTTGGTTTGTGGTGAGTGATTTTGGTTGGACAGCTCGGGGTTTGAGGGGCAAAGCCCCGGGGAAAGCTAGAGCTTGTAGGCCGTCTTGGCCAGGCGATAACTGAGGTCCACCGCCACCTCAAAGGCCTCGTTCTCCCCCAACCGCCCCTCGGCCACCAGTTCGGCCAAGAAGCGGCAGTCCACGCGCCGGGCCATGTCGTGGCGGGCGGGAATGGACAAAAACGCCCGGGTGTCGTCGTTAAAGCCCACGGTGTTGTAGAACCCCGCGGTCTCGGTGACCTGGCGGCGGAACTGGAGTATGCCCTCGACGCTGTCGTAGAACCACCACGGCGGCCCCAGGCGCAGGATGGGGTAGTGGCCCGCCAAAGGCGCCAGCTCCCGGGCGTAGCGACTGTCGTCGAGGGTGAACAGAATCACCGTGAGGCGCCGCTCGTTGCCAAAGCGATCCAAAAGCGGCTTGAGGGCCTGGACGTAGTCGGTGGCGGTGGGTATGTCCGCCCCCTTGTCCCGGCCAAAGCGTTCAAACACCCAGGGATTGTGGTTGCGCCACGACCCCACGTGGAGTTGGAGCACCAAGCCGTCGTCCAGACTCATGCGGGCCATTTCGGTGATCATCTGGCCGCGAAACAGCTCGGCCTCGGGGGGCGTCAAGGTGCCCTCCAGGGCGCTCCTCAACAGGCGCTGGCAGCGGGCGGGTTCCATATCGGCGCTGGTGGCGCTGGGGTGGCCGTGGTCGGTGGCCGTGGCCCCCAAGGCCTTGAAATACTCCCGGCGGACGGCCAACGCCCTGAGGTAGCCCTCCCAGCGGCTGGTGTCCTCGCCGGTGAGTTCCCCGAGCCGGGCCACGTGATGGGCGAAGCCCTCGTAGTGGGGGTCCACCACGGCGTCGGGGCGAAAGGTGGGGATGACTCGCCCCGACCAGCCGCTATCCCCCAGGGCTCGATGGTGGATCAACTCGTCGGTGGCGGCGTCGGTGGTGGCCAGAACCTCGATGTTGAAGCGCTCAAACAGCGCCCGGGGACGAAAGGCCGGGGTCTGGAGCTGTTGGGCGAGGTGGTCGTAGATGGCGTCGGCCGTGGCGAGTTCCAGGGGTTCATCGATGGCGAACACCTCCCGCAGCACGTAGTCCAACCAAAGCCTAGAGGGGGTGCCCCGAAATAAGTAATAGTGGCTGGCAAAGCGCCGCCAGATGGTCCGGGAGTCGGTCTCCACCGGGCCGCCATCTCCCCTGGCCACCCCCAGGTCCTCCAGGGCCAACCCCTGGCTGTAGAGCATTCGAAACAGGTAGTGGTCGGGGACGATAAACAGCTTCGCCGGATCCTCAAAGGGCACATCGTCGGCGAACCAGCGGGGTTCGGTGTGGCCGTGGGGGCTGATGATGGGCAATGTCCTGACGGCTTCGAACAGTTGCCGGGCCAGGTCGCGCACCACGAGATGGGGGGGAAATAACCGATCGGCCCAGAATTGGGCATCGTGGCTCATGGATCTCCTCCGGGGTCGGTGGTGGACCGTCTTCGCTTTGTAGGGCGCGAGTTGTGGACTTTAGCTTAGCAGAGCCAGGGGGGGTTGCCCGCCGAGATCGCCGAACTACGGGATATCTCCAAGGGGAGATTTACAGAACACGGGCTGTCCCATGGAGGGCTTGTGGCTCAACCCATCAAGAGGAGTGCAACACTGTGACTGGTGGTCTCCCGGGGATCGATCACCGACGAGGGTGGCTTTGCCGTCAATGAACAGGTGGGTGATTTAGAAGAGCCCTGGGGCATGGACTGGCTGCCCAACGGCGATTTGCTCATCACCGAGCGGTTGGGCAAGTTGTACCGGGTCTGCGACGGCAGCGCGGTGGGGGAACCCCTCACCGAAGGGCTCCCCGAGCTGTTCACCGAGGGTCAAGGGGGCCTGTTGGACGTCGCCGTGGACCCCGATTTCGCCAATTCTCCCTACGTGTATTACTTCCCTACGTGTATTACTCCTACGTCCACGGCACCATGGATGCCAACCGCACCCGCATCGGCCGGGCGCGGTTTGAAGACGATCAGCTTCGAGACTTTGAAGTGTTGTTTGAGAGCGCCGACCCCAAAGAGCGCGGGCAGCACTTTGGCTCGCGCTTACTGTTCTTGCCCGACGGCACCCTGTTGGCCACCATCGGCGACGGCGGCAATCCCCCGGTGGCAGTGGTTAAAAACGTGTATTGACGGGGAAAATGGTCTACAAATAGGGGGCTGTCACCGAATCATCGCGTTTTAGAGGAGATCGTCCCCTTGAATTCCGCCGTCTATCCCCTCGCCCTGGCCGCCGCCGTTGGCGCCGCCGCCGCCCTGGCTGATACTTCCGAGGTCAAAACCCTCGACCGGGTGGTGATCGCCAAACAGGGCGACCACTGCGCCGACGACCCCAACTGCTTCAACCGTTTCCATCCCGCCATTCCGGCGGCGGTGACCGCGCGCCCCGGTCAACACCTGGTGTTTGAGACCCGGGACGCCCTGGACAGCGATCTCGGCATCGATTCGGTGCCAGAAGACCTGGCGGCTTTGGACCTCACCCTGGTCCATCCCATGACCGGCCCCGTGGCCATTGAAGGGGCCGAGCGGGGGGACGTGTTGGCGGTGACCCTGGTGGATATCGAGCCCGATGAATACGGTTATACCGTCATCATTCCCGGCACCAGCTTTTTGCGCGACCGCTTCACCGAGCCCTTTATCGCCAACTGGCGGCTAGATCGCCTGGAGGCCACCTCCGAGCAGATCCCCGGGGTGGCCATTCCCTTCAACGGCTTCATGGGTTCTGTGGGGGTGCTCCCCGGCGAGCCCGAGCTGGAGAACATTTTGGCCCGGGAGCAGCAGTTGCAAGAAGTCGGCGGAGTGGTGCTGACCCCCGAGCCCGCCGGCGCCCTGCCCAAGGAGATCTGTGGCCCCGAGGGTAGCCACAAGGACAGCTGCCTACGCACCATTCCCCCCCGGGAAAACGGCGGCAATCTAGACGTCAAGCAAATGCAAGTGGGCACCACGGTGCTGCTGCCCTGCTTTGTGGACGGTTGTGGCCTGTTTGTCGGCGACGTCCACTTCGCCCAGGGGGACGGCGAGGTCTCGGGGACGCCCAACGAGATGGGGGCCCGGGTGACGGTCGTCACCGAGGTGCGCAAGGGGGGCGGCGAGTTGGTGAAGGTGCCCCACTTTGAGGGGGGGGAGCAACTGAAGAAACTCGCCCCCAGCGCCTTTTACGCCACCACGGGTTTTCCCCTCAAAGAAGCCGGGGAGGTGCCGCCCCACCTGGCCTATCTGGACAGCGAAGAACTCCCGCCTTTGGAGAATTTGTCGGAAGACCTGGCCCAGGCGGCTCGCAATGCGTTGATCGAGATGCTCGACTACATGGTGGCCACCTACGACCTCACCCCAGAGCAGGCTCTGGTGGTGGCCAGTGTGGCGGTGGATTTGCGCATCGGCCAGTTGGTGGACGTGCCCAACTACACCGTGTCGGCCATCTTGCCCTTGACCATCTTCCGTTAAACAATCCATGGAACGTCGCCGTGCCCTCTGTCAGCTCGGGGGGCTTGTCCTGGGGGGCCTGGGGATGGGGTTGTCCTCCCCGGGCCTGGCCCATACCCCCTACCGCCAGTGGAAGGTCTACCGCCAGCGGTTTCTGCTGATTTTGTGCAGCAAAGACGATCCACCGGCCTATCCCTTGGCCAAAGATATCGTCGGGGTATTGGTGGAGGCCTTACCCGAGAGCCGGGCTCGGGTAGCTCGGGCTCCCCACGCTTGGCGCATGGGGAGCTTGCTGGCCACCGAGCAATTGGATGTGGCGTTGCTGCGCCCCGAGGATGCCCAGGCCTTGGCCCAGGGGGTGGAGCCCCTGGATGGTTTTGGTCCGGTGCCGCTGCGGCGCATCGTCCAGGTGGGCGAGTTTTGGTTGGTGTGCCGGGAGGACTTCGCCCCCGACCACGCCTATCTCCTGGCCGAGGCGTTGTTGGACCACGGCGAGGTTTTGCCCGCCGTCAACCCAGGGCTCGAGGCGGTGGAGGCCAACTCCCCGGTGCCCTTCCACCGCGGCATTATCGATGGCTTTGCGCTGTCGCAACCACAGTCTTAACACACCTTTGGATGGCGATGTGCCGCCGCAGATACTCCAGCAAGGGGTTACCAAAAGATGATCAGCCTCGACGAAGATTACGTGGGCATGGCCGACGATGCGATTATCATACGGGCCCTCAAGGTTTGTGGGGGTGTGCTGGCGCGGTTGAGCAACAATCGCCTCCTCGGTGCCCACTTCACCAATATCACCACGCCAGATGAGATTTTGACGGGCTGTACTTACCTCATGAACCACTACGCTGGGGGCAACAACGTCGTCGAGCTGTACTTTGTGGCGAATTTATATGCCTGGCAGCAACGGGGTGACAAGTACAAAAACACCCACACCTTGGGGAAAGAACTGAAGTTGATGTTTCGCTACGGCGGCAGCATCAAAATCAACGACAAGAACATCGTCGGCGCGTCGGTGGACGTCAGATTTGACGCGGGCAACCCCGCCCAGATCGGCTATCGCACGACCTTGACCAACGATCCTTTGGTCAATACCCCCAACAACAACGTCAAACACGTCAAAACCCGCGGTAAAACCCCCGTGGTCGAAAACATGGGGCAGATTTACAACCATAAGCTGCCGACTACCACCACGGGGTTTACCCCCTTTCCCTCCCATATGTTTGTGGCCGTCTAGGAGCGTCGATGGGGTCTCCCTGGGGGCCTTGGCGCCGCCCCTGCAGACCCTCGCCGATCCATGGCGAGAACCTCCAGCCTCAGACCCTCGCGTCCGCCACCAGATGTTGGGGATGGGTGGCAAACCCCTCGTCGAGGGCGGCCAGTTGTCCTAGGTCCTCGGCGGTGAGTTTAAGGTGACGGGCGGCGAGGTTTTCCCCTAGGTGGGTCGCGCGGCGGCCTCGTTGACGAGTGAATTTGTTGTGGGTGGGCCCATCCATGAATTACAGTAACATTCCTCGGGCAAGGTAAGTGGACCTCGAGCCAGTTCAAATCGTCGTTTGTCGCTACCTAACACCTCATTGGGTACGGTTCGTTGCATTAACGCCTTCACAGTGGAAGTGTCGATCGATCAGGAGATTTACAAGATGGCCAAAGTCAATCGCGCCCGTCGGGTGGGCTTGGTGGTGATGGGTGGCAAAGGTCGCCACGGACTTCCCCTGGCCACGGCGATGGCCGGTGTCATAGTCCTGCCGGGCTGTGGTGAACCGGAGTTCGACGGCGTCGTCTTTGCCAACGCCGAAGAGTGCGAAATTCACTTCACCCTGCGGGAACAGCCGGATTTGGCAGCACAGTGCGCCGATTACTTCGCCCTGTCCCAGGAGACCCACGACGAGTCTGCACCCAAATACACCTCCCTGGCGGCGTGTGAAGCCCAGCACGGCGATGGCCAGTGTGAGGCCAGCCAAGTTCACAGCGGTGGCAGCTTTTTTATGCCCTTTATGGCCGGTTACCTCATGGCCCAGTTTGCCAACCGCCTGGGTAACCCCCAGCCCCTCTACAAGAACACCCAGCAGAGTTATGTCACCGGTGGCGCCAATCCCAGTGTGGTCTCTCCCGCTGGTGTCCGGGGGGCGACGAGTTTGCCCCGCGCCGTGGTCCTCGATCCCCCGAGTCGTGCCACCGTGGCCACCACTCGGGTGGCCGTCCAGGCGGCGGGGCGTCGCGGGGGCTTTGGGGCCAGTGCCCGGGGCGGTATCGCCGGCTAGGACCCCGACGAATTCCTCCGGGGTTGGTATCGACCCACGCCCATCGCATCTCCCCCATGCGCCGCATCACCCTTAAACCCCGGGACCATTGGCAAGCCCTAGTCGAAGGGCGGGGATTTGACTTTCACACCCCCCGCCATCCCCGGACCCAGCGGCCCGAGGCCTATTGGGTGGAAGACGCCATGTACGTCTTGACCCAACGGGAAGTCGATACGTTCTACGACGCGACTCTGATGCTCAACGACCTCTGTTACCGGGTGGTCGAGGCCGTGCTCGGGGACGATGATCTCTTGCGGCGCTTTCGGATTCCCCCCTCTTGGTGGGCTGCGGTGCGCGCCTCGTGGCGGCGGGGCGATAAGCCCTTTTACGGGCGGATGGACTTTACCCTGGTGGGTGACACCCCCAAGTTGCTGGAATTCAACGCCGACACCCCGACGACCCTCTATGAATCGGCGGTGGCCCAGTGGGATCGGTTTGAAGCTTCCCCCTTTAAAGCCCAAGGCATGAACCAGTTCGCCTCCACCCACGAGGACATGATCCGGGCCTGGGCCGATCCCCGGCGGGGCCTGCAGGGCAAGACGGTGCATTTTGCCTGTCTTAAAAACTGCCCCGAGGATCGGGGGACGGTGGATTACCTCCAGGATTTGGCCATCCAAGGGGGCCTCAAGACCGCCTTTGTCCATGTGGAAGACATTGACATCACCGTCGACGGTCGACATTTGCTCGACGCCGGCGATGGAATCATCGAGGTGCTGTTTAAGCTCTACCCCTGGGAAATGATGGCCACCGATGAATTTGGCCGGGAGATTCCGGCGCTAGAGTGTGTGTTTATCGAGCCCCTGTGGAAGATAATCCTCTCCAACAAGGCCCTGCTGCCCACCCTGTGGCGTCTGTTTCCCCACTGTGAATATCTACTGCCCGCTTATTTCGACGACGATGGAGATAGCTCCCTGACCGACTACGTGCGCAAGCCCATCTTCGGTAGAGAAGGGGCCAATATCACCGTGGTGACGCCCCAGGGCAGGGTGGCGTCGGGGGGAGATTATGGCCAAGAGGGATTTATCCGCCAGCAGTATGCGCCCCTACCGCAATTTGCCACGGCCCGGGGGCCGGTCTCCACCATGGTCGGGGTGTGGCTGGTGGGGGGCGTCCACGACGATCCCGACGAGCCAAAGCGCAACGGTCGCGACAAACCCACGGGCTTGACCCTGCGCGAAGACGACGGCCCCATCACGTCGGATTTCGCCCGTTTTGTACCCCATTACTTCGAGCCTGCGTGACCTTGCCATTCACAGTCCTCGGGACCCTGGGCTTGAGTATGACCTGGGTGACGATGGATCGGTGAAGTTTGACCACCGCTCATTTATGTCGCTATGCCGCGGAGCTGATTGATGAAAACTGTCCACTACCGCCGCCACGAATTCCACCACGACCCCGAGGAGCGGCGAGCGCCCCTGAGCACCTTTGTCTACGATATTCCCTATTTGGACGGTTGCGGCATCTTCCCGCCCCTGCACATTTTGAATCAGATCCTTGCCGAAGGGGGCGGAGACGGCGGGATGAGTCCGGGGGCTTCGTGGGAGCCCTTCACCCTGACGCCCGATGAATACGCTGAGCTCTGGGCGGTCTTGGAGGGCCAAGATCCCCACACCCTGGGGGATGCCGCCCGCTACACCCTAGTCAAGTTTAAACGCGACCCCGAGTTCGACGTCATCAAGGGTCGCTTCTCCTGGCTCAAGGCCTGCTGCGACAAGCATCGCGACGCCTATTTGGCCGAGCAGCAGCGGCAATTTGAAGCGCGAGGGGATGGTGACTAGTCCGCCCCCCGACACCTCACAACTCCATCAGAACTCGAGGGGGTTACCGGGGATCAGAGTACCGCTGCCGTCTACCTCGCCGTCTTTGAGCCAGCGGACCTCGTCGCCCATCCGGCCGACATTCCAGCAGGAAGGCGACTCTTCCCCGGCGTACTGAAAGCACATCTGGTCGTCTTTGACCTGCCATTGGCCGGTGTAGCCGTCGCCGCGGATCTCGCCATCACTGCTGTAGAACTCGGTGTAGCGGGAGCCGCTGGCCATGGCGCCCTGGACCGTGTTGCCGGCGATGGCCGCCTCGATATCGGGGCCCTTGAGGACTTGCATCTCGGCCAAGGCGGGGGCCCCTAGGGCGAGGGCGATGAGGGCGCTGGTCAAGGCTCTGGGAACGATGCCAAATCTACGGGTCATCTTTGCTACCTCTTCGATAGTGTGAGTACGGCACCATAGAGTCTGGTGACGGGTCAACCGTTCAAAAAAATGGCTCTTTCGGATCGTTTCTGAAGACCTTTGATATTTTGTATTGGGCGTCGTCTTTGGCAGCCCTCCCCCCCAGCCCCTCTCCCACACCCTTGGTGCGGGAGAGGGGTGACTTGGTCGCGTACCTCGGTGACAGCTTTTGGGGGGAATGGCGTTAAGAGGCGCTGGATGTGAGGTTTATGGACGATTAGAGCTGGATCTGGGGTTGCCCCGTGCCCCGAGGATCGCTGGGTCACATTAACCCCCATTGGTTTGGGCGAACCTCGCCTCGCTTTTTGCGGTCTCATCGCTCCTAGAACCCGTCGGTTCGACGGGCGGTGTAACGACGAGGCAGCAACCATGGAAAACCATCAGTCATTGATGCGCGGGCTATTGATCCTGACCCTGGCCATGGGTGGTTTGGGCTTGGGTATCTGGATGCCAGTGGCCCACGGCCAAGACGACAATCCCTTTGCACTACTCAATCAACCCGGCCACGTGGCCTTTATCCGTCACACCCTAGCACCGGGTTCTGACGACCCACCGGGCTTTCAGCTCGAAGCCTGCGACACCCAGCGCAACCTCAACGACACCGGTCGAGAGCAGGCCCGCACCTTGGGGCAGCAAATCAAAGACGCCGGCGTCACCGTCGACGCCCTCTATTCGAGCCAGTGGTGCCGCTGTCTGGACACGGCCCGGCTGATGGAAGTGGGCGACGTCCAGCCCCTGCCCGACCTCAACTCGGTCTATGGCCGCCACCGGGTCCACGAACGGGAACGCACCGCCAACATGCGCCGCTTTTTGGCCGAGCTCGACCCCGAGACCACGGCGGTGATGGTGACCCACTACGCCAATATCTACGCCCTTACCCGGGTTGCCGTCAGCTCCGGCGGCGGGGTTGTTTTGCGCACGTCACCGGACGGGCAGTTTGAGGTAGTGGCGGAGATCCCAGCGCCCTGAGCCCCGGGCGGGATTTTGAGAGGCGTTACAACGCCTCCTCATACCCCTCTAACACCCAATGGTCGGCGGCCACCTGGGTCATGGCCAAGGTGGGCACTTGGTAGTCCAGGGGGCGCATGGGGCTTTTGATTTCTTCGGTCATCAACGAGCGCTCGGGGCGGGGGCGGCTGGGATCGGCCACCGGCACGGCCCGCAATAATTTTTGGGTATAGGGATGTACGGGGTTTTCAAACACCGCCCGGCGACTGCCCATCTCGACGATGCGCCCCAAATACATCACCGCCACCCGGTGGGCGATGCGCTCCACCACCGCCATGTCGTGGGAAATGAATAAATACGACAGGCCAAACTCGTTTTGCAGGTCCAACAACAAATCGACGATCTGGGCCTGGATGGAGACGTCCAAGGCCGAGACCGGTTCGTCGGCGATGATGAGCTCTGGGCGCAGGCTCAAGGCCCGGGCGATACAGAGCCGCTGGCGCTGCCCCCCGGAGAACTGGTGGGGATAGCGGCGTTGGTGGTCCGGCTCCAGGCCCACTCGCTCAAACAGGGCCGCCACCTGTTCGCGGCGTTGGATCTCTTTGACCGTGCCCTGGATGATCAGCGGCTCTGCCACCAAAAAACCCGCCTGCTGGCGGGGATTGAGGGCGGCAAAGGCGTCTTGGAAGATCATCTGCATCCGCTGGCGGTAGGGGCGCATGGCCCCTTCGCCCAGGCCCAAAATCTCCCGGCCGTCCAGATTTACCCGGCCGCCCTGGGCGGGAACGAGGTTTAACAGCGCCCGACCGGTGGTGCTCTTGCCACAACCGGATTCTCCCACCAAGGCCAAGGTCTCCCCGCGCCCAATGGCGAAGGATACCTGCTCCACGGCGTGGATCCGCCCCGGCGAGCGCCCCCAGGGGCTGCCCTCCAGGTCAAAGCGCACCGTGAGATCCTCCACGGTCAACAAAGGCTCCCCGGGGGCCGTCGCCTTGGAGGCAGGCGATGGCCCAGCGGCTGGGGCGGCGGTGCCAAAGGGCTCCGGCCCTTCCTTGCCGGTCATGGCGCCGAGCTTGGGCACGGCATCTAAAAGGCGGCGGGTATAGGCTCCTTGGGGATGGGCAAAGAGTTCCCCCACCGGGCCTTGCTCCACGGTCTTGCCTCGGTACATCACCACCACCCGGTCGGCGGTCTCGGCGATGACCCCCATGTCGTGGGTGATGAGTATCAACGCCGTGTTGTATTGCTGCTGGAGGTCCTTCATCAGCGCCAAAATCTGGGCCTGGATGGTGACGTCCAAGGCGGTGGTGGGCTCGTCGGCGATGAGGACCTTGGGATGACTGGCCATGGCCATGGCGATCATCACCCGCTGGCGCATGCCCCCCGACAGGTGGTGGGGATACTGGCCGAGGCGCCGACGGGCGTCGGGGATCCGCACCTGTTCCAGCATCTCCAGGGCTCGGGCCTTGGCCTGGCGGTAACTCAAGCCCTGGTGGTAGCGCAGCCCCTCGGTGAGCTGGACGCCGATGGTGAGCACCGGGTTGAGGGACGTCATGGGCTCTTGGAAGATCATGGCCAAGGCGTTGCCCCGCAGCTGTCGCCGCTCGTGTTCGGCCATGGCCAACAGGTCGCGGCCGTCGAACCACGCCTGGCCCCGGGTTACCCGCCCCTGGGGGTAGGGCAACAGTCCCATGAGGGCCAGGGAGGTGACGCTCTTCCCCGAACCCGACTCGCCGACGATCCCCAAGGTTTCTCCAGGGGTCAGGTCAAAGCTCAAATCTTCCACGGCCACCAAAGGGCCGCGTTGGGTGGCGAACTCCACCCGCAAGTTCTGCACCGAGAGCAACCCGGAGGCGCTGACGGTCAAGTCGGCAGCCGTGGCCATAGTCCTTTGCCTCCTAGCGCTTGAGTTTGGGGTCCAGGGCATCCCGCAGCCCGTCCCCCAACAGGTTAAACGCCAACACGGTGATGAGAATGGCCAGCCCCGGCAAGGTCACCACCCACCAGGCCCGCTGGACGAACTGGCGGGCGTCGGCCAGCATGGTGCCCCACTCCGGGGTGGGGGGCTGGGCGCCAAGGCCCAAAAACCCCAGGGCGGCGGCGTCCAAAATGGCGGTGGAAAAGCTCAGACTGGCCTGGACGATCAAGGGCGCCGTGCAGTTGGGGAGGATATTGACAAACATTTGCCGCAGCACCCCAGCCCCGGCCACCCGGCTGGCCACCACGTAGTCCTTGGCCGCCTCGGCCAACACCGACGCCCGGGTGAGACGCACGTAGTGGGGCAAGATGACCACGGCGATGGCCACCATGGCGTTGTTGAGGCCAGGCCCCAACACGGCGACGATGGCGATGGCCAGCAATAGGCTCGGCAGGGCCAGCAATACGTCCATGAGGCGCATGATGGCGATTTCCACCAGACCGCGAAAGTAGCCGGCTATCAACCCCAACACCACGCCCGCCCCCAGGGATAAGGTGACGACGATGGCCCCCACCAACAGGGATATCCGCGCCCCGTAGAGGAGCCTGGAAAGCATATCCCTGCCCACGTCATCGGTGCCCAGCAAAAACCGCCAGTCGTCGCCGCCGGCCCAGGGGGGCGGGATGAGGAGGGCGTCGCGGTACTGGACCGCGGGGTCGTGGGGGGCGAGCCACGGGGCTAAGAGGGCCAATGCCACCAGGGCGACGATGATCCAAAGGCCCAATACCGCGCCGTGGTTTTCCCGGAAGTGGCGCCAAAAAGTCGCCAGGGGCGATTCGATGATATCGGCCCCAGGGCTGTTCGCTGGGGCACTTTCGGGGGGGGAAGCAGTGGTCATGGGATCTCGCTGGGTCTTGTCGGGAGGTGGACTAGCGGGCGTGGCGGATACGGGGGTTGATGAGCCCGTAGAGGACGTCCACCAATAGATTGACGGCCATGATGACGATGGCGATGAGCAAGAATCCCCCTAGGACGGCGGGGTCGTCCCGGCGCTGGATGGCGTG
>JBHJHK010000183.1:0-23727 GCA_050330975.1 Candidatus Competibacterales bacterium | reverse complement strand
GGGTCTCCCCGGAGGCCGCGTTTAAACCCAACCCAAGCCCCACTGCCCCCCCGCCACCAGTCCCCACTGCCCCCCGCCAGCCTTTTCGCATGGTGGCCATTTCCGTGGAGGACGAGGACCAACGCCCCAAGACCTTGTGGCAGACCTTTGAGACCCTGCGGATCGCCGTCGAGGTGGAACTCCTCGGGGTGGGCCACTACCACGTCGGGGTCGCCATCGTTCGCAACGACCGGGAAAACGTGTTTGGTACCAGCACCCACTTTGGCCCCGAGCCCCGGCCCCTTACCACACCGGGGCGTCATCGCCTCACTCTGGAGCTACCCAAGTTGCCCCTGTTGTCGGGGGATTACGCCTTGAGTGTCTACGCCCTAGACAACACTGGCCTCCAGGTGTTCGATATGGCCGAGGGGGTGTGCCCGTTTCGGGTCCACAACCCCGGTGAGGTGTTTGGCCTGGTCCACCTCGACCACCGCTGGCTGGCGCCGTGAAGGGCGGCGCTTGGGGGCGCTGGTGGCGCTACAATGGCTTGTTTAGGCCCTTGGCCAAGCTTCCCATGCCCATGGCCTATGGTTTGGCGGCGGGTGTTGGCCGGCTGGACTACTGGCGTTGCCCCGCCGCCAGGCGGGCCATCGCCAGGGGTATGGGCCAGGCGTTTCCAGACCTCCTCGACCACCCCGACCGCCAGGCGCTGTGGCTGCAGCGCCACTTTGCCCTCCTGGCCCGGGAAGTGTTGGACGTCTACACCATGGGGCGTTTGACGAAGGGAAGCCCACAGTATTTAATGCGTCTTGACCCAGATGCCCTGGCGTTGTTGCGGCGGGAAAAGGCGGCGGGTCGCGGAGTGGTCATCGCCATGGCCCACTTCGGTCGGGTCAACCTGTTGTTGCTCGCCTTGAGTCTGGCGGGTGAGTCGTTGGGAATGTTGACCATGCCCTTCGAAGACCCAGCCCTTGACCTCGACGACGCAGAGCGCCGCCACTTGCGGCGCAAGGTCTACACCCTGCTGGAGTTTATCCAAGGTCCGTTGATCACCACCAACGACAACCTGCGCCACCTCCACCGGGCCCTCGAGGCTCGCCAAACCCTGGTGATGCTCTTTGACATTCCCTTCTACCCCGACCATCGCCTCCACCGCAGTCCCTTTTTGGGGGGTACCTTGGGGGTGCCCAACGGCATCGAGCGCCTGGTGGTTCGCACCGGGGCACAGCTGTTGTACGGGCGGGCGGTGGAGCGAGGTTGGCAGGTGGATGTGAGCCTCGAGCCGCTGCCCAC
The DNA here is from genome assembly GCA_050330975.1 of Candidatus Competibacterales bacterium. Classification (GTDB taxonomy): domain Bacteria; phylum Pseudomonadota; class Gammaproteobacteria; order Competibacterales; family Competibacteraceae; genus JBHJHK01. Next base: position 22,455 of record JBHJHK010000183.1, on the reverse strand, counting down.
CCCCGGCGGCCTGGCGGCGGCGGTGGCGCTCTTGGAACGAGATGTCAAACGTTGGCCTTGGCAGTGGTGGCAGTGGGGGGTGTTTCCCGCCCTGTGGACGGCGTCTGGGGAAACGGCCGTGGAGCTCACCGCCTTGAAGGCGCCCGCAGGTGAGGTCAGTGGGGCTCGATTATAGAGGTCTGTGGCAAAAATGAAACTTTTTTGCAAAAAACATACAATTGCTTCTCGCCCCGGGTTGCATCCTTTGGGAAGCGCCTTGCTGGCGCTGGTTTTGGCGTTGGGGCTCTTGGGGTTTTACCCGTTGTTGGGCCAAGGGGCGAGCGACGCCGAACTCGCCGCCTTGCGGGAGCGGGCGACGGCCTTTTGGCAGGCCCGCACCGCCGGTGACACCATCACCCAGTACCAGTTTGAGACCCTTAGCATCGACAACGAAGTGTCTCTCCAGACCTATGTGCAAAGCCGTGGGGCATTGATTTACCACAGCGCAGAGGTCGTAGAGGTCACCATAGGGGAGGATGGCGTGGGCGAGGTGACCGTGGCGATGAAAATCATGGTCCCCGCCGTCCATCGACGTCCCATGGATCATCGTGCGACGGACGTCTGGGTCAAGGTCAATGGAAAATGGTACCATACCACGCGTAAACGACTGGACGCCGGCAACCCTTGATGCAGCTTCCCTTCAACGCTGGGGCTCCATGTGGTATTTTTGAAAACAAGTTGCACAAAGACACAAGTTTGTTGTAACTTAGCCTTATGACTTGGGGTCACGTGATCGACTCTGTCTCTATGTGCGGCACAAAAAGGCTTTGGGTCGGCTTCGACACTTGTGGTTACAGTATTAAGTCTTCGATGAGAACTTTCAGGAGCTTTCGCATGAAGAAGCTATGTCTGGTGTCTTTGGCGGTGGCGGGCGCGTTAGGCACATCGTCCCAGGCAGCGGTGTTGTCGGAATTTGCCAACGGCGTCCTCATCCCCCGGACCTTCGCCAACGCCGATAACAGCGTCATTACGGCCATCGGTTTGACGAGCTGCGCCGCTGGGGTCGTCCACGGTTATCTGTTCAACGCCGGCAGCCTCGAGCAAGTCAACTTCGACTTCCCCGTGACGCGCTTTGACCAGACCTCCATCACGGTGACGGCTGGTTCCATCAATATCGACGACCGCGGCGATGGTCCGGTTATCGTCAACAACGTCGGCCTGGAGACCTACATGGTCTTCATCCTCAACACCGTCGACGGCGAATTCACCGAGCAGTTGAGCACCGGCGACCAGCCCTGCTTGGCCGGTAACAGCTTTCTGATCGACTCCACCGCCGGTGGCGACGTGGCTGTGGTTCCCACCCTGCCGCTGTACATCGCCAACCCCGAGCCCGGCGAGATCAACAACGACGGCGTGCCCGCCGGCAACGGCAGCGGCGGCGACATCGGTGGCCGCTCCGGCGGTGACTTCGGCGCTCCCATCGTGTTCCGCAGCGAAGGCCTGGTCTACATCGAAGACCTGGACTTCACTGGTCCCCGTTACGTGGTGAATCTGGCCGCCGGTGCCAACCACGGCGACCTTCTCTACATGCGCTATTTCATCGACGGTGCCGATGCCAATAGCCGCACCGACATCTACATCTGGACCGCCCAGGACATCAGCCAGACTGCTCCCACGGTGTTCCTCTACGACACCAACCAGCAGCAAATCTCCACCCGCCTGACCCTCGGCGAGCCCCAGCTCAACAACCTGGCTGTGACCAACAACAACGGTCGTGCCAGCTTCACCACCGGCACGGCGACCTTGGCCATCGGCGAGTCCGACACCACCGACGGCTTCGTCCTCTGGAGCCTGGGTGGTCCCGGTGAGCAGTACATCTTCGGCCGCGAGGGCGACGAGCCCGAGTACCGCGACGGCACCAACAATGGCGTGAGCTTCGGCGACGGCATCTTCACCTGGAGCCAGATCCAGGCCATCGCCGCCTTTGGCGCCACCCAGACCATCATCAACCCCATCGAGTTGCGGGAGAGCCCCAACAACGACGGCGACTTGATCATCCGCGAGCGGGTCCAGCGGGTTCGCCAGGTTCTCCAGCCCCAGCCCATCTTTTTGTCTCCCGATACGGACGACTAAGACTCTGTCCCGTGCCCTGGCCTAGGGCACTCGGCTAGAGGGTAATGACGAGAGAGCCTGGTTCCCAGGCTCTCTTTTCCGTTGTAGGCCGTCGAGCCTTCCCTGAGCAAAAGCCCTGCAAAAGATCGACACCATGAAAACCCTGCCCATGCTGTGCGCCGTGGTCGTTGGCTCCCTGTTCTTGAGCGCCTGTCAACGGGAACAACCCGTCGTCGAGGGTGCGGAGGCGAGTGCGGCGAGGGCACCGGAGACCCGCAGCTTATCTGTTCCCATATCCCAACCCTGGGCCGTTGCGGTGCGCCCCGGCGACGGCGAATCTCCTGCGGTGATGGCCGCCATCAGCCACCAGGACAACTACCTCAAACTGTTTGAATTCGACGGCCGCCAACCCCGGGAAGTGTTTTCCACCCCCACGGGTTATCACCCCGACTTCGTCCGCTGGCTGGATTTCGACGGCGATGGCCGACGTGACGAACTGTTGGTCATCGTCGAGGGGGAGCCCCTGGTCAAACTCGGCCGCTACCACCAAGGGGAGTTCAGCTGGCAAGGTCAATTCCCCATGACCGATGAGCCACCCCGGGAAGCGGCGGTGGGGGATCTGGACGGCGATGGCCACCAAGACATTGTCTTGAGCCCCTACTGGGGTGGAGAAGTGTTTATCTTGTGGAACAAGGGGGAATTCGATTTCGAACTGGAAGCGCTAAACGGGGGTTTTTTGGTCAGTTTCCCCTCGCTGGCCGACCTGGATGGCGATGGACGCCTCGATGTGGTGTGGTCCAACCGCGAGGGTGGGGCCGTGGTGGTGGCCTACAACCGCGGCGAACGGCAATTTGACATTGAGTCCGTCGTCTACCCACCCTTGGGGGCGAGCACCAGTACCCGCCGGGTCCACCTGGGGGATCTCAACGGCGATGGCAAGCCCGACCTCATCGCCGCCTTTGAAAATACCCCCCAGGTGTGGATCCTCTACAACGTCGACGGCGACTTCGAAGTCCAGCGGGAAGAACTCCCGGTACCGGCGACCCCCGGCTACAGCGAGGCGGTCTTCGACCCCGCCACGGGTCTGTTGGCCCTCTCGGAGCCCAACGGGGTGTGGCTGGGGCGCCGCGAGGGCGAGGACCAAACCTGGGTCTTTCGCCGCCTCTTGGATCGGGTATGGATGTTGGATCTGCAGTTTCAAGACATCGACAACGATGGCGAACAAGACCTCACCATGGCTCGCACCATGGGCGAGGAGGTCAAAATTGTCTACGGCCCCTTGTGGGAGTATGCCACTCCCGTGGAAGCCCCCAGCCCAGAGCAAGGCGGCGATGCTGAACGCGCTGGCTCGTAGCCTCTGCTGCGCCGCTCTGGGTACGGCGTTGGCGGCGGCGAGCGCCGCGTCGCCCCAGGGAGGCAAGCCCTTGGCCACCGTCGCCGGTGAGCCCATCACCTACGGGGATCTGGTGGCCTACAGCCAGCGGTGGGTGGACACCAAGGTGTATCTCACCATTCCCGGGGGGTTGGAAAAGATTCTCCAGCGGGTCATCGACGATCGACTGCTCCACCTGGAGGGGGAGCGATTGGGGGTGGCGATTCCCCCCGCCAACCAGGGGGGAGAGGCGGGGTTTTTGGCCCAGGTGGAACGGCGCATCGCCAAACCCTGTCCCCCGGTGACCGAGGACCAAGTCCAGGCGTTCTACCGCGACAACCTCCACCGGTTTTCCACCCCCTTGTTGCTGCGCATTCAGCGCATAGGCCTCCCGGCCGACGAAACCAACCGCCTCGAGGTCCACCGGCGCCTGGCAGACCTCAAGGACCGCATTGAAACTGGCGAAGTGACCTTTGCCGCCGCCGCCGAGGAATACTCGGAGGATCCCATGTCCCAGGGCCGCGCCGGAGACATCGGTTTTATCCCCGTGGAGCGAGACCCCAACCCCGTGGTGACCCAGCTCAAGGGCCTCGATCCCGCGTCTGGTACCGTGGTGGGACCCGTGGCCCAGCCGGGGATGTCATTTATCTACCGGGTGACGGACCGCCGGGAACCGATACCTGCCGCCTTTGAAGAGGTCGCCCAGGAGGCCCGGGCTGGGGCCGCATACCAGTGCCGGCGGCGCGCCCTCGACGCCGCCTTGGCCCAGTTGCAAACGCGCTGGCCCGTGGAGATTCACCCTTCGGCCCTGGAGGCCCTCGAGCGGCGTCCCTAGGACCGTTTCCGTGCTGGGTGTCCCCCCCCTCACCACCCACCATCCCGGCATCGACCGTCTGGGGGATCGCTGCCGCATCGCCGATTCCGTGACGGTATTCCGCTTCGGCGATGCCCCCGGGGAGACGCCCGCCATCACCTGCGGCGACGAGGTGAGTTTGTATGCCAATGTGCGCCTGGTGTTGGGGGATCCCCGGCAACATCCCCACACCGGCCTCCACTTGGGGCAACGGGTCATCGTCAACGTCAACAGCTACCTCTCGGGGGAGGGGGGGTTGGTGGTGGAGGATGAGGTGCTCATCGGCGCCCAGGTGAACATTCTATCGGCGGGGCACGCCATGGACGACAACCACCCCAGCATCTGGCGCAACCCCCTCACCTACGGCGCCGTCCACATCAAGCAAGGCAGTTGGATCGCCGCCGGGGCCACGGTGTTGCCGGGGATCACTTTGGGCTGCGGCGTCGTGGTGGGGGCGGGGAGCATCGTCACCCGCAGCGTGCCCGACTTCGCCGTGGTGGCCGGCAATCCCGCCCGGTTGATCCGCTACCGCCGGGGCTTTGAGCCCGCGCCCCCCCACCGCCGTCGCCGGTGGTGGGTTTTGCCCCGCCGGTCATGAGCCAGCTCGCCATCTCGCTGGTCACCTACAGGCCCCATTGGCCTTCCCTGGGCACCACCTTAGAGAGCCTCGCAGCGGCCATCGTCCAGGCCCAGGGCGAGGGGGTTTTGACGGATGCCAGCTTGACGGTGGTGGACAACAGCGCCGCCGAGACCTGGTCGACGGCCTTGGCTGAACTCCTCGCCGGGCTGGCCCAGGGTTTTCCCAACCCCCCGAGGCTTGTGGCGGGCCACGGCAACATCGGTTTTGGTGCCGGCCACAATCGGGCCTTGGCCGAGGCCACCGCTTCCTATGTGTTGGTCCTCAACCCCGACGTGGACTTGGAGCGCCACGCCCTGGCCCGGGGGTTGGCCTTTATGGAGGCCCATCCCACGGTCGATTTACTCACCCCCAAGGCCTGGGATGGAACGGGGCGGCGCCAGTATCTGTGTCGGCGCTATCCCTCGGTGTTGACCCTCGCCCTGCGGGGGTTTGCCCCCAAGACCCTCCAGCGCCGCTTTGCCCGCCGCCTCGCCGCCTACGAAATGCACGACTGCCGCCAAGACAGGGCAAGACTGGATATCCCCTTGACCGGGGGATGCTTTATGCTCATGCGCCGCACGGCTTTCCAGCGTCTGGGGGGATTTGCCGAGGCGTTTTTCCTCTATTTTGAAGACTACGACCTGTGTCTGCGCCTCAGGGCCCAGGGTGGCAAGATCGCCTATGTGCCCCAGGTGACCATCGTCCACGGCGGCGGCGGTGCCGCCCGCAAGGGTTGGCGCCACCGTTACTACTTTGGCCGCTCGGCGTGGCGCTTTTACCGCCGCCACGGCTGGTGCTGGATGTGAGTGTCACCGCACTGGCCCTAATCGCCACCTTCGTCACCGCCTGGGGCCTCACTGGCCTATTTGGTCGCCCCAAGCGCCCCGTGGGGCCCTTGGACCATCCCAACCCTCGCTCCCTCCACCACCTGCCTCGTCCCCGCAGCGGTGGTTTGGCCATGGTGGCGGGCTTGACGGTGGGCAGCGTGCTCTGGGCGCCGGGGGAGCTGGCTCCTTTGGGGCTGGCGTTGCTCCCCGGGGTGCTGGTGGCGGCCGTCGACGACTGGCGGGCTTTGTCCTTTGCCCCCAAACTGTTGGGCCAGGGCCTGACGGCGGGACTGTTGCTAGCCCTCTGGTTGCCCCCCCCGGGGCTGACGGGACTGCCCACCCCCCTGGAGGGGGTGTTGTGGGGGGTGTTCATCGTGGCGACTACCAACTTCTACAACTTTATGGACGGCCTCGACGGCCTCGCCGCCACCATGGCCGTGGTGGGGTTTGCAAGCCTGGCGGGGCTTGGCCTCGTCGCTGGCCAGGTCGACTACGCCGCCCTCTGCGCCCTGATCGCCCTGGCCGCCGGGGGTTTTTTGGTCTTCAATTGGCCGCCGGCGCGGATTTTTATGGGCGATGTGGGCTCGACGACCCTGGGGGCCCTGGTGGGGGTTATGGTCCTCGCCGGCGCGGCCAGCGGGGTGGCTAGCCCACCCTTGGCTCTGCTGCCCTTTGCCCCCTTTGGGATCGACGCCGGCGTCACCCTCGCCGTTCGCCTCTGGCGCCGAGAAGCCGTGTGGCGGGCCCACCGCCAGCACTACTACCAGCGTCTGGCCCTGATGGGTGTCCAGCGCCGGGCGATCCTCTGGGGCTATGGGGGCCTCATGGTGGCCGGCGGACTCAGCGCCTTTGGGGTCTGTCGAAGCCCTGAGTTGGTCCAACACGCCATTGTCGGCCTGTGGGTGGTGATCTACGGTCTGGTAATCGCCCACTTAGAGGCGCGCCTCCCCGCCCGTTCTGCCACGGCCACGCCCTCGGGGGAAAACCCACCGTGAAACCGACCCACAAGCTCCCCTGGTCGTTGCCGTGGCAGTGGCGCCACCCCGGGGTGGCCTTTGCCCACGACGTCACCATGGTCCCCGTGGCGTGGCTGACGGCCTACTGGCTGCGCTTTGACTTGGCCGCCATTCCCGAGCCCTTCTGGCGGGTGGCTTGGTTGCTGCTGCCGTTGGTGGTGGTGCTCCACGCCGCAGTGTTTGTCCAGTTTGGCCTCTACCGGGGGCTCTGGCGCTTCGCCTCGACCCCCGACTTGCTGCGCATTGCCAAGGCGGCGGTGGTGGCTGTGGCCTTGACGGCTTTGGTGGTGTTTCTCCTCAACCGCATGGAACACGTACCCCGTTCCGTCTTGGTCCTCCACGGCCTGTTGTTGCCCTTCCTCCTGGGGGGGCCGCGGCTGTGCTATCGGTTGCTCAAGGACCATCGCAGCAATCGCGGCCGGGAAAAGGTGTTGATCATCGGCGCTGGCCAGGCGGGAGAGCGGGTGGTGCGGGAGCTCCAGACCCGCAAAGCTCACCCCTATCGCCCCGTGGCCATCGTCGACCCCCGGGGCCGAGGGCGGGGGCGGGAGCTGCGGGGGGTCCCGGTGGTGGGGGGGCTTGGCGCCATTCCCGCCCTCATGGCCCGCCACGGCCTCGCCAAACTCCTGGTGGCAGCCCCCGGGGCCCCCAGTGAATTGCTTCGCCAGGTGACTGAGTACGCCGGCCAGGCCCCGGGGGGCTTCCAACTTTTGTCCTGCACCCCCAAAGATGGGGTCCATCCCGCCCTGTCGGCTGAGCCGCGGCCCATCGCCATCGAGGAGCTCCTGGGGCGGGAGCCCATCAGACCCAGGTGGTCGCTGCTGGATAAGGCGTTGACGGGGCGCACAGTCCTGGTCACAGGCGGCGGTGGTTCCATCGGCGGCGAGCTGTGCCGCCAGCTGGCCGCCTTTAAACTCCGCCAATTGGTGGTCCTCGACCACAGCGAGCACAACCTCTACCAGATCGACTACGACCTGCGCCGCCGCTTTCCAGAGCTTTCGTTCCGCGCCGTGCTGGGAGACGTCAAGGACCCCGTGGGTCTGGGGCGCACCTTTGCCGCCACTCGGCCCGAGATCGTGTTCCACGCCGCGGCCTATAAGCACGTTCCCCTCCTAGAGGCCCAATACCGGGAGGCGCTGTTGAACAATACCTTTGGCACCTTCCACGTGGCCCAGAGCGCCCGGCAATACGGCTGTCAAACCTTGGTGCTGATTTCCACCGACAAGGCCGTCAACCCGAAAAACGCCTTGGGTCTCAGTAAGCGCCTAGCGGAGATGTACTGTCAGCACCTAGGGGAAGAGGGACCCACCCGATTTATCACCGTGCGCTTTGGCAACGTCCTCAACTCGGCGGGGAGTGTGGTGCCTTTGTTTCGGCGCCAGATCGAAGCCGGAGGACCCGTCACCGTCACCCACCCCGAGGTGGAGCGCTATTTCATGACCATCCCCGAGGCCTGTCAGTTGATTGCCCAAGCGGCGGCGGTGGGGGAAGGCGGGGAAATCTTTGTCCTCGACATGGGCCAGCCCGTCAAAATCCAATGGCTGGCCGAAAAGATGATCGCCCTGGCGGGCAAGGTGCCCCACCGGGATATCGCCATCGAGTACACCGGGCTGCGGCCCGGGGAAAAGCTCGCCGAGCAACTGTTCCACAACCAGGAAGGGCTGTGCCCCACGGCGCACCCCAAACTGCTCCTAGCCCAACCTCGTCGGGTGGACTGGTCTCGTTTTTGTGCCGATCTCGAGGCCTTGCACGGTGCATGTCGCGGCGATCACCCCCATGACATGGAGCGGTTGTTGCAGCGTCTCAAGTCGTTAGAGGCCGACGGCTATCGCCTGTCGGCGTAGGTTGTAGCCTTTAAAAAAGCCACTTGTCGATGACAAGTGGCTTTTTCACCAACCCATTTATCTGGTCCCAGATGAGCGTGGCTTTGCTCGCGCCGTCGCCGGCTATGGGGGATGGGTCCGGGGCAATTTTCGAGGGGCTAAAAACGGCTTAGCGGCGGAAGAAACCGCTGGTAAAACTCGGATCGACGATACCACTATCCTCGATATCATTGATGAAAAAGGCGTCGCCGTTGACATCCCAACCGAAGAAAGGATCGATATCGGTGCCGTCGACGTAGATGCTGCTGGGGATATTATCGACCACGATATAGGCGTTACCGCTGGGGTCGAGGTCGGTGAATTCGGCCACTAGCACAAAGCTGTTGGAACCCACGAGGTCAGCGGGTACCTCAAAAGCCAAGGGATTTTGGCGGGTGGGGTTGACGTCGGCAGCCGCGGGATTGAGCCCCTGATTGGCGAGCTGGCCATTCAGTTCGCCGGCGGCGATGAGGTCGATACGGGTGCTGCCGTTGATGGCGTAGAGCTCGAGGATACCGTTGCCGCGAACGAGGGCGATCTCGACGGTAATAAAGCCCGGTGCAAAGGGGATATCGGTGAAGCGCAACACCTGACCACCGTCGAAGAGCACCGCAGCGTGGGAGTCGTCGACGTAGTAGGTTTGGGCCTTGAGTTCATCGATCCAGTTGGGGTTTAGCAATGCCAAACCCAAACCGGCTACAGCAAAAGAAACGACTGCCGTTTTGGCAGCTGCCGATCCAAGAGGTCTCGTCATGTCTTCAATCCTCAGACAAGGTTTCAGAAGCACGGTATAGTGCTATAATGATACCTGAAAGCAAAAAAACAACAAGTATTACCCACAGTCGCTTGAATGATAACTCAAATGTACCGCTGAAGCAAAAGCCCAACCCGCCGCACATGGGGGCTAAAATCAACCCCTTAAGGCGGGTTGTCAACTGGTGGAGTGTATTCCAACAGCTTGAAAATAAAAGAAAAATAAAAATAATCAGCACGCAAAAGCCCACCGAACCCTGCTCGGCCAGGGTCTCTAAAAACAGGTTGTGGGCCCAGGGGGTGTGGCGGGAGTCGGTGGCCAACCAACTGGGCAGCTCAACTTGTTGTAAAAACGCCAAATAGATACTACCGAAGGTGTGGATGCCCTGGCCGAGCCAGGGGTCGGCGAGGAACATTTGCCAAGCGGCTGCCCAAAGGGCTAGGCGAAAGTCCAGTTGATTAATAAACTTCATATATTTCAATAACAAAGGCCAACCAAGACCCGCATCCACCAAGGCGACGACCAGCATCCCCACCCCCGCGGCTGCCAAGGTGGTGCGCCAGCGCCAACCAAGCGCCATGGGCAGTAGCGCAATGCCAAAGGCCATGAGGGCAATACCGCTTTGGTAAACAACGGTTACAGCCACCCCCAAGGCCAAACTGGCGACGACCCCGGAGGCGACGACCCACCCCACCCAACCCCGGGGTCGGTAGTAGAGCAAAGCCGCGGAGAAGGGCGCCAGCAGGGATAGCAAGATGAAATCGTTGGGTACCACCAACAAAGGGATGGCCAGTCGCTCCACCCACTCCAGGGGGTGGAGGTGAGGCGCTGTGGCAAAGGCCCCCAGGGCCTGCAGGGACAGGGACAGACTCATCAAGGTCAGCCCGCCGTAGAGGGCCAACAGATGGCGCCGGTCGTGCAATGCCGTGACCGTCAACGCCAACACCAGCAAGCCCGGTATGAGACCCAAGCTCAGTTCCAAGCTCAAGCGAGGATCCCTGGAGGTGACAATGGCCACCAGCCAGGCGGCTACCAGGGCCAATACGGCGTAAAACAACTTCCCCAGAGGTCTCGGCGGGCGATCTGTTGGGGGAGGATAAAATCCACAAATAAGGCCGCCAACGGCCAAAGCGGCCATGGCGAGATTGCCGCTGTGGGGAAAGGTGAAGGTCAACAACCCCACCGCCAAGGCCGCGATGGCCAAGGGCATGTCCCGCTCAAAGGGCCACATCGCCATAGAGTTGCCGGGTCTGGGTGGCGATGTGGTCGATGTGGAACTGCTCTGCCAACGCCCGTCGGCCGCGATCGGCGAGGCGTTGCCGCAATTCGCCATCTCTGAGCAACGCGACCAAGGTCTGGCGAAGGGCCGCAGCGTTTTTGGGGGGCACCGTGTGGCCGTGGCCGGCGCGCTCCACCACCCAACCGACCCCTGAGCCCGCAATGGCGCTGGCCACGACGGCTTTGCCGTAGCCCATGGCTTCCAACAGCACCACGCCAAAGGCCTCGGTGCGCTCGGTGGAGGGCAAGCAGAAAATATCGCAGCTCTGGAATAGGGCGCCCAAATGGGTGTCGGGCTGAAACCCCAGCAGTTGCACCCGGTCTCTAAGGCCCAAAGCGTCGATGAGACGTTCCAAGGGGCGTCGCCCCTCCCCCTCGCCCACGATCAATACCCGGGTGTCGGCGAGGGAAGCGACGGCCTCGATGAGGACGTCGAAGCCTTTGTAGGGGGCGAGGCGGCCCACGGCCAAGATCCGGTGGGGGGCGTCGCCCCAGGTGGTGGCGGCGAGGGCTTGAGTTCTGGCGTCGGCACGGGCCAAACGCTGGGGCTCGAGGCCCAAGGGGATGACGCGACACTTGTCGCGCCAAGGGGCCAGGGCCCGGCTGCTGGCCAAGTAGGGGGGCGAAGTCACAACCACAGCCCGAGCCCGAGCCAGGAAGTGTCGCTCCAGGGGGCGGTAGCCGCCATAGGCCAGGGCCAATCGCCAGTCGTGGCCAGCGGCGATGTCGGCGTGCCAATGGACCACCCAGGGCAGGCCCCTGGCAGCCCCAACCCGCAGGGCCCACAGCGCCGAAGGGTTGGGAAGGTGAAAGGCCAACAGGTCGGGAACGAATTCATCGATGGCCCGTTCCAGCCAGCGGGGAAAGGTCGGGCTTATGGGGGTGTAGAGCATTTGCCGCCAGCGGGGGGCGCGGTAGATGCCCGCGGGCTGTTGCATCCCAGGACCGCGGTCGTGGCGGTGGACGATGGCGGCGTTGGCCACACCCTGGCGGGTCAAAGCGGCCATGAGGTCGGCCATAAAGCGTTCGATACCCCCAGTGAAGGGGGCGAAGTATTTGCCGATGTGGAGGACGCGCACAAGGGATTCCTGGGGCCCCGACCGGCTAGTCGGGGAGAGTCCCACGGGTCACCCCGCTGGATTGCCCTTCGGACGGGGGGGGCTGGGCTTCCAGGCGGGCTTCGAGGATGGCCAGACGCTGGGCCAACCGCCGCAGGGCCCGCTCCTGACGGGAACGAGCCAAGTCCATGGTGAGCATCTTGATGAGGCCCAGCCCCAGGGCGAGGGTGACGGCCAAGATGGGGGGGTAAGACACCCCGGCGAGGCTGGCGATGTAGTCCACCAGGGCGGGAAAAGCCCCCACCACCACCACCAAGGCGGCGCCGGCCAGCCACCACAGGGCGTAGCGACCGTACATGTGGTCCCGGCGCACCAAGTACAAAATGCCCCCGGCGACGGCAAGGCCTATGACCGCAGAGGTGAGTTGGTAGGAGATCACGACGGCGGCTTTGACTCACACTTAAGGGCGAACGCCGCGGGCCACACACAACACCAGGGTGTGGAGCATGTAGCGGGCGACCACCATCCAGGAGCTAAAAACCCGTGAGTGGCCGGCCTGGCGAGGATTCATGGTGACGGGCACCTCCGCAGTGTGGAGTCCTGCCTGCCGCAGGAGGAGCAAGACCCCCACGTCCTGATAGTCTAGCAGGCTGGCACCGGGGGCAGCTAGGACGGCCAATGCCCGGTGGTTGTAGGCGCGAAAGCCGGAAGTAATATCCCGTACGGTGAGCTTCGTCAAGCGGCGAAACAACTGCCAGGCCAGCCGTCGAGCCCACGAGGCCCGCTGGGGATAGGCGCCGATGACCACATCGGCCCGGCTCTCGGCCACCGGTTGCCACACCGCCGCCAGGTCGAAGGCCGAGTGTTGGCCATCGGCGTCCATGGTCAAGGCTCCCTGGAGGCGGCGACTCAAGGCGTAGCGCATGCCCGTTTGCAACGCCCCCCAAGCCCCCAGGCGCAGGGGAAGTGGCAATACCGTGGCGCCGCTTTGGCGAGCCACCGCGACGGTGGCGTCGGTGCTGGCGTCGTCGATGACCACGATCTCCCCGGGAAAGACCCGGCGCACCGCCGCCACCACGGTTGCCACGGTGGCCTGTTCGTTGTGGGCGGGGATGAGGACGGCGATGTCCTTGGGCAAAGACACGGTTGCTGACCCCCTCAAGACCCCAAGGCCCGGCGGTAGACGGCGACGGTGGCCTCCAGACAGCGCTCCCAAGTCCAATCCCGGACCCGCTCTCGTCCCCGGCTAATGCTCTGGGCCCGCCAGGCCTCGTCGCTCAAAATCCCTTCGAGACCAGTTTGGATGGCCGCCACCGACTCGGGGTCCACCAGCCAAGCGCAGTCGGCGGCGATTTCCGCCGTGGCGGCGCGATCGCTGGTCAACACCGGCACGCCGCTGGCCATGGCTTCGGCCACCGGCAGGCCAAAGCCCTCGTAGAGGGAGGGAAAGGCAAAGGCCCGGGCGCCGGCATAGAGAAACGGCAGCAGCTCTTGGGGCACATACCCCAAGCGCCGCACCTGGCCCCCGGCATCCAGGGCCGCCAACCGCGCTTCTAGGTCACGGCTCAGCCAACCGCCGGCCCCCGCCAACACCAGGGGATAGCGGTGGCGCAGGTCCTCGGCAAGGCCTTGGTAGGCGTCGAGTAACCGGGCGAGGTTTTTTCGCGGTTCCACGGTGGCCACCACCAGCAAGTAGCCGTCGGGGGCGAGGCCGTAGCGCCTCAGGGGTTCGGCGAGATCCTCGAAGCATCGGGGATGAAAGGCGCCATCGACGCCGTTGTAGACGGCGTGGACTCGCTCGGGGGGCAGGGCGAAATGCTCGATGAGTTCTTGGCGCACGAAATGAGAAACGGTGATGATGGCTGCGGCGCGGCGCAACGTGGTGGGCAGATGGCGTTCGAGGAATGTCACCCGTTCCCTGGGGTGACAATGGGGATAGTGTAAATGGGACAGGTCGTGGACGGTAGTGACACAGGGGCCCCGAAAGGGCATGAGAATGTAGTTGGGGGCGTGGAACACCCGATCCTTGAGGCGTCGGCTTTGGAGGCGGAACAGCGCTCCCCGCAGCGCCCCGTAGGCCAGGGCCGCCAGGGGCTTAAAGGGCACCCAGCGTCGCGCCAGCGCCTCGGGAGGTGGGGCTTTGAGGCGTCCCTCGGGGTCGTCGATCCAACGGCTGGTGGCGAAGAAACGCACCTCTCCCACCTCGGGGTGGTCCTTGAGGCCCCGGGCCAGGCGCAGGGCGTAGTGGCCGATGCCCGTCAGGGGGGGGTGTATGGCATCGACGCTCAAAATGACGTTCATGGGCGGTTCCATCTCGGTCCGTTGGCAATGGGGACAATTAAGCCGGGGTTCAGCTTGAAAAATCCACGATAACGACACCCAGGGGCCCTCCGGGGGGCAACTGGACCCCAAGGGGGGCCGTGATTGAGAGATGGAAGTGTTTTGGGAGTGGGGGGCGAGAGTGTTGACGTTGCCAAACAGAGTGTATAATATCTACAACATGATAATGCAAAGTGTTGCGGATTTGTCACAGTTGTTGTTGCAGTTGTTGTTGCAGTTGTTGTTGCAAACGTCGCCCTTTGCCGCTCGCCGGGGTCGCCCAAGGCCCACCGGGGGCCCAATTCTCACTATACTTGCCCAAACCACGTCGCGAGGGATTTTGGTGGACCGGTTCACTACAGTGTGTGTTGTAGCGGCGCAACTGTCGAATGCCCTCGACCGACGAGCCTGGATGAATGTTGAGTTATCCACCACCGGTGGTTCGTCGAGTTGACTCGATGATCCACATCCTTGCAAGTTGCTCTTCGCGAGGCGCCCTCTCGGTCGCGGTGGTCTTCAATGCTTCCATGACCTGGGGAAGACTGCCCAGATGGCCATCGCCAAGACTTGGTCTGAGCTTCACCAAATTACCGTTCGATTTTGCCTTGGCTTGATACTACACACCGGAGTTTTCCCATGAGCAACCCGCTGACTGAGAACTACGTCGATTTTGTTATCGAGGAGTTCACCCAGGAAGAGCCCACCCAGGAGCTGGTCGACACCATCTGCGACCAGGTGGTGAACCAGGGACGCGCCATCGAAGACGTCGTCCAGGAGTTGTTCCAAAGCGACGATTACCAGGGTATCGCCGCCCCCCTCGCCCGCCTCTACCTCGGGGTCCTCGACCGGCGCGCCGACGGTCCCGGCCTGCAGTTTTGGTACGGCGAGCAAGTCGACGTGTTCGCCCAGGAAGGCCTCGATAGTCTGACCCTCACCGCCCAGGCGTTTTTGCTCTCCGCCGAAGCCGAGGCCCTGTTCGGCGGCCCCATTCTAGAGGCCGGTGCTGAGGAAGGCGAAACGGTCATTTCCGACGAAGAGTTCGTCCGCCAGCTCTATATAAACGTCCTCGACCGGGATCCTGATCAAGATCAAGAAGGTCTTAATTTCTGGCTCAATGAGCTGCAGAACAATCCTCGCTTCCAAGGCCGGCGGGATCTGCTGACCTTGGCCTTCACCGAGTCCCCGGAAAACGTCGCCAACACCGAGTTGGATGTCCAGAGCACTATCCTTCACATCGCCCTGCTCAGCGACACCCTGAGCACCGAGGAGGACCCCTACGTCCCCACCGACGAGCAGATTCAAGACTACCAGGTGGTGCTGGACGCCCCGGCGTTCTCCGAGGATTTCGTCCTGGAGCTGTTCATCACCGGCCGGTTGGGCATCTACAACAGCCTCGACCCCGAATTTCCCGCCCCCATCGACGATGTGCCCGACACCACCCCGCCGGTGGTGGCCTTGGATCCCACGGCGGCCGTCTTGGATCCCGCCGTGGTGGCCAACGACGATGTGGTGTCGGCCATCACCGCCACGGACAATGAGTCCGCCGTGACCGCCATCGCCATCACCGCTGGCAACGAAGACGGCGACATGGACGGCACCAGCGCCTTTGGCATCGTCAACGACCAGGTGGTGGTCACCGACGCCGACGAGCTAGAGGACGGCGAGACCTTTGACCTGACCATCACCGCCACCAGCGAAGGCGGCGACGGCACCGCCGCGTTGACGATCAACGTCCCCGCCGACGGCGACACCACTCCCCCCGAACTCGACTTGGCCCCCACCACCCGGGTCCTTATCGACGGGGCGTTTGACGACGGTGCCTTGGTGACCACCATCACCGCCGCCGACGACGAATCGGGCATTGCTACCCTGGCCATCACCGCTGGCAACGTCAACACCGACGGCGACGACGTGGAGGCCTTTGGCATCGTCGACAATCAGGTGGTGGTCACCGACGCCGACGACCTGGCCCTGGACGACAGCATCCCCTTGACCATCACCGCCACCAACGGCGTGGGCCTCACCGACGATGCCGTTGTGACTGTGAACGTGGAAGAGGCCGGTGCCTTTGTGCCGGTGGTCCTCAACGGCCAGGCCGACGTGACGGCCGATGACAATGCCGCCGAGGCCTTTATCTACGAAGTGGTCAACGACGGTGGAGTGTTCACCACACCCGCCAACGCCGATACGGTCACCATCACCGGCTTCGACCTGGCCAACGACATCCTGCGCATCGACGATCCCGATACCGACACCACCACCCAGCTCACCCTCCAGGAGCTGGAAGACGACTTCGGCGTCAACGTCATCACCACCCCCTTTGGCCCCATCCAGATCAACTTGGCCCCCAACACCGACCAGGAGACCAGCTCCATCACCCTGGCGGGGATTACGGGTACGGGCGCCAACGCCGATGCGGTCGTCGTCGAGATCGTATAACGGAGCGGCCCATAACGGTCTGCCCCTGGCCCAATGGTGCTGTTTGCTGTGGCTGGGGGCGACAACGCTTTGTCACCCAAGTGCAAAACGGAATGATCCTTCCCACGAGGACCTTAGCTCATGGCGACTTTTACTTTTCCCGGCAGTGACGACATTATTTACCTCAATACCGACAACGGTGAGGACAACACCTACATCGGCGGTGTAGGCAACGACACCTACGTCCTCAGCAACGAGTTGGTCCCGGCCGGCGCCACCATCACCATCAGCGACAGCGCCGGCGCCAACGTGCTGCAGTTCGCCCCGGGGTTGGAGGTGGCCCAGACCATCATCGCCGCCGACTCCGTCCTCCACGTCCTCAGCAACGGCGCCCAGATCATCATCGACGGCGCCTCCAGCTTCGACTTTGAGGTGGGTGCCAACATCGGTGCCGGCGTCGCCGCCGCTGCCATCGATTATGAGACCTTCGCCGAAGACGTGTTTGGCGTCGCCGACCTGCCCACGGGTGACGACACCGTCGAAGGCACCCCCAACGTCACCGTCCCCGGCGGCGACGACCCCGTCCCCGGCGATACCTTTACCGTCACTGAAGACGAAATCGACGCCGCCGGCGGTGGGGTCATTCCCATCGACGAAGACGATTTGGCCGGCGCCACTGTCGTCGAGGTGGAGAGCGACGCCAACAGCGACGCCAATATCTTGATCACCGACGATCTGGATATCACCATCACCGCCGGTGCCGGCAACGACACCCTCACCGGTGAAGATGGTAACGAGACCATCAGCGGTGGCGAGGGCGACGACAGCCTCCGGGGCAACAACGGCAACGACGTTCTCGACGGCGAAGACGGTGCCGATATCCTCGTCGGCGGCGCGGGCACCGACGTGCTCATGGGTGGTAACGGCGCCGACGACCTCAGCGGTGGCGACGGCAACGACACCCTCATGGGCGAGGCCGGTGACGACGTCATCACCGGTGGCGCCGGCAACGACAGCATCGTGGGGCTGGAGGGTACTAACAATATCGACGCCGGCAGCGGCGACGATATCATCGTCGACGACGATGGCAGCCTCGACGATGTCATCGACGGTGGTGACGGCACCGACACCTTGACGTTGACCAGCGGCAACGACGATTTCGCCGACCTCACCAACGTCGAGAACGTCGAGTTTCTCACCTTGACCGACGGCGACTTCTTCTTGTTCTTGGAAGAAGATCTCCTGAATTTCGGTGAGACCTTTACCGTCGATGGTTCGACCTTGGGCAACAACGACGACGTCATCGCCGTCGTCGACGATGGCAACGAAATCGATTACACCATCAGCATCACCACGGGTGACGGTGATGATTTGATCATCGGTCGCAATGAAAACGGCATCGATACCCTGATCGGTGGCGATGGCGCCGACACCGTGGTCGGCCGCGATGGCGCCGATGCCATCGACGGGGGTGACGGCGACGACCTGTTGGTCGCTGGTACCTTTGCTGCAGGCGACAATGACGGCGATAGCCTCACCGGCGGTGGTGGTGAAGACACGTTTGTCGTCAACGACTTCAACGCTGCCGACACCATCACCGACTTCACTGCGGACGACGACATCATCGCCGTGGACGTCGGCGCCGGTGGCAACCTGATCACCAACACCTCCGGCGGCGTCATCACCGAGGTGAGCCTCACCGGTACCCAGGAGGTCGATGGCGGCGATTTCTTCTCCGGCGCCGATTTGGACGACATTACCGCTGCGCTGGTCAGCGAGCTCGGCACCAGCACCGGCACCATCACCGGTCTGATCTTCGTCCGCACCAGTGACAACAACGGCCTCTACGCCTTCTCCAACGTCGCGATCAATGGCGGTGAAGTGACTAACTTTACCGACCTCGACGGCAACACCAATCCCGGGGAGCTCGATGGCGGTGGCTTGATCGCCGCCGTGGGCAGCAGCTTCTCCGTCGATAACATCGTGGTGTTCTAAGACTTGCGGGGGGTTACCCCCCCGCGCATGGGATTTCGCTGCCAGGGGCTGGGGCATACGCCACAGCCCCTGTGTTTTTGTGCCAAGTTCAGTTGCCGTTCAAGACCACTGGCCATAATGCACCAAAGTGTGCCCCATCTTGGGCCGCAGACACGCCGATTGGCTCCGCTATCGGCCCACGACCTCAAGCAGACGCGCCCTCTGACGAGGATCCAAGTTTATGGCGACCTTCACCTTCCCCGGTAGTGACGATCTCATCTATGTCAGTGATGCCGGCGACAACACCTACATCGGCGGCGGGGGCGACGATACCTACGTCCTCACCCCCGAGCTGATTGCGGCCAATGCCACGGTGACCATCAGCGACAACGCCGGTGCCAACACCGTACAGTTCGCTCCGGGACTGGTGATCACCCAGACCACCTTCGCCGCCAACGCCGTCCTCCACATTCTCAGCAACGGCGCCCAAGTGATCATCGACGGTGCCACCAATTTTACCTTTGAGGTGAGCGCCAACGCCGGAGCCGGGGTGACGACTGAGACCCCCCTCAGCTTTGCCGACTTTGCCAATGCCGTGTTTGGCGTCGCCACCCCACCCACGGGGGACGATACCGTCGCCGGGGCCAGCGATGTCACCATTCCCGGCAGCCCCGGTGGGGGCCCCTCCGACACCCTCACCCTGAGCGAGGCCGACCTCGACGCCGCCGGTGGTGGGGTCATCGCCCTCGATGAGGGGGACTTGGGGGGCAGCGGCGGCGCAGGGGCCGCCGTGGCCGTTGGTCTGGTGGGTGGCGATCTGGCTATCGATGACCTCGTCCTCCTCTGAGCCCCAGGGGGTTGGCGACTCCCAGGGCCCAACCGAGGACTTGGTGGCGCAACTGCGCCACCACCAGCGAGCCGGAGAGTTTGCCGCTGTACAGGCCATTGTCGCCCGCCACCCGGCCTTGGCCGCCGGTGACGGTGGTTCGCTGTCGGCGATACTGGCCCTGGTGGCGTTGCTGCAAAACGACAGCGAACGGGGCCAGCGCTACCTCGATGCCGTCGATCCAGCGGCCCTCAGCGACGCCCCGAGCCTCAGCGACTACGGTTTGGCCTGTTGGGTCTGCAAGCGCATGGACCCGGCAGAAATGGCCCTGGTGGCTGCTCTCCAAGCCCCCGAGGTGGACGGCGTGGCCTACGCCCGGTTGGCGGCCCTGCGGTTGTTCCAGGGGCACCTGGACGAGGCCGAGGCCCTCTACCAGACCAGCCTAGACCGCGATCCCGAGCGAGCCGAGGTCTACAACAACCTGGCGGAGGTCAAGTTTCGCCGGGGGCAGTTGAATGAGGCCCTGGAACTCTATAACCGGGCCTTGAGCCTCAAGCCAGACCTGGCGCCGAGTCGCGCCCAGCGCCTGGTGATCCTCAAGCAATTGGGCCAGTTGGAACAGCTGTTAGAGGACAAGCAGTCCGCCCTCGAACGCCAACCCGATGATTCCGACCTCCATGCCGACTTGGCCGAGGTGCAGATCCAAAGCCAGCAATTGGCCGAGGCCCAAGCCACCCTGGAGGCGGCGGTGGCCCGCTTTGCCGACGACGAGCGCCTCCATCGATTGTTGATCCAGCTGCTGTTCCGCCGCCGCCGCTGGCAAATGGCGGGCAAACAACTGCTGAAATGGTGTGACAATCACCCCGACGATTTGGAGAGCCGGTTGCTCCTCAACCAGGCTCGGCTGGAGGCGGATTTTCTCGCCGCCGCCGCCGCCGACCTGGAGACCCTGGCCGAGATGGCCGCTAACTGGCCTCGCTACCACCTCCTCAAGGCCAAACTCCTGGATGCCCAGGGCCAAGTGGAGGCGGCCATTGGTCAACTGGAGCAGACCGTAGCCCGCTTTCCGGGGTTGGTGGAGGCCCACATCCAGTTGGGTCATCTCCTCACCACCCTAGGCAGGCTCGAGGCCGCCAGCGGCCATTTCCACCGGGCCGCCAGGCTCCGTCCCTCGGCGGTGCTCCACGCCTTGGAGAGCCAAGCCGAGGCCCCCACCGAGGCCCAGTTGGCGTTGCTACACCACCTGGTGGACAGCCCCCGCTCGGCCCCCGAACAGCGTTCGGCCGCGTCCTTCGCCCTGGGCCGGGCCCTGGAAAAGGCCAAGAACTACGACGCCTCCTTCCGGGCCATCCACCGGGCCAACGAGCTGGTCAAGGACCAGTTGGGTTACGACTGGACTCGCCACCGCCGCCTGGCTGCGGCCACGGTGGAGGTGTTTACCCCGGCGTTGCTGGAGCGCTTCAAGGGCGCTGGTTCCAACAGCTGCCGGCCGATTTTTATCCTCGGTATGCCCCGCTCGGGGACCACTCTGGTGGAGCAGATCTTGGCCAGCCACCCCGCGGTGTTCGCCGCTGGGGAGTTGAGCTGGGTGCCGCGCTTGAGCCGGCTAATGCTCAAGGTGGTCAAGGGGCAGGCGTTATACCCCCGGGCCATGAACCACCTAAAGCCCCACCAGTTGAATCACGCCGCCGAGTACTACCTGGACAAGCTCCAGCGTCTGGACTTCCTGGCACCCCATGTCACCGACAAGCTACCCCACAACTTCGACCACCTAGGGTTCATCGCCACCATGTTCCCCCGGGCCAAGATTATCCACCTCCAGCGGGACCCCCGGGATGTGGCGGTTTCCAACTACTACCAAAACTTCGCCGCCGCCCAGGGGCTCATGGGCTTTGCCTACGACCTGACGTGGATCGGCGAGATGATCAACGACCACGACCATCTCATGGCCCATTGGCGCCAGTTGTTTTCCGGGCGCATCTTCGAGCTGGACTACCAACGCCTGGTGGAGGACCCCGAGGCGGGGATTGCCGCGCTGCTGGATTACTGTGAACTCCCCTGGGACGACCAGGTGCTGCGGTTCTACGAGACCCAGCGGCCGGTGAAGACCGCCAGCATCCGCCAGGTGCGGCAAGGCGTCTATCGCACCTCGAAGGAAAAGTGGCGCCGCTACCAGGCCCACCTGGGGGAGCTAGACGCGGCTTTGGCCAGGGGATTTCAACCGCCGCCGCCGCTGGATAAACCCCCAGCGGCCCACGGATCGACGGGAATTTAACGCCATGGCGCCCGCCAGGGGCGCCGAGTTTCTCACTGGGAGCACCGCACCTTGGCTACGTTCACCTATCCCAACTCCGACGATTTTATCTTCGCCCGGGAGGCGAGCGACAACACTTACATCGGCGGCGGCGGAGATGACACCTACATCTTGTCCCCCGAGCAAATTCAGCCCAACGCGGCGGTGACCCTCACCGACAACAGCGGGGTCAACCGACTGCAGTTGGCTCCGGGGCTGTCTGTCACCGCCGCGGTGTTCGCCGCCGACGCCTTTCAGCTGACCCTCTCCAATGGCGCGGTGGTGGTGGTCGACGGCGCCAGCAATTTTTTGTTTCAGATCCAAGCCAACGCCGCCGCCGGTGTCCAGGCTCCCGATCTGGGCTACGCCGCCTTTGCCCAGGCCTTTGGGGTCGCGGCGTTGCCCACCGGGGATGCCGTGGTCGCCGGCAACCCCTTGGACGTCCCCGACCCAGGCGCAGGGCCCGTCACCACCGTGGTGATCGACAGCGACCCCGACAGCCCGGCCAACGTCCAGATCGTCCCGGCCCGGGATTTGACCATTACCAGCGGCCCTGGCGACGATACCATCCAAGGGGGGGCTGGCAATGAGACCATCTTGGGTGGCGGCGGCGCCGACAGCTTGTTGGGCGGCCCTGGCAACGACGAGGTCAACGGCGAGGCGGGCAACGATATCCTCTCCGGGGTGGCCGATAATGGTGCTGGCGACACCCTCCGGGGCGGCGACGGCAACGATCAATTGCTCGTGGATGTGGGGGAGGACCTGAGCGAGGCGGATCGCCTAGAGGGGGGCACCGGCCTCGACACCCGGGTGATCAAGGGGGGTAACGACGCCCTGGACGAGTTGCAGAACATGACCGGCGTCGAGACGGGGGTCCTGGAGGGGGGAGACTTTC
>JBHJHK010000182.1:0-5210 GCA_050330975.1 Candidatus Competibacterales bacterium | reverse complement strand
CCGCCCAAGCGCCTCCCAGGCCCCCATCCGCTGGAAAATGGTCACCAGTTGGCCCCGCAACACCCCCGGGGTGGGGGTCAACGCCCAGCGCCTAGCCGATCTCATCCAGGCCCTCACCGCCGACCGCCTCACCGTCACCCTCTACGCCGCCGGCGATTTGGTGCCGCCCTTTGAAGTGCTGGACGCCGTGAGTGGCGGCGCGGCGGAGCTGGGCCACACCGCCTTGTACTACGGGGTGGGCAAGGCGTCCGCCCTGCACTTTTTTACCAATGTCCCCTTTGGCCTCGACGCCGGGGAGTTCGCCGCCTGGCTGACCTACGGGGGGGGCGACGCCCTCAAAGACGAGGTGCTAGCCCCCCTGGGCCTGCGGAGTTTTTACGCCGGCAGCTCAGGCACCCAAGCCATGGGCTGGTTTCGCCGCCCCATCCAAAGCCTCCAAGACCTCCAGGGGCTCAAAATGCGCATCGCCGGCCTCGGGGGCGCGGCCATGGCCAAAGTGGGGGTTACCTCGGTATTGATCCCCCCCGGGGAGATCTTCACCGCCTTGGAGAGCGGCACCGTCGACGCCGCCGAGTGGGTGGGGCCCTGGAACGATTTGGCCTTTGGCCTCCACAAAGCGGCCTCCCACTACTACCTACCGGCCTTCCATGAACCGGGACCGGCGTTGGATCTGGTGGTCAACCGCCGGGCGTTTGACGCCTTACCCTCTGAGCTCCAACTGGCGGTGGCCACCGCCTGCCGCGCCGTGGCCCTGGACACCAGCGGGGATTTTCTCTACCACAACATCCGGGCCCTAGAGACCCTAAAAGCCCAGGGGGTGAGGGTCGCCTCCTTCCCCGAAGACGTGGTGGCGGCCCTGCAAACCGCCACCCGCGAGGTGGTGTCACAACTCATGGCCGACGATGCCGCGGCCAAGCGAGTGGGAGAGAGCTACCTGACCTTTGCCCGCCAGGCCAGTCGCTACGCCGAACCCATGGCCATGACCATGCTGGCCCAACGGGCCCGCTACTGGGACTGACCCCAGTGCTGCCCCCGGGATTGACCGAGGAGGCGAACCCTTGAGCGAAGACACCTCGATTACAACGCTCGCCAAGGCGCCATTTCCCCCCCTGCCTCCCACTTGGCAAGTGGCCCTAGGAGATGAGGTCCAGCGCCCCTACTTCGCCGACCTCCAGGCCTTTGTCGCCGCCGAACGCCGCCAGCACCGAGTATTTCCCGCCCCCGAGGACGTGTTTGCCGCCTTGGAGCAGACGCCCCTATCCCGGGTCAAGGTGGTGATTTTGGGCCAAGATCCCTACCACGGCCCAGGCCAGGCCCACGGCTTGAGCTTTTCCGTGCGCCCCGGGGTGGAGCAACCTCCCTCCTTGGTGAATATCTTCCAAGAGCTCGAGGCCGATTTGGGGATTCCCCCACCCCGCCATGGCTATCTGCTGCCCTGGGCCCAACGGGGCGTGTTGTTGCTCAACGCCGTATTGACGGTGCGGGCCCACAAGGCCAACTCCCACCAGGGTCGAGGCTGGGAGACCTTCACCGACGCCATCCTCCAGGCGGTAGCCGCCCAACCCAAGCGGGTGGTCTTTGTGCTGTGGGGCAATTATGCTCGCAAAAAGCGGCCCCTCGTGGCCGCCTCCCACCACGCCGTGGTGGAATCGGCCCACCCCTCGCCGCTGTCGGCGAATCGGGGCTTTTTCGGCAGCCATCCGTTTTCTAAAATCGATCAACTCCTCGGGGAAGCCGGGCGCACCACCGTCGATTGGTCCCTGCCAACGAATTGAATTTAAAAAAAATTATCTTCTAGAGCTTGCGGCGGATCCCCCGGGCCTGTGGGGTGGAATATTCCCGATCACAATTTTCCCGCCATGGGCTATGATCGAAGGTGCGGGGACCGCTCCACCCGACTTGACCACCCAAACCATGCCCACATCATCGATCGGCAACCGCCGGCCCATCGCCCCTTGGAAGCACGGCCATGGATAGAAAGTCCCAGCGTTTTGAGGCGCTGGTCCAAGCCTTCGCCGCCGACTTGTACCGCTACGCCCATTGGCTCGATGAAGACTTGCCCATCGAGGGTTTACTCCAGGAGACCTTCACCCGGGCATGGCGCACCATCGACACCCTCCGCGACGAGCACTCGGCCAGGCGCTGGCTGTTCGCCACCCTGCGCCAATTGGCGAGCCGCCATCTACCCCTAGAACCCCAGATCGACCCGGATCCGCCCTCCAAGGGCGCGGGGGGATTTGACCAAGCCTCGACGGCAGCCCTGCGCCGGGCCTTTCGGCAACTGCCCTTGGCCTACCGAGATCCCTTGTTACTCCAAATCCTGGGGGGCTTTTCCACCGCCGATATCGCCCTCCTCCTCCACCTCACCCCCAGCGCCACCACCAGTCGGCTGGCCCGGGGTCGGCGCTGTTTGCGGGACCTCCTCAAGGTCTTGCCCGCGGCCCGCAGTCTGGGGCGATCGTCGTGAACTGCCTGGACTTTCGCCGCCGGCTGTTGATCAACCCGGGCGACCAACACACCGACTTTCTCCGCCACCGGCGCCGCTGTCCCGACTGCGCCCGGGAGGTCAAGCGGGTGGAGCACCTGGAGCAACGCCTGCGGGCCGCTCTGCAGTTGGAGGTCCCCGAGGGGTTGTCGTCGCGGTTAATTCTCAACCAGCCCTTTGAAACGCCGTTGCGACCTCGCCGTTGGCTGCGGTGGCTGGCTCCTCTGCTGCTGGTGGCGCTTTTGGCTTTGATTTGGGGTTTGGGCACACGGGGACAAGCGTCGGCGGCCAGCCGCCTACAAGAGGTCCTCCACCAGCGCCTGGAAAGGGGGTTGCTCATGGCCACCCCGGGCCCCGGGATCGACCACACCAGCCTGCGCCGCGCACTCATGACCCTGGGCCTCGACCTGCGGGGCCCCTTGGGCGATGTGCGCCGGGCCCTGGCCATCGAGCTCCAGCACCACAGCGGTCTGCAATTGACCCTGACGGGACAGCGGGGTCCGGTGTTGGTATTGCTGTTTCCAGCCCTCGCCATCCCCCAACAGCTACCCCTGGAGACCGGAATCTGGCGGGGGGCATTACTACCCGTGGGGCGGGGGAGTATGGCGGTGGTGGGGCGACGCGACGAACCCCTAAAGCCCTTGATCCAGCACCTCAACCGCCAGTTGTTGTGGCTGTGAGGTCGGCGACCACCACCGCCTTGGCGTCGACTAACCCCTGGATGGCGGCGGCGCTGTAGCCGCCCTCGGTCAAGATCTCCCAGGTGTGCTCCCCGAGCAAGGGGGCCCCGCGGGTCACCGCCAACGGGGTGGTGGAGAACTTCACCGGCGGACCAAGGGTCTCGGTGGTACCCAACCGACGGTGGGGCACCTCGCACACCATCCGTCGGGCCAGGGTCTGGGGATGGCGGTGCATTTCGCCCACGTCGAGGATGGGACCAGCGGGAAAACCCATGGCGGCAAAGCACTCCAACCACTCGGCGGTGGTGTGGGCGGCGAAATGGGGGCTGAGTTCGGCCACCAACTCATCCAAATGGGCCATGCGGGCGGCGTTGCTGGCAAAGCGCGGCTGCTCCTGGAGGGCTTCGGCCCCCAACGCCTTGAGGAGCTTGAGCCAGTTGGCCTGGTTGGCGGCGCCCACGGTGATCCAACCATCACGGGTGGCAAAGGCCTGGTAGGGGGCGTTGAGGGGGTGGGCGGACCCCAGGGCGCCGGGGGATTGGCCGGTGGCCAGGGCGATAGCCGACTGCCAGTAGGTCTGGACGATGCCCGCCTCGAACAGCGAGGTGTCCACCCGCTGGCCGCGGCCGGTGTGGTGGCGGTGGTGGAGGGCGGCGCACACCCCCATGGCCGCCAAGATGCCGGCGGTGATGTCGGTGATGGGCGGGCCACACTTCACCGGCGGTCGATCGCCTCCCTCCCCGGTGATGCTCATCAGCCCCGACATGCCCTGGGCGATGAGGTCAAAGCCGCCCTGCTCCCCCAAGGGCCCGGTGCGGCCAAAACCCGACACCTCGCAGTACACCAAGCCCGGATTGACGGCGGCTAGGGCGTCGTAGCCCAAACCCAACCGCTCCATGGTGCCCTTGCGGTAGTTCTCGATCACCACATCGGCGCCTTTGAGCAGGCTCAAGACCACCTCGCGCCCGGCGGCCTGCTTGAGGTCGACGGCAATGCCCCGCTTGTTGCGGTTGAGCATCATAAAGGCCGCCGATTCGCCCTGGAGGGTGGGGGGAACAAAGCGGCGAGCGTCGTCGCCGTCGAGTTTTTCCACCTTGGTGACCGCGGCCCCCAGGTCGGCCAACATGAGGCCGCACACCGGCCCCGCCATGATGTGGGCCAGCTCGACCACCTTGACGCCCGCCAAGGGCCCCACCTCAGCGCCCCTTAAATACTGGGGTTTCCTTGGCCAGAAACGCCCGGTAGCCGATTTGAAAGTCCTCGGTGGCAAAGCAGGCATAGCCTTCATCCGCCTCGTCGACCGCCAGGGGCGCGGGGTCTTCCAGGCGGCGGATAAAGCGCTTGTGCCAGCGGGCCACCAACGGCGCCCCCTGGGCGATGCGACGAGCGCAGGCGTAGGCCTCGGCCTCCACGGCGGCGTCGGCCACCACCCGGGTGACCAAGCCCTTGGCCAAGGCCTCTTGGGCGGAGAAAATCTGCCCCTCCAATAGCATTTCCAGGGCCACAGCCCGACCCACCACCCCCACCAGGGCCCGAATTTCCGGGTAGGCCATGGTGAGACCCAAGCGGTTGATGGGTACCCCAAAGCGACTGGAGGTGCCGCAGATGCGCAGGTCACCAGTGGCCGCCAACTCCAGGCCGCCACCGACGCAGATACCCTGGATCAGTACGACCACGGGGTGGGGACAGCGGGCCATGGTGTCGAGGGTGTGGGCCATGATGGCCCCATAGGCCCGCCCCTGGTCCAGGTTGGCCCGTTCGGTGGCGAACTCTCCGATGTCGTTACCCGGGGAAAAGGCCCGCGAGCCCGCACCCCGCAACACGATGCAGCGCAGGGTGGAGTCCTCGCTCAAGGCGGCGAAGATGTCCCCCAAACCCAGCCACAGCCCCTTGGTGAGGGCGTTGAGTTTCTCCGGGCGGTTGAGCACCACGGTGGCGATGTCGCCACTGCGCTGGAGATCGACGGGAGGGGACGACGGATCGGCGTTCATGGCGTTGACGATGGCTCCTTTGCTACGGCGAAAACCCAGTAACACCCCAAAGCA
>JBHJHK010000181.1:0-9474 GCA_050330975.1 Candidatus Competibacterales bacterium | reverse complement strand
CCCTCCCCCCCTGGCCGTACACGCGCAGGGACCCCACTTGGGGACCAATGCGCCTCCCTACGGCCGCCCCCCCATCCAGGTGATCACCGAGCCCTGGCGCGGCGGCGTGCGCCTGCGGGTCAAAGATCAGGGCCCTGGCCTCGACGAAGCCGACTGCCGGGCCGTGGTAGCCCCCTTTACCCAACGGGGCGAGGAGCTGAGCAAAGCCCCAGGGGTTGAGACTTCGACCGTAGAGAAATCGGGATACCGCAGCCACGGCTTGGGGCTTGCCATCGTCCAGCGCATCGCCGCCCGCCACGGCGGCGCGGTGGAATTGTTGAACCGAAGCCAGAGCCCTGGGGGCTTGGAAGTGCGGGTGTGGTTTCCAGGGGATAGATGAGGCGCGAACGATGCCAGGGGGACCCTCGATCCCCCTGGCTCTGAGGTCCGCCCCCCCACTCAGACCTTGGAGCGGAGCACGAGGCGGAGCTGCTTCTCGGATTCGATCACGGCGAAGAACGCGGCGCCGACGGCGACGATGAGCAGGCCATCCCACAACGGCACGGCACGGGTGCCAAAAATCCCTTGGAGCGGCCCCAGATAGGTCACCGCGAACTGGGCCACGGTGACGATGATGACGCAAGCCCAAACGGTGGGGGTTCCCCGCACGGCTTCCCAGGTGATGGAAGTGCCGTAAATGTTGCGAATAAAGAACAGATGGAAAATCTCCAATACCACGAGGGTATTGAGGGCGATGGTACGGGCCAGCTCGGGGGAGTAGCCACGATCGATGGCATAGGCGTACATGCCGAACACGGCCGCCAAGAACAGCATGGAGACCAAAATGATGTGCCAGATGAGCTCCCCCGTCAGCAGTGGCTCGTCGCGGGGGCGCGGCGGGCGCCGCATGGTATTTTTTTCGGTGGGTTCAAAGGCGAGGGCGATACCGAGGGTGATGGCCGTGATGAGGTTGACCCACAGGATCTGCACTGGGGTGATGGGCAACGCCATGCCGAAGAACAGCGCCACCACGATGGTCATCGCCTCCCCGGCGTTGGTGGGGAGCGTCCAGCTGATGACCTTCTTGAGGTTGTCGTAGACCGTGCGCCCCTCCCGGACCGCCGCCACAATGGAGGCGAAATTGTCGTCGGCCAGCACCAATTCCGCCGCCTCCTTGGCCGCCTCGCTGCCCTTGAGCCCCATGGCGATGCCGGCGTCGGCGCGCTTGAGGGCCGGGGCGTCGTTGACGCCGTCCCCGGTCATGGCGATGGTCAAGCCCTGGGATTGCAGGGCGGTCACCAGCCGCAGCTTGTGCTCGGGGCTCGTCCTGGCGAAAACATCGACATCGAACACCACCGTCGCCAGCTCCCCGTCGCCCATCTTTTCGAGCTCGACCCCGCTGAGGGCGCGGTGGGGGTTCTGGAGGCCGATTTGCCGGGCGATGGCCTTTGCCGTTGCGGCGTGATCGCCGGTGATCATCTTGACTCGGATACCCGCCTCCTGGCACTCCCCGACGGCGGCGACGCTCTCGGGGCGGGGAGGATCGATGAGGCCCACCAAACCGATGAGCACCAACTGACCGTCGAGGTCGGCGGTGTTCAACACCAGCTGATTCTGGGGGACCGATCGCGCGGCCAAGGCCAGGACGCGCTGGCCCTGGGCGGCGATTTCCTCCACTCGGCCGTGCCAGTAGACCCCATCCAAGGCTTCGACACCGCCAGTGGCGGCCCGCTGGCTGCCACACATGGCGAGGATGCGTTCGGGGGCCCCTTTGACGTGAATCCAGGCGTGTCCCTCGTGGTCGTGGTGCAGGACGGCCATGTAGCGATGAGCGGCGGCGAAGGGTATGACGTCGGACCGCCGCCAGTCGGCCAACGGGTTGGGCCCCTGGCCCAAAATCTTGCCGGCCAAGGCCTTGAGGGCGCCCTCCATGGGGGCGCCCTCGACCCGCCAGCCGGTCTCGTGGCTGTGCAGCGCCGCGTCGTTGCAGAGGGCGGCGGCGCGGGCGAACTCCAACAGCAGGGCGTGTTCCGCCGGATCGACATCGGCGTCGGCCAGACGAATACTGCCCTCTGGGGCATAGCCGCTCCCCTCCACGGAGTAGGTGTGGTCGGCGCCGGCCAGGGTCGCCGCCATCATTTCATTGCGGGTGAGAGTACCGGTTTTATCGCTGCAGATGACCGAGACCGACCCCAGGGTTTCGATGGCGGGCAGGCGGCGGACGATGGCGTTGCGCCGGGCCATGCCCTGCACCCCCACCGCCAAAGTGATGGTCAAGACCGCTGGTAGGCCCTCGGGAATCGCCGCCACCGACAGGCCCACCACGGTCATAAACAACTGGGGGAAGGGCAAATGACCGACGAAATAGCCATAGACCAGGAGCACCGCCGCGATCAACAGGATCAGGATCGTCAACCAGCGGGCAAAGGCATCCATCTGCCGAACCAACGGGGTGGTCAAGGTCTCGACCCTGGCCAACATCCCGCTGATGCGACCGATCTCCGTCGCCGTCCCCGTGGCGACGACGACTCCGCGACCGGCCCCCGCCGCAACTGAGGTGCCACTGAAGGCCACACACGACCGATCGCCCAGGGAGGCGTCGATCGCCACGGGTTTGGTCGCCTTATCCACGGGAACGGACTCGCCGGTGAGGATGGCCTCCTCCGCGCGAAGGCCCGTGGCCTCCATGAGCCGCAGGTCGGCGGGGACCCGGTCCCCCGCTTCCAGCAGCACCACATCGCCGGGGACCAAGGCGGCGCTGTCGACGCTGCGGCGTTCGCCGTCGCGGAGCACCGAGGATTTCGGCGCTAGCATTTGGCGAATGGCATCCATGGCCTCTTCGGCTTGGCCCTCTTGGATGAAGCCGATGATGGCGTTGGCGATCACCACCGCCAGGATGACCCCGGTATCGACGAAGTGCCCGAGCCCGGCGGTGATCACCGCCGCCCCCAGCAGTACGTAGATCAACACATTGTCAAAGTGGGTGAGGAAGCGCAGGATCGGGCTGCGCCGGGGCGCCTCTGGCAATCGGTTGGGGCCATACCGTTCCAGACGCCTCGCCGCCTCGTCCGTGGACAAGCCCTGGGGGCGGGTTTCCACCGCCGCCGTGGTGGCGTCGACGGACATGGTGTGGAACCCGGCCTCACCCCCGGGGGCGGGCCACGGCCGTTCATCCGCATCTGCTGTGTCAGGGGCTGAATCCATCGTCAAACTCCACGCCGTTGAGCCTGTGCGTTGAGACTACATCAAGAAGCTTGACGCTCCTCGGTTTGCAGCGTGGGAATTTCCCACCGCTCCCGTTGGGGACTGCCACAGAGGATCTCAATGGCGCGATCCGCGGCGTCTTGAAACGGCTCTAGGACGATGTTGGCGCCTGCGCCGAGCAAATCTGCGGTGTCCCGGGCGCTGTGGGAGGTCACAGCGATGCGCCCCTGGAAGCCGACGGACCGGGTGAGCTGGATGAGGGTTGTTCGGGCATCTTCATGACTGAGACCCGTCGGATGGATCGGAACGGTCGAGACGATCCAGGCACTGCTGCGGAGGGGCAACTCGGCCATGAGTTCCGGGTCGGTGGCGTCGCCAAATTCCGCCTCGAGGCCGAGTTCCCGCCAGCGACGTACGGCAAAGGGATTGAAGTCCACCCCCAACACGCGATGGCCGCGCTTTTGCATTCGCATACCGATGGCCGTGCCAAAACGACCCAGCCCAAAGATGACCGCGGTGTAACTGCCGCCGCCGTGTGCTTCGAGCTCCCCCGGCTCCCGGGGTGTACCCTTGCGCTCAAAAATCCCGAGGAACGGTTGGAAAACGCCATAGAGTTGGTGTGAGTAGGTGATCATGTAGGTGGAGGCGGCGATGGTGGTGAGGCCCACCATCGTCACCAACCCCAGGGCGTCCTCGGTCACATGGCCCAGGGAAAACCCCATGGCCACGAAAATGAGGGAGAACTCGCTGATCTGGGCGACGGTCAGGCCGGCGAGGAATCCCGTGCGCTTGCGGTAGCCCAAGGCACCCATGATGGCCAGGACGATCAGAGGATTGCCCAGCAAGACAAACAGGGAGAACACGATCGCCCCCACGACATGGGTACCCAGGAGGGAGAGGTCCAGGGTGGCACCCAGGGCGATAAAGAAAAACAACAGCAAAAAATCCCGCAGGGGTGCCAGGCGCGCGGCGATGGTCTCGCGATAGGGGGTTGAGGCCAGGGAGATACCGGCCATCAGGCCGCCCACCTCTTTGCCGAGCCCGACGAAGTCGCCGAGGGCGGCAAAGATGGCGGCCTGGGCGATGGCAAAGATCACCAGCAGCTCTGGCGCCCGCGCCAAGCGCTCGGTCAGGGGATTGGCGAGGTAGCGCACGAACACGATGACCATGGCAATCATCGCCAACCCCGAGGCCAGGGCCGTCAAGACACCGCCGATTCCCTCCTGGCCATCGCCGGCGCCGATGCCAATGGCCGAGAGGACGATCATCGCCAGCACCACCACGAGGTCCTGGACGATGAGAAATCCCAGGGCGATCTGACCGTGGAGAGAGTCGATCTCCCGTTTGTCCGAGAGGAGCTTCACGATGATGATGGTGGAGGAGAACGTCAAGGCGACCGCCACGTAGAGACTCGTGACGTGGGTCAGTCCCAGGGCCAAGCCGATGAGATAGCCGAACAGCGACGTGAAGGCGACCTGTCCCAGCCCCGTCAACAGGGCGACCCCTCCCAAAGAGCGGATCAGCTTGACGTCGAGTTTAATGCCGACGAGAAATAATAGCAGGGCAATGCCCAGTTGGGATAACAGGTCGATCTTGGCGTCGGATCGCACCACGTCCAGGGCAGCGGGACCGGCGATCAGCCCAACGGCGATGAAGCCGACGATGAGGGGCTGGCGCAAGACAGTGCCGAGGAAGCCGATCGCCGCCGCCATCACCAGCAGGATCGCCACCTCCCCAAAAGCCGAGTGAGCAATTAATAAGTCGACCAAGCGGGGCCCTCCTTGTTCGAGATCCGGTGGGTTAACGAGCTAATTGCCCCAGGCGCTTTGCCTCCGCGCCAAACCCCAGGTAGAACGGGCAAGACGACAGTGGGCGGCCCTTGCAGAGACAAATGATCGCCACAGAGGACAATAACCTTGGGAATACCAGTGGTTTCCGGCGCCATCATATAGTTTAATTGATCGATATGTGAAGAGGCATAGACTATTGTAGATGTATCACTTCTCAGAACCCTTCGTCAGGGGGTTTCCGGGGTTACCCTGGGGATCGACTGGGGAAGTTAGGGGGTGCTGTGATAGCTGGCGATGAGGCGCGGATGAACCCTAAGCGAATCCTCGTGGCGACGGATTTCTCGACCCGCTCGGAGCGAGCCCTGCGTCGTGGGACGCTCTTGGCCAAGGCCCTAGGGGCGAAGTTGTCCCTCGTTCATGTCAACGACGACGATCAGCCCAAGCGCATCGTCGCGGCGGAAAGGGCGGCGGCCGCCGACCTTCTCAACGAATTTGTCCAAACCCTCCAGCAATCGGATGGCTTGGTGTGCGACGGTCAACTGGTCGAGGGGGATCCCTTTGAGGGCATCGCCCGGGCCGGGTAGGCCGCCGCCGCCGACCTGGTGTTGATTGGTCCCCATCGTCGCCAGGCCCTCAAGGATGTATTTGTCGGCACCACCGCCGAGCGCGCGGTGCGCACGAGTCGCCGGCCCATCTTGATGGCCAACGGCGTGGCGTCGGGTCCCTATCGGCAAGCCCTGGTGGCGGTGGATTTCTCCCAGTGTTCTAGAGATACCCTGGGGGTGATCCAACACCTTGGGCTGGAACAGCTCATGGCCATTTCGGTGGTGCACGTCTTCGACGCCAGCGAAACCAGCGTCATGAAGCGCAGTGCGGTGGGCGATGAACACCTGCAAGATTATCTCGAGGAGGAACAGCAGCGGGCCTTGCTCGCCCTCGATGGGTTCCTGGCCGAGGCTCACTTCAAGCCCATCCAGCGGCTGGTGAAGCACAATGATTCATCCACCGCCCACGTCATCCATGAAGCTGCCCGGGAGATCTC
Organism: Candidatus Competibacterales bacterium; assembly: GCA_050330975.1. Taxonomy (GTDB): domain Bacteria; phylum Pseudomonadota; class Gammaproteobacteria; order Competibacterales; family Competibacteraceae; genus JBHJHK01. The sequence continues at coordinate 3,459 of JBHJHK010000181.1, read as the reverse complement.
GGCGGATTTACTGGTCGTCGGAACCCATGGCCGCACGGGAATTGCCAAGTTTTTGCTCGGCAGTGTGGCCCAGGAGGTGCTGCGTTCGGCGACCTTCGATGTGTTGGTGGCTCGCCACTTTGCCAGTAGCTAGGGTGAGCCCTGTCGATCTGAAGGCCGGGGGCTTGTGGCAAGGCCAGCTGGCGCGCTCACCTGGGCACGGCAAGCCCATCTCATTTATCCAGATCAAGAGGTAAACCAGCCGCCGCCCTAGGCGGCCACTCGATTGGAAGTCCATACCCCCCGGGTGGCGAGGATGGGGGCGGGGTCGCGGTAGCGCTCGGCGAGGAGCTTGCGATAGAGGGCGTTGACGGCGGCTTTGTCCCGGGCATCCACCCCAAACCGGCCCAGGGCCTCGGCCACCACCTCCAACATACCACTGCCCTCGTCAAACTGGGCCTTATCCCGCCAGACGATCTCAGCGGGCAGCAAATCCTCCACCGCCTTGCGCAAGATCCACTTCTCCACCGCCTGGCCGGCCCCGTTTCGGTACAGCTTCAAGTCGGCGGGCATGGCCTGGGCCAGGGCAATCAAATCGCCGTCGAGAAACGGCACTCGACCCTCTAGGCCATGGGCCATGGTGATCCGATCGACCCGCTGGAGGTTGATGTTGTGCATGGTGGTCAACGAGCGGCTCAGTTCCCTCCCCAAGCTGGTGGGATCGCGGTACTGGCGATAATAAGCGTAGCCGGCGAACAACTCATCAGCGCCTTCGCCAGTGAGGGCCACCTTGACCTGTTGGCAAGCCAAACGCGATACGAAATAGCACGGCAAGGCGCTGGACACCAAGTCGACGTCGTCGGATTCCAGGTAGTACAACACCTCGGGCAGGGCGGCCACCACGTCGTCGGCGTCGAATACGTACTCGTGATGGCGGCTTTGGAGGTGATGGGCAACCCGCCGGGCCGCCAGGAGATCGCTACTGCCGACCGCACCCACGGCAAAGGTATGGAGCTCATCGGTGTGGCGTTTGGCCAGGGCGGCGATGATGCTGGAGTCCAACCCCCCGGACAAAAACGCCCCCACGGGCACATCGCTGATCATCCACTTGGCCACCGAACGCTCCAGCTGGCTGCGCAACAGCCCCGTCCAGCGTTCGACATCGGCTTCAAAGCCCACCGTGGCCGGACCGGCCTGGGGCAAGGTGTAGTAGCGACTAAAGCCCCGCTGGCTGTGAAACCAGGCCCCGGGGGGAAACTCCTGGATGTCCTCTGCCAACCCCACCAATGCCTTGACCTCCGAAGCAAAGGCCAGCCCCTGACCCCGGCGGCCCAGGTACAAAGGCTTAATCCCCAAGGGATCCCGGGCGGCGAGGACCTCATCGCCGTCTTGGAGCACAAAGGCGAACATCCCATCGAGCCGGGCCACGGCCTCGGCCGGGTCTTGCCGATGGCGATCAAACAGATGGAGGATGACTTCGGAGTCGCTTTGGGTGCGAAAGGCCTCGCGTGCGAAGTTATTTCGCAGTTGTCGGTAGTTGTAGATTTCGCCGTTGGCCACCAGGCTGTGGTCGCCCGCAGGGGCCACCAGGGGCTGGTCCCCGCCTTCGGGGTCGATGATGGCCAGGCGGGTGTGGCCCAACACGGTGGGCTGGTGGGGATGGAGGTGACAGGCTTGGCCGTCGGGGCCGCGGTGGGCCAATCGCTGGGTCATTTCTCGAACCAGGGGTAAATTCCGTTCGCCCCACAGGGCGACGATACCACACATGGGAAGCTTCTCGGTGCCTACTACAAACGACACAAAGCAAATGGCAATGGCCTTCAGGGCATTTTGCCACCGAAAACCGTGGCGTCACCAGGGCGATCAGGCGCTAATTCGCGATAAATAGCCGGCAAACCTGCTTTTTCGAAGGAGAACCATGGCCGACAGATCGGCCCCAGTGGCTGGCCAATCCATTGTAGTCAAAAATATTTGGCGCGAAAAGAAAAAATATTGAGCACAAAATATATGGTTGTAACCCACCCCCTAGGAGGCCAGGGGGGCCGCGATGCCGTTGGCCCGGTCCATGAGGTCCATGAGAATATCCAAATCGATGGGGTCGTCGGGGCCAAACCCCTGGGCTTTGAGGGCGGCCACCACATCTTGGAGGGTGATGGGGTCGTCGAGCCCCTCTTCGTCTAGGGGGGTATGAATCTCCACAAAGGGTTGACCTAGATAGCTCCCCACCTTGACGGGCTGGTTGACGATGGTCACCGGGGTACCCACGGGGATGCGGTCAAACAGGGCGGCGATGTCCTCGGGATACATGCGAATGCAGCCGTGGGTCACCCGCATGCCGATGCCAAAGGGGCGATTGGTGCCGTGGATCAAGTAGCTGGGAAGCCCCAGGCGCAGGGCGTGGTCCCCCAGGGGATTATCGGGCCCCGGGGGCACCCGATCCGGGAGGGGATCCCCCGCTGCGGCGTGTTCGGCCTTGATGGATGCCGGGGGATACCAGGGGGGATTTTTTTGTTTGGCGGTGATCCTGGTCTGCCCCAGGGGCGTGCGCCAGTCGGCCCGGCCGATGCTCACCGGGTGGGTCACCACCACGGGGGTCTGGCCCGGCAAAGGCTCGGGGTAGTAGTAAAGCCGCATCTCGGGCAAATTGAGGACGATGCCCTTGCGCTCGGTGGTGGGCAGCACATAGCGGGTGGGCAACACCACCTTCGCCCCCGCCCCCGGCAACCAGCGGTCGACGCCAGGGTTGGCCTGGATGATCTCATCGTGTCCGAGGTTGTGGCGGCGGGCGATGTCCAACAGAGTCTCATGGGCCCTTGCCGTCACCACTTGCACCTGGCCGACCACATCGACTCCCAAGGGGGGTAGGGGGTAACTGGCGGCCAACCCCAGGGGGGTCAGGGCGATACCCACAACCCCCCCCACACTCCCCACTAGCCACGCTAGCCACGTTTTTCCCCGTGGCCGTTTAGTCGTCACCTGTTTCGTCACTGTTCATCCCCTCGTGCTGTGCTGCCGGACCAATGACCGGCGTGTTATGCTCTGGGGTCAATATACGGTTTTTCCCCTTTGATGAGACCCTGTCGAGGACTCCATGGCGCGATTTCTCATAGCCGGTTGCGGCGATGTGGGCACCCGGTTGGGATTGGCCTTGGCCGGGCAAGGCCACCGCGTGTTCGGCTTGCGACGCACCCCCCGTGCCCTACCAGCCCCCATCACACCCCTGGCCGCCGACCTCACCGATCCCACCACCCTAGAGCTTCCCGAAGGATTGGACGGAGTGTTCTACACCACCGCCGCCGATGGCTTCGCCGAGCCGGCCTACCGAGCGGCCTACCACACGGGGGTGGTGTCGAACACTCCGTCCAATCCTTCGGGAAGCTCTCGGGGGGGGGGATGGGTGTGGGGGGCGGCCAGGGGTGTGATGGGGGCTGGTAGGGCACTGGGGGTGCGTCGCAAGCCGAACACGCGGTGGCCTTGCCC
>JBHJHK010000180.1:0-2634 GCA_050330975.1 Candidatus Competibacterales bacterium | reverse complement strand
GGGGGCGTTGGATTTTGTGTTGGCCAAGGGCTACCCCGCCCGGGGTGAGGTGGTGGACCATCGCCCTGGGGCCGGCGCCTGAGTTGGGGGATAGCGCCGCCATGACCCAAGTCCAGACGGCTACGCCCGGGGTGTTGGTGGAGATCTTTTCCGATCCCATCTGCCCCTGGTGTCTCATTGGCTGGCGCCGTTTGCAGCGGGCTCGCCAGCTCCTTGGCGACCTGCCCGTGACCGTGCGCTGGTTGCCCTTTGAGCTCAACCCCGACATGCCCGCCGAGGGCATGGGACGACGGGAATACCTCGAGGCCAAGTTCGGCGGTCCCAGTGGTGCCGAACGGGTCTATGGCCGGATCAAAGCCGAGGGGGCTAGCGACGGTATTGCCTTTAATTTCGAGGGGATAAGCCGTACCCCCAACACCTTCGAAGCCCACCGGCTGCTGTGGTACGCTCAGCGCCACGGTCGGGGGGATGTCGTAGCTGAGGTGTTGTTCCAGCGCTATTTCCTCGAGGGGGGCGACATCGGCGCCCGTGAGGCGTTGGTGGATATCGCCGCCCAGGCGGGGCTTGTGGCCGCCGAGGTCCAGGTTTGGCTCGCCTCGGCGGAGGGTGTCGACGAAGTGCGGGCCCTGGAGCGGGAAGCCTGGCACCATGGCGTCGGCGGGGTGCCGTTTTTCATCGTCGACCGCCGCTTTGCCCTGTCGGGAGCTCAGCCCCCTGAGCTGTTGGCCGAGGCATTGCAGCGGGCCGGGGATACCTCAAAGGCCGCGGCTTCCCCGACTTCTTAGAGCGGCGGGGCTCTTTGCCTGGGGCCTCGCTGGATGTGTTTTTTCCCCAGCGCGAGGTTTTGTCCCATGGAATTGAGTGCCCGTAACACCCTCAAGGGCAAGGTGGTTCAACTACAAGTCGGCGCCGTCAACACCGAGGTCACCCTGGAGGTTGCCGACGGGGTGCAGATCGCTTCCATCATTACCAACACCTCGGCCCAGCGCCTGGGGTTGGCGGTGGGCAAGGAGGCTTACGCCGTCATCAAGGCCTCGGACGTCATGGTAGGGGTTGACTAGGCCTGAGGTGGTTGCCCCATTGCCCGCTGACCTCGACGACGCCCTGCCTCCATCCCTTTCCCCGGCGGTATTCGCCGCCCGGCTGTTGGCCTGGTACGACCGCTGGGGACGCAAGGACCTGCCCTGGAAGGTCGACCCCGACCCCTATGGGGTGTGGGTGTCGGAGATCATGCTCCAGCAGACCCAAGTGGCTACGGTGCTGGATTACTACCGGCGCTTCATGGCTCGCTTTCCCCATGTGGCCTCCCTGGCGGCGGCGCCTTTGGACGAGGTGTTGGGGTTGTGGGCCGGGTTGGGTTACTACGCCCGGGCCCGCAATCTCCACCGCACGGCCCAGTTGGTGGTGGAAAATCACGGTGGGGCGTTTCCCCGGGATTTGGCGGCGCTGACGGCCCTGCCGGGAATCGGTCGTTCCACGGCGGGGGCCATCATGGCCCTGGCCATGGGGGAGCGCCAGGCGATTTTGGACGGCAACGTCAAGCGGGTCCTGGCCCGCTACCACGCCGTGGCCGGCTGGCCGGGGCAAAGTGGAGTGCTCAATCAACTGTGGTCCTTGGCCGAGGCCTATACACCCCGGGAGCGGGTGGCGGATTACACCCAGGCCATGATGGACTTGGGGTCCATGGTGTGTACGCGGCGGCCCAACTGCGGGGCTTGTCCGGTGGTGGAGGGGTGTCGTGCCCACGCCCTGGGACGGGAGGGGGAGTTCCCCGCCCCCAAGCCCCGCAAGGTGTTGCCGGTGCGCCAGGTGCAGATGGTGATGGTCCGCAGCCGAGAGGGTGGTCTGGTGTTGTTGGAGAAACGGCCCCCCATGGGTATCTGGGGGGGGTTGTGGAGCTTTCCCGAAGCGGCGTTGGAGGTGGACGCCGCCGACTGGTGTCGCCACGCCCTGGGGGTGGCGCCGGTGGCGGTGGTGAAGTGGTCGGGTCTGCGCCACACCTTTAGCCATTTCCAGTTGGATATCACCCCGGTGCGCCTGGAGGTAGAGGCGGTGCCCGGGGGCGTCATGGAAGGGGAGCGCTATGTTTGGTATAACCCCAAGGACGAGGTGCCGGGTGGGTTGGCCGCGCCGGTGCAAAAACTCTTGTCGCTGTTGGCGACCGACTGGTGAGGAGATTTCATGGCGCGCATGATCCAGTGCGTTAAGCTCAACCGCGAGGCCGAGGGGCTAGAGCGCCCCACCTACCCCGGCGCGTTGGGCCAGCGCATCTTCGACAACGTGTCCAAAGAAGCGTGGCAGCAGTGGCTCCGCCACCAGACCATGCTGATCAACGAGTACCGCTTGACCCCCATCGAGCCCCAGCATCGCAAGTTCCTCGAAGAGGAGATGGAAAAGTTCTTCTTCACCGGGGGCTCGACCCGTCCCGAGGGCTATGTCCCCCCCGAGGAGAAGTCCTAAAGGCAACGGCTTGACAAGGGGAAGGCAAAGCGATTTAATACGTGGCTTCCATCGACGGCCAGGTAGCTCAGTCGGTAGAGCAGGGGACTGAAAATCCCCGTGTCGGCGGTTCGATTCCGTCCCTGGCCACCAATCTAATCTTTCTCTGTCCCAAATATCCTTTTGGATGTTCGT
>JBHJHK010000179.1:0-4470 GCA_050330975.1 Candidatus Competibacterales bacterium | reverse complement strand
GCCTCACCGACTGGGGCTTTGACCCCAAACCCCACGGCCCCGAATGGCGGCTGGTGTGTCGCCGCCTAGTGGGCTGCGAACTGCCCACCCACCACACCTTATCGCGGCGCATCCTAGGGGGCCGACGCACCCGCTACCTGGAAGCCACCATCAAGGGCAACGGCACAACCGTGTGGGTCACCAGCCGCCACCGCCGGGCCCTGACCCGGGGGGAGATCCGCTGCAACACCACCGGCTACCACCTGCGCCCCACGGGCCGAGAAATGCTCGCCCTAGAGCCACCGGCCAACTTTATGCGGGTGGCGACCCGCCGGTCTTAACGACCCAGCAAAATCCGTGAACTCACAACCCCACCCCGCCGACAAAGCTAACGAGATTTCTCAGCCACGGTGGAGGTCGCTGTGAAGCAATGGATGGGATTGACGGCCCTGTTGACCTTGGGATTGGTGTGGATAACGACCACCTCAGGCACCCCGCCCCCCACCATCGGCGCGGGCAACTGGCCGGGGGTGCAACCCCTCGCCGCCGCAGAAGCCCCCGTGAGCCGGGCGGCCCACGCGGCGATGGTGACCATACCCGCCGCCAGCCACACCATAGGACACGACGATGGCCCCGCCGACCAACGCCCCAGCCACACCGTTGAACTCGGGGCCCTCAAACTGGACCCCGTGGAAGTGACCAACGCCGCCTTCGCCGAATTTCTCAACGCCCTAACGGTAGAGCCCCAGGGCCAAGCCCCGGCGGGCCGGGTGGGGGTCGACAACTTCAAAAGCCACGGCGGCGCCTTTGTAGAGCGCTTTGAAGGCTCTGGGGCCTACCCCATCATCGCCCTGGACGACGCCCAGGCCCGCATCGGCGTGGCCGACGGCCGCTTTGTGGTGACCCCGGGCTATGAAGACCACCCGGTCACCGAAACCACCTGGGCGGGAGCCGCCGCCTACTGTGTTTGGCGGGGAGGACACCTGCCCAGCGAAGCCCAGTGGGAAGCCGCCGCCCGCTGGCCCGACGGCCGACTTTACCCCTGGGGTAGCGAGCCCCCCCTCGCCAACCGGGTCTATACCCACCCCGGTACCGGCCATACCGCCAAGGTGGGCTCCCGCCCGGCGGGGGCCTCTGAACTGGGTCTTCTCGACATGGCCGGCCGCCTGGCGGAGTGGACCAGCACCCTCAAGGCCCCCTACCCCTACGACCCCAACGATGGCCGCGAAGACCCCACCATCCCCCGAGCGCGGGTCACCCGGGGGGGCGACTACCACTACGACGACCGGGCCACCACCTTGACAACCACCCACCGGGACGGCTTTTCCAACGCCCCAGCCCGGGGCCACCGCCACATCGGCTTTCGCTGCGCGGCGCCAACCACCGACGGAGCCAAGCGCCCCACCTCCCCCCCCACGGCAGGGGCAGGACGGGGGGTCTCCTCGGTCAAATGCCGGGGAGAGACAAGTTGCTCTTTGAGCTGGTCCATCAACCCCAGGGCGGAGAAAGCCGTGATGACATCCAAATTGGACAGCATACCACTGCCCTCCTCGCCCCCCTGACCCACGTAGTTCAGGGGCATCTGTACCTGGAAGTTGGCCAAATTGGTGTACAACACCTGGGCGATGTCCCGCTGGACCTCGGCGAGATAAATTTGGGCGTTGGCCCCTAGGGCAGCATAGCGGGCCTTGAGGACGTCGGCCTCGGCCTCCCCCTTGGACCGGATGGCTTGGGCTTCAAACACCGCCGCTTCGGCCGCCGCCTCCTGGATATCCCGGTTGGCCTGGGCCACCGCCAACTCCCGCTGCTTTTGGATCACCGCCACGTCCTTTTGCTTTTGCTGCTCAATGAGCTCCCGCTCTGCGATCTGGCGGGCCACCTCGACCTTTTGCACCTCGGCGATCACCGCCAACTCCTTCTGGCGCTGGGCGTCTTGCACCGCCCGGGTGCGCTCGATCTCCTTGTTGAGCTGCTCGGTCTTGGCCTTGGCCCGGGCGGTCTCCTGCTCCTGGATGGTGCGAATCCGCTCCGCCACCAGGCGCTTTTTGTCCACTAGTAGCTCTTCCAGCAGTCTTTCCGGCACGGGATCCCCCACGGTCACTTGGGTGACCTGGATGGCGTACTGCTCCAGGGGATTGGTCTGGCGCTGGAGTTGGCCGTCGGCCCCCATCACCGGCACCGTCTTCCACACCAGCTGACGGGTGCGCTGGAGCTGGCCAGAATCCTCTTGATCTAGGCCCACCGGCGCCAAATCCGTCTGTTCCACCTCCACTTGCTTGCGCTCGGTGATGTAGACGCCGTTGCGCAACTGGTCCTCCAGCTGGCTCTTAAAGCGATTGAGGCCACCTTGGAAAAACTCCTCGCCAGTGTATTGGGTGGCGGTGATCACCGTGACGTTGCGGGCGTTTTTGATCAATAGGGCGTCGACGAGGTTGTCAAAGCTGCGAAACTCCCGATGGAGGTGAATCAACCCCTCGGGGGAAGGGGCGATCTTAAAACGAAAGGTGGCGGGCACGGCACCGGTGTAGGTGTCGGCAAAGCGCACGGTGATGGGCTCCAACGCCCGAGTGAGGCGCTGATTGCCCTCGCGACCCTCGCCAAAGCTGATGGTGGAAACCTCTTTGTATTGAGTCACCCGGGAAAAAAACGGCAGGCGAAAGTGGACTCCGGGCTCGGAATAAACCGTCAGGTTACCCGTTAGGGTGTTTTGATAGACGTAGTGGTAGCCGGCTTCGGTCTGAAAAAACGCCTGGTAGAGCAGCAGCAGCACCACGAACACCGCCCCGCTGACGGCGAGGCGAAAGGGATCGAAAATCGCCGCCGCCAAACGGGCGGCAACTTGCTGGTGGAAAGGGGTAGCGGGATTGGCTTGACCCATGGCAAATCGTCCTTTGTCGCTGCGGCAGGGGAAGTCGACGGTGGGCACCGCTCTCCAAGGCTACGTCCGGCGGCCCATTGGGCAGCAGACTTCCATTGGCCCTCAAATAATGCAACGACCCAAGCCTGACTATGCCCCTGAAGGCCTTTTCCCCCGGGCCGTGTTAGTCTAAAAATTAAATTTAATGGCCCCGAGGCAAAGGAGATGAGCATGGCCCTTGGCAAACCCCCCATCAACCTCGCCCTCCAGGGGGGAGGAGCCCACGGTGCCTACACCTGGGGGGTATTGGATCGGCTCCTGGAGTTGGACTGCTTTGCCATCGAGGGGGTTTCGGGTACCAGCGCTGGCGCCATGAACGCCGCCGCCCTCGTCGATGGCTTTGCCAAAGGCGGTTCCCCCGGCGCCCGCCAAGCCCTCGACAACTTCTGGCGCCAGGTGGCCGAAGCCGCCCATGGCTCCCCCCTGCGCAATAACCCCATGACCGGTTGGCTCACCGGCGACCCCTGGAATCTGGACGGCAATCCCTTCTATCGCCTGTTCGACGTGGTGAGTCGGTTGTTTTCCCCTTACGAACTCAACCCCCTCAACCACAACCCCCTGCGGCCCGTGCTAGAGGCGAGCCTCGACCTCGACAACCTCAACGCCTGCCGCACCATCAAACTGTACGTCACCGCCACCCGGGTGGAGGACGGCCGGCCCCGGGTGTTCACCAAAGGAGAGATTACCGTCGACGCCCTGCTGGCCTCGGCGTGTATTCCCCAGCTGTTCCAAGCGGTGGAGATCGACGGCGAAAACTACTGGGACGGGGGCTTTATGGGCAACCCAGTCATCTGGCCCCTCATCTACCGCTGCCAGTCCCCCGACGTGTTGCTGGTGCAGATCAACCCCCTCTGCCGCGGCAAGGTGCCCAGACGCTCCATCGAAATCATCAACCGGGTCAACGAAATCACCTTCAACTCCAGTTTGATCGCCGAGTTGCGGGCCATTTCCTTTGTCTCCAAGCTCGTCGCCGCCGGCCAGTTGGACGGCGGCAACTACAAGCAGATGCGCATCCATTTGGTGGAGCAACCCCAGGCCATGGCCGCCCTCAACGCCTCCAGCAAACTCAATGCCGATTGGCAGTTCTTGTGCCACCTCAAGGCCCTGGGACGCAGCGCCGCCGATCGCTGGCTCGCCGACCACCGAGACGCCGTGGGGATGCGGCCATCGGTGGATATCGATGAAGTGTTCTTGGGCCGCCCCTCAAAAGCGTCCATCTCCCCCACTCACCCCGAAAAAGTGAGTTGGTGAGGAGCCGAGTCGGTGCTCTGTCGGCCGTGAATATCGATCGCCCCGGCTCCCACGCCGACCACCTGCTGCGCCAAACGCGCATGCACCACGAACACTTGAGTACCATGGCCGACCTCAAGGCCAATATGCTCATCACCTTGTCTTCGGTGATCATCTCGTTGTCTTTACCCCACCTGGACAAGCCGCGCCTGGCGTTGGGTCTCGGGGTTATGATGGGCTTTTGCCTGGCCACTGTAGTGTTGTCGGCCTACGCCACCATGCCCAAACTGCGCCTGCGGCCCCACGGCGTGAACCATCCCCGCCCCGACCCCACCAGCCCCCAC
>JBHJHK010000178.1:0-16066 GCA_050330975.1 Candidatus Competibacterales bacterium | reverse complement strand
TGGCGTTGACCTTTTTGCTGTTGCGCTACACCTCCTTGGGGTTGTTCATCCGCGCCGTGAGTCAAAACCGCACCATGGCCGGCTGTACCGGGGTGTCCACCCGACGGGTGGACGCCTTGGCCTTTGGCTTTGGCTCGGGGTTGGCGGGTTTGGGAGGATTGGCGCTGTCGCAGATTTATAACGTCAATCCCACCATGGGTACCCACTTTATCGTCGACGCGTTTATGGTGGTGGTTATGGGTGGGGTGGGCAGTTTGGCGGGTACGGCCCTGGCGGCCCTGGGCATTGGTCAAATCAACGTGTTTATCGAACCCCTTTACGGGGCCGTGGCGGCCAAGGTCATCGTCTTGCTGATGATCATCGGTTTTATCCAAGTGCGGCCGGAGGGACTCTTTGCCCCCCGGGGGAGGCGCTGAGATGGCACCCCGCGCCCATCCCACGGCCTTTCCCCTGGGGGTGGCCCTCATGGCCTCGCTACTGGCCATCGTGGGCGTTGCTTTGCCCCTGGGAGACCAGGTCGAGGCGTTGTTTTTGTCCAACTACGCCGTCAATCTCTTGGGCCAGATCGTCGCCTTTGCCCTGTTGGCCTTGGCCCTGGATTTGATCTGGGGCTACGGGGGTATCTTGAGTTTGGGCCACGGCCTGTACTTTGCTCTGGGGGGCTACCTGGTGGCCATGCACTTGGTGAAGGTGTCCTTTGCCGTCACCGGCACCCCGCCGGACTTTATGCTGTTCATGGGTTGGAATGAGTTCCCCGTTTACTGGTACGGTTTTGAGTCGCCCCTCTACACCCTGGCGTTGATCATGGGGCTTCCCGCCCTGGTGGCCTTTGGGTTTGGCTACATCTCATTTCGCTCCCGGGTCAGCGGGGTCTACTTTGCCATCATCACCCAGGCCTTGGTCTATGTAGCCATGTTGTTGATGTTTCGCAACGACACCGGCTTTGGCTGCAACAACGGCATGACGGGGTTTGTGGAGATCCTGGGCATGCCCTTGGCGGAGCGGTCTGCCATTGTGTTCCTCGCCGCCGCCTCTTGCTGGATCGCCGCCGGCGTCCTGGTGGGACTGGCGCTGTTGCTGCGCTCGTCCCTGGGTCAGCTGTTGGTGGCGGTGCGGGACGACGAAGCCCGGCTGCGGTTTTTGGGCTATGACACCCTGTGGATCAAACTGCTGGCCTTTTGCCTGTCGGCGGTCCTCGCCGCCGTGGCGGGGATGCTCTACGTCCCCCAGGTGGGGATCGTCAATCCCCGCTTGTTATCGCCGGAGCTATCCCTGGAAATCGCCGTCTGGGTGGCCATTGGTGGCCGCGGCCGTCTCTATGGGGCCTTTTTGGGGGCAGCGGTCATCAATGGCCTCAAGTTTTGGCTCACGGGCTTCGTCCCCGATCTGTGGCCCTTTATCGTCGCCGGGTTGGTGTTGGTGGTGGTGGTGGTGTTTCCCAACGGCTTGTTGGATCTTCTCCAACGGCCCCAGCGCCGGGTGGGGGAGGTGGCGTCGTGAGCCGCCGCCGGGAGGCTTTGTACATCGATGACTTGACCGTCCAGTTTGGTGCCTTTGTCGCCATCGACGGTCTTTCCCTCACCGTGGATTACGGCGAGATCCGCGCCATCATCGGCCCCAACGGCGCCGGCAAGACCACGCTGCTGGATGTTCTCACCGGCAAGACCTCCCCTCGCCGGGGTCGGGTACTGTTCGACGGCACCGTCGACTTGACCCGCCTCACCGAGCCCCAGATCGCCCTGGGGGGGCTGGGGCGCAAATTTCAAAAGCCCAGCGTCTTTGAGGCGTTGACCGTGGCCGACAACGTGGCCTTGGCGTTGCGTCAGTACCCCTGTGCCCTGTGGAAGGAGCTCATCTTGGGTCGGCGGGCGGCCAAGGAGGAGGCCATCGCCGCCACGTTGGCCACCGTTCAACTCCAGGACCGGGCCAAGACCCTGGCGGGGACTTTGTCCCACGGCCAGAAACAGTGGTTGGAGATCGGGATGTTGCTGATTCAACAACCCCGGGTATTGATGCTCGACGAACCGGTGGCGGGGATGAGCGACGAGGAGACCACCCGCACGGTGGAGCTGGTGCGCCAACTCAAAAGTCCCGACCGGGCGGTGTTGGTCATTGAGCACGACATGGAGTTTGTCGAGCGGGTTGCCGACAAAGTCACTGTCCTCCACGAGGGGCGGCTCCTCTACGAGGGGGACATGGCCGGGGTCAAGTCCGACCCCCAAGTCCAGCGGGTCTATTTGGGGCGCCAGCATGCGGCTTGAGGTGCGCCAACTCGACCAATTTTACGACAGCTCTCAGACCCTGCGGGCGGTGTCGTTGACCGTAGACGACGGCGCCTGTCTGGCGTTGCTGGGCCGCAACGGCGCCGGCAAGACCACGTTGCTGCGCTGCATTATGGGGGTGTTGCCCGTGGCCCGGGGCGGGGTTTTCATCGACGGCGAAGACGTCACCCGTCAGCCCTCCCACCGCCGAGCCCGGCGGGGCATTGGCTACGTGCCCCAGGGGCGGGAGATCTTCGCCGAATTGACCGTGGGGGACAACCTGGCCGTAGCCCTGGAGGCCCACGGCGTTCAAAAGCGCCGCCCCGCCCTAGAGCGGGTTTTTGAGTTATTTCCCGTTTTGGCTCAGATGCGCCATCGCTATGGTGGCAGTCTGTCGGGGGGGCAGCAGCAACAGCTGGCCATCGCCCGGGCCTTGGTCGTCGGCCCTCGGCTACTGATCCTCGACGAGCCCACCGAGGGCATCCAACCCTCCATTGTCCAGCACATCCAAACGGTGATCGCCGGCCTCAAGGGGGAGATGTCCATCCTCATGGTGGAGCAGTACTACGATTTTGCCCAATCCCTGGCCGATCGCTATGCCGTGTTGGCTCGGGGGGCCATCGTCGCCCAAGGGGAGGGCGCTGCCATGGACAGCGACGGGGTCCAGGCCTATCTATCCGTCTAATACCCCCATCAACTATCGACACCCACATCCGCGGGAGCATCTACCACCATGAGCTGGCTCGACAACTCTATCATGGCCCAGCGCGGCGTCGCCAAGGGCAAGGCCGGGGTAAACCACACCCTCAGCGAGGCCCAACAGGGCAAGTACCACTACGTCTACGGTCCCTACGCCGACCCGGTGATGACTATTGTCCCCGGCGACGTGGTGGTGGTGGAGACCAAAGACGCCTTTGAAGGGGCCATCAAGATCCCACAGGATAAGCCCAGCGAAAAGCTCAATTTGCCCTATCTCAACCCCCAAAACGGCCCCATCGCCGTCACCGGAGCGGAAAAGGGCGACTGCCTGGCGGTCTACATCCAAGCCATGGCGCCTCGGGGCCCCCAACCCCGGGGCACCACGGCTCTGGTGCCGGAGTTTGGCGGTCTTGCCGGCACTACCCAAACGGCGGTCCTCAACGAGCCGTTGCCAGAACTGGTGCGGAAGATGGATGTGGATGAACAATTCGTCCATTGGAGCGACAAGATCAAGCTGCCCTACGAGCCGTTTATCGGCACCATCGGGGTGTCGCCGGAGATCGAGGCCATCACCTCTCTCCAGCCCGATTACTACGGCGGCAATATGGATTTGCCCGATGTGGCTCCTGGATCGGTGATTTACTTGCCCATCCAGCACAAAGACGCCTATTTGTATCTGGGGGATTGCCACGCCGCTCAAGGGGATGGGGAATTGTGCGGGGTTGCCGTGGAGCACGAGGCGACGGTGACCCTCCAGGTGGATTTGATCAAGGGCTGGTCTTTTGCCTGGCCGCGGTTGGAGACCGAAGACTTTATCATGACCATCGGCAGCGCCCGGCCGTTGGAGGACGCCGCCCGGATCGCCTACCGGGAGCTGGTGTATTGGATGGTGGCAGAGTATGGCTTCGACAAATGGGATGCCTACTTTTTCCTCACCCAAGCGGGTCGGGTGCGGTTGGGGAATATGGTGGATCCCAAGTACACCGTAGGGGCGTCGGTGTTGAAGAAATACTTGGTGGCATAGAGATGCTGACTTTCTCAGCAGAGAAGGGGAGTCTAGGCGGTTAGGGCGCTGAATACACTTGGGCGCGCCATTCCCTTGGTGAGTGGCTCATGGAGGCCCATGGACGCCTCCCCTCTCGTGGACACACCCTCTCGCCCAACAAGCAAGTCACCCCTCTCCCGCGTCGCGGCGTGGGAGGGGGCCGGGGGGTAGGGCTCCCCCTCGACCCCACGAGGCTCCTTCAAGAGCCCTCATCCCCGGCCCTTCTCCCGCGCCCAGGGCGCGGGAGAAGGGTGACTTGGTGGCCAAGATTTTTCGCTGATTTTCATTGTGATAATGCCGTTGAATGGTATAAGCGTCTCCCATTTCATGGGCGAGGACGTCGATAGTCCACCCGACGCGGAAACTGGGGAATACGCGGCGAGGCCTCAACTTCTCCCGCCAAGGTGAAAAACCGCATCGCGCCGTCCTCGCACAACCAAACTTCCTCGGCACCGTGCTCGAAATACAAGGCCCGTTTCTGGTCCATATCGGCCGCCGTGTTACTGCCAGAGACGATTTCGATGCAAATTGCCGGGGAGCGGTCACAAGCGGCCTGGGATTCGGCCACATCAAAGTGAGCCCAGGTCAGCCAGGCCACGTCGGCGACTTTGACGCCCGCTCGCGTTTCAATGGCACATTCGGTAATCCCAATCCCGTCTGGCGCCAACATCTTCAGCAAATACCCAATATGGTTCTGTTGTGCACCATGATAATTTTTGGCTGGACTCATAATGATCCGCCCTCGTTCATCCGTTTCCACCTTGAACGGCAGATCTCGCAAACCAGGGTGTTGGCAAATTTGCTCCCAAGTCAGCATCGTTTTCTCCCTTGATGAATGGATACAAGGGCCCGTTGGCCAATGACTACAGCCGTAAGCCTTATAGATTCGATGATCAAACCTCTATCACTGCTACTACTCGACCGAATGCGTCCTCATCGCAACGAATAATAAAAAACTTTCTCGATGGGTAAGTTGACAAGGCTGGCTGCCAACTTAGGGCTGTGGTGCTAAACGCCATTCCTGACTGCCCCACTCAGGGTCCCTAAAACGACCAAATCAAGGGCGCCACCGCCACGGTGATGGCGCCGACGATGACGTTCAAGGGTAGGCCCAAGCGCAGGTAATCCCCAAACCGATAGCCCCCCAAGCCGTAGACCATGAGGTTGGTCTGATAGCTGATGGGGGTGGCAAAGCTCGCCGAGGCCCCCATCATCACCGCGATGACAAAGGGGGTCAGCTCAAACCCCAAGGCGCGGGTGGCCACTAGGACCACGGGGAACATCAACACAGCCACGGCACCGTTGGTGACAAAGGCGGTGAGCAGCGCCGTAGTGGCGTAGACGCTGGTCAACAACAGCCACGGACTGTCGCCGGCCCAGGTGATGAGCCCCACGGCGATGGCCTCGGCGGCTCCGGTGACCCGCAACGCCTCCCCCAGACCAAAGGCGCTGGCGATGGCCAATAGCACTGGGCCGTTGATGCTGCGGGCGGCGGCCGCCAGGGGGCAGCACCCCAGCAGCACCATGGTCCCCGCCCCCAGCATGGCGGCGTTGACCATGGGCATGGCGTTGGTCATGGCCAACGCCACCACGGCCGCCAAAATGGTCCAGGCCAGCCAGGCCCGCTCCCCCGAGGTGCCCTCGGTGGGGGGCACGGCACTCACCAACAGAAAATCCCGCGAATAGCGGTGGCGCTCCAAAAAGGCCGGGCGGGTGACCAGCAACAGGGTATCCGCCGGTTGCAGGCGCACTTTTCCCAGGGGTTCGGCGAGCCGTTGGCCGTGGCGACACACCGCCACCACCGAGGCGCCGTAGTGGGTGCGAAACCGACCATCCGCCAGGGTTTCGTTGACCAGGGGGCACTGGGGAGAGACCACCACCTCCACCAACCGCCGCTCGGGGTAGGGGTCGGCCAGGGTAAAGCTGGCGTCCACCGCCGGGGACAAGCCGCGGATGAGACACAGTTCCGCCACGGCGTCGGTGACCCCGGCGAACACCAGCCGATCATAGGCCCGCAGGCGCTCGTGGCGGCCCACGGCGGCGATGATCCGCCCCTCCCGCTCGATTTCCACCAGGTACAACCCGTCCACCTCCCGCAGGCCCGCGGCCTCCACCGTCTTGCCCACCAGGGGACCCGTGCCCACCACCACCATCTCCACGGTGTACTCCCGGGGGTCGCCAAAGGTCGACGTGGCCGGTAGCCGGTCGGGGAGCCAGCGGCTGGCCAGCAGGAGATAAATAAACCCCGAGGCGGCACAGGGGATCCCCACCCAGGCGATGTCGAAGATACCCAGGCCCGCTGTGGCGGTTTCCCGGATGAGCAAGCCGTTGAGGATCAAGTTGGTACTGGTGCCAATCAAGCTACAAGTGCCCCCCAAGATGGCGGCGTAGCTCAACGGCAACAACAACTTTGACGGAGAGATCTTGAGGCGTTTTGCCCAGCGCAGCGTGGTGGGTATCAAAGTGGCCACCACGGGGGTGTTGTTCAAAAACGGGCTCATGATCAGCACCGGTGCCATGAGCCGCGCCTGGGCCGCCATCAGCCCCCTGGGTAGCCCCAGCAGCCGGTGGAGGACAAACCCCATGCTGCCGCTCTCCTGGAGGCCCGCGGCCACCACGTAGAGCAAGCCAATGGTCACCAGACCCTCGTTGGCCAACCCCGCCAGGGCCTCTTGGGGGGTGAGAACGTGAGAGGTGAGCAGCACCACCAGGCCGCCGCTCAACACCAGCTCCGGACGAAAGCGGCTAAAGGCCAGTAACGCGCTGCAACCGACGATCACCGCCAGGGTCCACCAGGCGGCGAGGGACAGGCCCAACCCGCCCCCCTACAGGGGATGATCGTCGTAGACGATCAACACCGAACGGCGGGTGTGGCGCACCACGTTCTCGGCGTCGGGGCCCAACAAATAGTCCTTGAGATCCGGTCGATGGCGGGCCATGACGATGAGGTCGGCGTCGATTTGGTCGGCGACGGCGATGATCTGCTGATAGAACATGCCCTCGGCGACGATATGCTGAACATTGACCTTCGACGGCACTTTGTCTTTGACAAAGGCGTGGAGCTGGCGGTTGGCCTCCTCCCGGGCTTTTTGTTCGAAGTCCGGGGGGAAGTACTGGCCGATGATGGGCAGGGAAAAGCTGGGGATGACGGTCATGACGTGGAGTGTGGCGCCAAAGGCCTGACAGTACTCCACGGCCACGGGCAGAGCCCGTTGCCAGGAGCTGTCGTGGCCCAAGTCCACGGGGAGCAGGATATCCCGATACATGGCGGTGTCCTCTCGAGCCTCAAAAAGGGTATTACACGGGGGCGGGCGTCGCCTGGCTCGGCGCCGCAGCTGGTTGGCGGCGGCGCTGGAGGAGGACGATCAACCCCAACAACGCCAGGGCCGGAATGTACATCAATTCCTTCCACGGCTGGGGATTGGGGGCCCGCACGGTGGTGATGACCTGGTCCCAGTCGAGGCCGGCCTCCTGGGCGGCGCTGCCAAAGGCGACGTTGTCGATGATCACCTGGCCGTCCCGCTCGATGAGCTCGAGGCCAGCGTCTATGAGCCGCGCTTCGCCGCTCTCCCCGGGGGGAATCTGTAAGGGGGCGACAAAGGAGCGGGGTTCCCCCACCTCGTCCAAGCCATCGATCCCCAGGCGCAAGACCTCCCCGGGGGGCAGTTCATCCACCACCGCTTGGAGGCGGGTGGGGGCGACCTCGAGGTAGGGGGGGACGATCATGTCCATCCAAAACCCGGGGCGAAACAGGGTGAAGGCCACCAGCAACAACGCCAGCGACTCGTAAAAGCGGTTGCGGGCGAAGAAATAACCCTGGGTGGCGGCGGCAAACACCAACATGGCGGCGGTGGCGACGATAAACACCGCGATGCCGTGGAACCAATCCACGTCGATGAGGAGCAAATCGGTGTTGAAAATGAACAAAAACGGCAGAGCCGCCGTGCGCAGGCTGTAGTAAAACGCCTGGAAGCCGGTGCGGATGGGGTCGCCCCCGGACACGGCGGCGGCGGCAAAGGACGCCAGGCCCACCGGCGGGGTCACATCGGCCATGATGCCGAAGTAAAACACAAACAAGTGGACGGCGATCAAGGGCACAATGAGGCCCGACTCCTGGCCCAAGGTGACGATCACCGGCGCCAGTAGAGACGAAACCACGATGTAGTTGGCGGTGGTGGGCAAGCCCATGCCCAAAATCAGGCTCAACACCGCGGTGAACAGCAAGATCAACACGATGTTGCCCATGGAGACCACCTCCACCACGTCGGCCAACACCGACCCCACTCCAGTCTGGGACACACAGCCGACGATGACCCCGGCGGTGGCGGTGGCGATGGCGATGCCGATCATATTGCGCGCCCCACCGATGAGCCCGTCGACGAGTTCGACAAACCCCCGCTTCACCTGGCCCACCAAGTCCCCTTGGCCGCGGAACAGGGCGCTGATGGGGCGTTGGGTGATGAGGATAAAGATCATCAACACGGTGGCGTAGAAGGCCGACAGTCCCGGGGATAACCGCTCGATCATCAAACACCAAATGAGCACCACCACCGGCAGCAAATAGTGCAGCCCCGACCTGACCGTGGGACCGGGCTCGGGGAGCTCCGTCACCGGGGCGTTGGGGTCGTCCACGGCCAGTTCCGGCTGGCGCGACCCCACCCACAACAGTCCCAGGTAGACGACGGCCAACAGGGCGAGGATCACAGCCAAGGCTTGATCGCCAAAGGTGGGCTTGATCCAACCGATGCCGTAGTAGACCCCCACGGCCAGGGTGGCAAACAGCAAAAAGCCCCCCACAAAACCCAATAGCTGTCGGGCGGGGGACTGGGCCATCGTCCCGGCTGCCCGGGGCAGGGTGGGCATATTGGCCTTGAGGGCTTCGAGGTGGACGATGTAAACCAAGGCGATGTAGGAAATGAGCGCCGGCAGAAAGGCGTGGGTGATGACGTCGAAGTAGGGTATCCCCACGTATTCCACCATCAAAAACGCCGCTGCCCCCATGACCGGGGGCATGATCTGGCCATTGACCGACGAGCCCACCTCCACGGCGCCGGCCTTCTCGGCGCTAAAGCCCACCCGCTTCATCATGGGGATGGTAAAAGTGCCGGTGGTGACCACGTTGGCGATACTGGACCCCGAAATCAGCCCCGTGAGACCCGACGACACCACCGCCGCCTTGGCGGGTCCACCCCGCAGGTGTCCCAGCATGGCAAAGGCCACCTTGATGAAGTAATTCCCCGCCCCGGCCTTATCTAACAACGCCCCGAACAACACGAACAAAAACACAAAACTGGTGGACACCCCCAAGGCGATGCCAAACACCCCCTCGGTGGTGACCCATTGGTGGTTGGCCACCGACGCCAGGCTCTCCCCCCGGTGGGCGATGAGGTTGGGCATGTAGGGACCCAAAAAGGTGTAGGCCAAAAACACCGCGGCGATGATGGTCAAGGGGGGGCCCAGGGCCCGTCGGGTGGCCTCCAGCAGCAGTAGCATACCCACCGTGGCCACCGCGATATCCTGGGTGATGGGGGCCCCGGGGCGCTGGGAGAGCTCGGCGTAGAAAAGGTACAGATAACCGGCGCAGAAGGCCCCCGCCAACGCCATGACCCAATCGGTGATGGGAATGCGGTGGCGCGGCGAGCTTTTAAAGGCGGGAAACGCCAAGTAGGCCAGGAAGATGGCAAAGGCCAGGTGGATGGAGCGGGCCTGGGTGTCGTTGAACACCCCAAAGCGCAGCATAAACGGCAACGGCGAGGCAAACCACAGTTGAAACAGCGACCAAGCCAGGGCGGTGCCGAGGATGGTCTTCTCTGCCGCGCCGCCGGGGGTGCGGGCGCCGGTGTCGGTCTGGGCGACCAGGTCTTGGAGGTCGGCGTCAGAGGCGCTGGAGGCGGTGGTCTGGTCGGTCATGGGCGGGCCTTAGAGGACGGATCTTGCAGGTATCCAGGGGAGAGCCGGAGCCGGGAGGGGTATCCCGGCCCCGGAGGGAGCCTTACAAGAGGCCGGCTTCTCGGTAGTAGCGCTCGGCGCCGGGGTGCAACGGCGCGGTGAGGCCGTCCTTCACCATCTGGGTCTTGTCGAGGTTTTCAAAGGCTGGGTGGAGGCGCTTAAAGCGGTCGAAGTTTTCAAACACCGCCTTGACCACCTGGTAGATCACCTCGTCGGGGACCTCGGCGGTGGTGACAAAGGTGGCACCCACGCCGAAGGTGGCGATGTCTTCGTCGTTGCCCTGGTACAACCCCCCGGGGATGGTGGCGGCCGAGTAGAAGCTGTTGTTGTCGATGAGCTCTTGGATGGGATCGCCCTCCACCGAGACCAAACTGCCGTCGGCGGTGGAGGTGGCCTCTAGGATGGAGCCGTTGGGGTGGCCCACCTGGTAGATAAACGCATCGATCTTGTTGTCACCCAAGGCCTGGGCTTGCTCGGCGGCTTTGAGCTCCGAGGCCAAGGCGAAGTCGTCCATGGTCAGACCCATGGCCTCCATGACCACTTCCATGGTGCCCCGCTGGCCAGAGCCGGGGTTGCCGACGTTGACCCGCTTGTCCTTGAGGTCCATAAAGCTCTCGATGCCGGCGTCGGCCCGGGCCACCACGGTGAAGGGCTCCTTGTGGACGGAGAATACCGCCCGGAGGTTTTCCATGGGGCCTTGTTCTTCGAAGCGGGAGGTGCCATTGAACGCGTGGTACTGCCAGTCGCTCTGGGCCACCCCCATGGTCTGTTCCCCGGCCCGCAGGGCGTTCAAATTGGCGATGGAGCCACCAGTGGAGGGGGCGGTGCAGCGGATGCCGTGTTCGCTGGTGTTGCGGTTGACCAACCGGCAGATGGACTGGCCCACCACGTAGTAGACCCCAGTCTGGCCACCGGTGCCGATGGTGATAAAGGTCTCTTCGGCGGCTTGGGTCTGAGTGGCGGTGGTCGCTACCAACAACAGACCAAGACCAGCTGTAAACAGGGTTCTCATGAACACTTCTCCTTGACGTTATGAGGGACGTTATGAGGCGTTGGGGATCGCCCTTTGCGACGACCCATGCCCATTGACTTGTTTTACTATAGATCGATCCCAGGGATTGTGAACCTCGCCAGTCCTGCGGGGTAGTTTTTGCAAACCCCCGCCCTCTGACCTAGGATTATCGTCACTGCAATACTGAAGGTTGTGATCAAGTCACCGACGCATCGGGGGGCGTTATCCAAAGCGAGTTCTCTGCCACCCTGGGGTGTCCCACTGCCGGGAGGACGTTCCATGGGGCGCGATCGAGCCACCCCCCGCCGCGTTGACCAGGGCATTTCCCTCAACGCCTATCACTCCATTAGCCAATTGCGGGCCGAGGGTTGGCGGCGCCTCAAGGACAACGCCGCCCGCCTCGCCGAGGCCGCCCCCGGGGGGCGCACCTTCGAGCGTTTGCACCAGCGGGTCGGCGACGATCTGGCGCTCCTCGAACCCATCGACAGCTACTGGGCCTTCCCCAGCCGCCACGACTTCGCCTACCTCTTCGAGCTCTACCACGACCGCCGCTACCCCAAGCTGAGCCGCGCCGCGGCCCGGATCAACCGGGCGTTGGGGAGTTTGAGCTACCGCCACCGGACCATCGACTTGACGGTGGAGCGAGATGGCGACGACGAAGGCTTGGATCTCACCACCGGCGGCGACCCCAAAGCCGCCCACCGGCGCCCCTACTTCGAAGTCCTGGTGGTGGACAACCTCTCCCCCAAAGAGGAACAACAACTCCGCCAGGGGTTGCGGCGCATGCGCCGGGACGACGACCCCTTCGTCTACGAAATCGTCACCGTGCCGAGCTTTGAAGATGCGGTGATCGCCGCGTTGTTCAATTTCAATATCCAGGCCTGTGTCATCCGCTACGGCTTTCCCTTCCGTTCCCGCCACCAGCTGGAGATCCTCCGCCAACTCCTGGCGGACTTCGACCCCGAAGCCGAAGATATGGAGCTCAGCGACAGCGACATCGGCCCCATCCTGGGGGCCAAGATCGCCGAGTTGCGCCCCGAAGTGGATTTGTACCTGGTCACCGACGTGGCGGTGGAGGGCATCGCCGGCAACCTCCACCCCAATTTCAAGCGGGTGTTCTACCGGGAAGAGGACTACCTGGAGCTGGACTTGAGCATCCTCAGGGGGGTTAGCCAGCGCTACCGCACCCCGTTTTTCAACGCCCTCAAGACCTACTCCAAACAGCCCACCGGGGTGTTCCACGCCCTGCCGGTGTCCCGGGGCAAGTCCATCATCAAGTCCAGCTGGATCCAGGACATGCTCCAGTTCTACGGCCCCAACATCTTTATGGCCGAGACCTCGGCCACCTCCGGAGGGCTGGATTCCCTGTTGGACCCCACCGGCCCCCTCAAGGAAGCGCAAAACCTGGCGGCCCGGGCCTTTGGCGCCAACCAGACCTTTTTTGTCACCAACGGCACCTCCACCGGCAACAAAATCGTGGTCCAGGCGTTGGTGGAGCCCGGGGATATCGTGCTGGTGGACCGCAACTGCCACAAGTCCCACCACTACGGCATGGTGTTGGCGGGGGCTCGGGTGTGCTATCTGGATTCCTATACCATCGAGCAGTACACCATGTACGGGGCGGTGACCCTCGCCACCATCAAACAGACCTTGCTGAACTACCAAGACGCCGGGGAGCTGGATCGGGTCAAGATGCTGCTCCTCACCAACTGCACCTTCGACGGATTGATCTACGACGTCGAGCGAGTCATGGAAGAGTGTTTGGCCATCAAGCCCGACTTGATCTTCCTCTGGGACGAAGCCTGGTTCGCCTTTGCCCGCTTTCACCCCACCTACCGCCAGCGCACCGCCATGGCGGTGGCGGCCCGCCTCAAGGGGCGCTACAAAAGCGCCGACTACCGGCGCCGCTACCAAGAGCAACAGCAGGCCCTCCAAGGCCGGGACCCCGACGCCCTGCTGAACACCCGGCTGTTGCCCGATCCCGATCAGGTGCGGGTCAGGGTCTACGCCACCCAGTCCACCCACAAGCGCCTCACGGCCTTGCGCCAGGGATCGATGATCCACATCCACGACCAGGACTACCACCACAAGGTGGAGGATGCCTTCCACGAAGCCTACATGACCCACACCTCCACCTCCCCCAACTACCAGATCTTGGCTTCGTTGGACGTGGGACGGCGCCAGGTGGAGTTGGAGGGCTTCGAGTTTGTCCAGCGCCAGACCGACCAGGCCATGGCGTTGCGGGAGGCCGTGAGCAAACACCCCCTGTTGAGCCGCTACTTTCGCTTTTTGACCGTAGGGGATCTGATCCCCCCAACCCACCGGCCCTCGGGGACGGAGTTCTACTACGACGCCGAAAAGGGTTGGTCGCGGATGGAACACGCCTGGCGGGAAGACGAGTTTGTGCTGGACCCCAGCCACTTGACCTTGTACATCGGCGCCACGGGGGTGGACGGCGACCACTTCAAGCACGAGTACTTGATGGACAAGTACGGCATCCAGATCAACAAGACCACCCGCAACACCGTGCTGTTTATGCCCAACATCGGCACCACCAGAAGTTCGGTGGCCTATTTGATCGAGGTGTTGGTGAAGATCGCCCAGGAGCTGGACGAGCGCTGTAGCGACATGAGTCGCGCCGAGCGCACGGTCCACCAGCGCACCGTCCACGCCCTGACCTGCGACAACCCGCCCCTGCCCAACTTCAGCCGCTTCCACAAGGCCTTTAAAACCCTGGAGGCCACCCGGGATGGCGAGGTGCGCCGGGCGTTTTTTATGGCCTATAAAGACGAGCTGTGCGAATTTGTCACCCTGGACCAACTGCCCAAGCTCATGGCGGCGGGGCGCGAGGTGGTGTCGGCCATCTTCGTCATTCCCTACCCCCCGGGCTTTCCCATCCTGGTGCCGGGGCAGGTCATCAGCCCTGAGATCGTCGCCTTTATGAACGCCCTAGACACCCGGGAGATCCACGGCTACCGGGCCAATTTGGGGCTGCGGGTGTTCACCGAGGCGGCGCTGCGGCAAGGCTCAACCCCCGCCGCCCCCCCGGGTCCTTCCGAGGCCGTGGATCTGGCCGCCGCCAAGTAGATGGCACCCCGCACCGGTTGGTGGCAATCGCTCCTGACCGAGCTTTGGCAAGCCATCGCCCCCCTGGCTCTAGGGCGCCATTTCCCCCCGGGGCCGCCGCCTGTTCCAAGGCCGCCGGCCACCCGTGCAGCCGTCAGCGAGGAGTTGACCGTGAAGAAAAATCTCAAGGGCATTTCCGACATTCGCCGTTTTTTCCACCGCAACGAACGGCCGATGTTTTTCATCAGCGCCACCAACTTCAATTTGTTGGGGATGGACGAGTGGGTGCGGGGCTTTAAATACATCAACTACATCGACTGCTACGACGGTCGCCACCCCAACGTCTTTGTGCCCACAGAACTCCCCCACCCCGAATTCGAGGGCATCGAAGATATCAATAACTACCTCTTGGAACACAAAGAGGTCATCGACTTTATCCGCGCCCAGGGCCCCGATCCCGTGGCGGTGTTTTTGATGTTCGACGAAAAGACCGAGGCCTTGGCCAAAGAGGTGGGTTTGGAGGTATGGTTCCCGCCGGCGGCCCTGCGCAACCGCTGCGACAACAAGATGGAGACGGTGCGGATCGGCAACAAGGCCGGGGTCCCCAGCGCCCCCAATGCCCTGGCCAAGGTGGAGAGCTACCAAAATCTGCTCCAGATCGCCGATGAGCACCATTTGGGTCACGATCTGGTGATCCAGACCGCCTTCGGCGACTCGGGCCACACCACCTTTTTCATCCGCGACGAAGACGACTGGCGCAAGCACGAAGGGGAGATCACCCCCGACCCCGAGGTGAAGATCATGAAGCGCCTCAACTGTCGGGGGTCCACCTTGGAGGCCTGTACCACCAAACGGGGCACCATCGTCGGACCGCTGTTGACCGAGGTGGTGGGGGCCAAGGCCTTGACCCCCTACAAGGGCGGTTGGTGCGGCAATGAGATCTTCCCCGGGGCCTTTACCCAGAAGGTGCGGGACAAGGCCCGGGACTACACCTTCGCCTTTGGGGAGCAGCTGCGCCAGGAGGGCTATCGGGGCTACTTTGACCTGGATTTTCTCATCGATTTGGACAGCGATGAGATCTACCTAGGGGAACTCAATCCCCGGGTCACCGGGGCTAGCTCCATGACCAACCACGCCGCCTTTGCCCACGCCGACGCACCGCTGTTTTTGTTTCACTTGCTGGAATTTTCCGGGGTGGAGTTCGATTTTGACGTCGACGACCTCAACGCCCGCTGGTCCGACCCCGACTACATCGACGCCTGGTGCCAGCTGGTGATCAAGCACACCGACGATTCCGTCGACATCGTCACCGAGGCCCCGGAGACCGGCATCTGGCGGATGTACGACAACGGGGCCATCGAATACAGCCGCTTCGACTACCACCGCCGGGCGGTGGCAAGCGAAAAGGAGGCTTTCTTCCTCCGCATCACCGGCCCCGACAATTACCGCTACGAGGGGGCTGATCTGGGGATTTTGATCCTCCGCGGCCGGGCCATGACCGACGACTTTGTCCTCAACGAGCGGGCGGGCCAGTGGATCGCCGCCATCAAAGACCGCTACCGGGCCAAGCCCTTGCCCGCCGCCGCCGTAGAGCCCGCTCCGGCCCCGGGGGCATTTAAAATTCTCTAGGGACCACAGTGGCCGTCTCTCACCTACCCATCGACCCCGGGTCTTGCCACACCTTTGAAACCATTGCCGAGGCCCGCCCCGGGCCCCGCTGGCAGGGTCTGTTTGAGCGCCTGTGGCCGGCCTACCGGGCCTGGTTCACCAGTGAGGGGGTCAAGGAGCGACCCCGCTACTTGAGCTGTGTCCGGGCCCTCAAGCGTCACATGCCAGAGCTGTTGCCCACCTATGAGGCCCTGGTGGACCTGGCGGGGGGGGGCGATACCGCGGCGCGGTTTTTGAGCCTCTACTGTCCCCCGGCCTATCTGTCGGGTTGCTCCCAGGCCCTGTGGCCGGGGCACCCCCCGTTGTTGGTGCGCAACTACGACTACAGCCCGGCCCTGTTTGAGGGGGTGATGTTCAAAAGCGCCT
>JBHJHK010000177.1:0-7348 GCA_050330975.1 Candidatus Competibacterales bacterium | reverse complement strand
TTCGTGAGCCGTTACTTGAGCTATGTGGGCAGTGGGTTTTCCGTGGCGCCCCGCTTCACCCTTTCGGCCTACTTTCGCTTCCACAACAAGGCCGAAGACATCGACGGGTTATACTTCGTCGGCGCCGGCACCCACCCCGGGGCCGGTATGCCCGGGGTGGTGAGTTCCGCCAAGGTGGTGGAGGGGCTGTTGGCCAAGGGGCCCTCGATCATGGGGTCCACCGTGGACGCCCCGTCGGCGGCAACCCCGTGGCCTCCCCCCGCCACACCCTGCGCCGCCACGGCAAAAGCTTCTACTGGGCGGCGCGGTTTCTGCCCCTGGACCAGGCGGTGGACGCCGCCCGTCTCTACGCCTTTTGCCGCTACGTGGACGATCTGGTGGATCTCGGCGTCGACGGCGGCGGCGATCCCCACCAGGTACGAGAGCGGCTGGCGGCCCTGCGCCGGGACCTGGCGCGCGGGGCCAGCGATGACCCCACCATGGCGGATCTATTGACCCTGTTGGCCGAGCGGGACATCGACCCCCAGGTGGTGGATACCCTGCTGCTCACCCTAGAGCAGGATCTGACCCCCCTGGCCATCGCCGACTGGGAACAACTGCTGCGCTACGCCTACGGGGTGGCCTCCACGGTGGGGATCGCCATGTGCCGAGTGTTGGAGATCCGCGACCCCCGAGCGTTGCCCTTTGCCATCGATTTGGGCATCGCCATGCAGCTCACCAACATCGCCCGGGACGTCCAAGAAGACGCCCGACGCCAGCGGCGCTACCTCCCCGAGCCCGCCTTGAGCCCCGCGACCATCCTCAAAGGCCAGGAGCGAGGGCGGGTGGATCGGGCGGTGGACGCCATCCTCGCCGCCGCCCAGCGCTACTACCGCAGCGCCGACCGAGGTATGCATTACATTCCCTTGCGGGCCCGGTTGGGCATCCTCATCGCCGCCCGGGTCTACGAGGCCATCGGCACCAAGATCCGCCGGCGCCGGGCGCTGTTTTGGCGCGGCCGGGGGGCCACCCGGCCCGCGGAGAAGGCCTGGCACACCTTGAGGGCCGTGACGGCGTTGCTCTGCCTGCCCCGCTACTGGTCTCGGCACCGGGGCTCGCCCCACGACGCCCACCTCCATCGTTGCCTCAAGGGTCTGCCCGGGGCCGATGCCCCCACGGGTTGACGACCTTTGGTCCCCCACACTCCCCCCGGGAATGGGACCGATGTGGCCATCATCGGCGCCGGCTGCGCCGGTTTGAGCCTGGCCTGTGCCCTAGTGGGCCGCGAGCGACGAGTGGTAGCCCTAGAACCCCGCCGGCAGTACGCCAAGGACCGCACGTTTTGCCACTGGGATGTCCACCCGCACCCCTTTGGCGCCGCCATCAGCCACCGTTGGCGGCGCTGGCTGGTGCGCTTCCAGGGCCGCGAGGTGGTGGCCAGCGGCCGCTACCAGTACTGTCACATCCCCGGAGATGCCTTCTACCGGCTGGCCCTAGAGCGCCTCGCAGGGGCTGCCAATGTGGAGTTGCGGTTGGGTTGGCGGGTCGAGGCCATCGCAGGGCCCATGGCCGATGGGCGCATGGAGGTGGTGGCCGACCGGGGTCGTATCCTCGCCCACCAGGTGGTGGACAGCCGTCCGCCGGCGTGGGGACCCCCCGCCTCCCCCCCCACCCAGGGCGTCCATTGGGTGCAGCACTTTGTCGGCTACCGCCTAGAGGCCAACGGGCCGGTCTTCGACCCCACCACGGTGACGTTGATGGATTTTGACGTCCCCCAGACCCACGGCATTCACTTTTTCTACGTACTGCCCTTTAGCGCCACCGAGGCCTTGGTGGAGGCGACGTTCTTCTCCCCCCAGCCCTTGGATTTGGACCACTACCACCGGGCCATCGTCGACTACTGCGCCCAGCGCTTTGGCTTGGTATTGGCCGATTGTCGCTTATTGGAGCGGGAACGGGGGGCCATCCCCATGACCACTGAGCCCCTGGCGCGCCCCCGGGGGGCGGCCATTCCCGTGGGTACCAACGGCGGGGCGGTCAAGCCCAGCAGCGGCTATGGCTTTGCCGCCATCCAGCGCCACGTACCCCACCTGGTGGCGGCCCTGGAGGCCCACCGCCCGCCACCGCCCCCCCGGGAGCGGTTGCCCTTGGCGTTGGATCGGATTTTCCTCGCCTTTATCCAGCGCTATCCCGCCAGGGCCCCGGGGCTGTTGTTCCAGTTGTTCGAACGGGTCGAAGCCGATCGGTTGGTGCGGTTTTTGAGCGATGCTGCCACCGTCGGCGACTACGCGGCGGTGATGGCCGCCATGCCCGCCGGGGCTTTGACCAAAGAGGCGTTGCGCAGCCATCGCCTGTGGCTGGCGCCAGCTTGAGGTGACGACGCGCCATGGCAACCTCCGCGACTTCCCCAACGCCCCCCCCTCTGGCGGTACCCCCATCCCTGGACACCCTCTACGGCCACCACGCCACGGGTTTCGCCATCGCGACGGCCGTGGTCATCGCCGCAGCGCTTTTTTGGCCCACCCACCTGGCGGCGGCCACCCTGCCCCTGTTGGGAGCCATGGTAGCTCTGGTGGGGGTGCCCCACGGGGCGTTGGACCACTACGCCGGACGCCTCCTGTGGGGCAAAGGCAAGGGCGGCTGGTGGAATGTGGGGTTCTTTGTGGGCTATGGGCTATTTGCCGCCGCCATCATCGCCTGTTGGCTCGCCGTCCCCGGGGTGACCTTGGGGGTGTTTTTACTGGCCTCCGTCCTCCACTTTGGCGAAGGCGACGCCCTGGGCAGCCGCTGGCCCGACAGCGAAGCCGCCGCCCGGGGCCTGATGCCCGTGGTGTTGCCCACCGCCTGCTACCCCAATGAGGTGGAACAGCTCTTTGCCCTGTTGAGCCACCCGGCGGCGGCGGCGACCCTGACGACGGCCATCGAGCCCCTGCTCTGGCCCACCCTGGGGTTGGCTACCTTGGCCATCGGTCGGGCCCTCTGGCGCGTCAAGACCACGGGGACTCGGGCGGCAGCGGCCAGCGCCGTGGAGCTTTTGGCCGTGGCCGCGCTGTTTTGCCTGGTTCCCCCCTTGGTGGCCTTTGCGGTGTACTTCGGCCTGCTCCACTCCCTGCGCCACCTCATGGACAGCGCCTTGGCCTGGACCGGCCACACTGGGCCCGCTGCCTGGGGATTTTTGCTCCGCACGGCCTTCCCCATCACCGTGTTGAGCTTGGTCCTGGCCGCCGCTGCCTATCCTCTGTTATCCGAGGCGACCTTTGAGGGCCGCTGGCTACAGATCATCTTCATCGGCCTTGCGGCGGTGACCTTTCCCCACATGGCGTTGATCACGGTTGCCAAGCGCCGCGGCGTCCTGTGACGACCAGCCAGCCCGGGGCATTCACCCTGGGAGAATGTATGGTTCTTTTTCGGTGTACGGCGCCAGGGTAGCCTCGGCGCAGATCGATCCCAGGATACCCCCACCTGAGCTGCCGCGCCCCACCCTCAGGGACGATACTCCACCACGGCAGTGCCGGCGATGAGGTCGTGGAGGCAGCGGCGATCGTCGCGAAAGATAAACAAAGCATCCACCAAAATGGCCACGGGCCCCACCACGGGAATGGGGGAGATCAAGTTGATGGGCAACACCCGCAACCCCACAATCCGCCACAACGACACCCGGCGGTAGTTCTCGGCCGAGACGATCTGGACAGCCATGGCCATTTTGCCCAGGGTTTGTCCGCGACGGTGGAGCAAATAGCCCTGGACCATCATCAGTGCCAGCAGCGCCAGGACGCCCCCCCCACCGACGACCAGGTTCAAGGTGTTGGGATCCAAGGTCCCGAGGGCTTCGAGGACCCCCACGGCAATGGCGATGGGAATGGCGAACAGGATCCCCGCCAAAGCGTCGAGGATGGCCGCCACCAAGCGGCTGGTGCGGCTCGCCAGGGGCCTCGCCCTCGGGAGTTCGGGCTGGCCCAGGTCGGCTTGGGGGGTCTGGTAGGGATTGCTGGACACGGCGGCCCTCCTGGGGCTGGGGCTGGGATGGGAACAGGAGACCCAGGGGCGCCGGCACGGTGCCTAGGCCGGGCTCACCAAACGGCCATGGAGTTCGGCGAGGGTGGAGACGGCCACATCGGTGAGTTCGGGCCAGGGGAATTCCCCGGCCACGGCCACGTGGACCGTGGCCACCCCGGCGGCTCGCCCGGCCAACAGGTCGTAGCGGTAGTCCCCCACCATCACCCCCTGGTCGGGGGTGGCACCCCAGCGCTCCAACAACCACTGGATGCCTCCGGGGTCGGGTTTAGGGGCCGCCTCGTCGCGGCCCAACACCCACTCGGGGCGAAACAGGTGGGCCACCTGGAGGTGCTCTAGGCAGCGCCAGGCGTTGCCTCGGGTGTTGCGGGTCAACACCCCCAGGCGCACCCCTCGCCGCCCCAACCCCTCCATGAGGAGTTCCAGGCCGGGGGCAGGGCGCGTGGCCGCCACCAATTCCCCCTCGATGGCCAGCAGCCGGCGCCACAGGGGCAGAGCCTCCACCAGGGGCAACTCCTCCAGGTAGTGGATGATATCCGCGCTGTCCGGCACCCCGAGTTCGGCGCGGATGACCCCAAAGTCGTGGACCGCTTCGGTGAGGGTGCCGTCGAGGTCAAAAATCCAACAGGGCCGTTCCCACCAGGGCGGGGACTCGGGTGTCGTGGTGGCCATAGTCGTCCTCTAAAGCGCCAGGGTCTCGATGAGGCATTCCACTTCCCGCACCCGCGCCTCGGGCTCGTCCATCGCCTTGCTGAAGCGCAACTTGTCCTGGCCGTCGAGCTTGTAGATCTTGGGTTGCTTTTGGATGAGCTGGATCAAGCGCTCGGCGTTGATGTTGGGCTTTGGGTTGAACAAGAACCGACCCCCCTTGGCGCCGGCCTCGATCTTGGCGATGCCCACCGGCAATGCCTTGAGCTTGAGGCTTGTGACCCGAAACAGGTGGTTGACCTGGGGCGGCAACAGGCCAAAGCGGTCGATCATCTCCACCTGGAGTTCCTTGAGCTCCTCGGGGGTGGCCGCGCTGGCGATGCGCTTGTACATGATCAAGCGGGTGTGGATGTCGGGGAGGTAGTCCTCGGGGATCAGCGCCGGCACCTGGAGGTCGATCTCCGGGCCGTGGTCCAGGGGTCGGTCCAGTTCTGGGACTTCCCCCCGCTTCAAGGCCGCCACCGCCCGCTCGAGGAGCTCCATGTACAAGGTAAAGCCCACCTCGAAGATCTGTCCCGACTGTTCCTCGCCCAAGAGTTCGCCGGCGCCGCGGATCTCCAAATCGTGGTTGGCGAGCATAAACCCCGCCCCTAGCTCCTCCAGAGATTCAATGGCCTCGATGCGCTTGACAGCGTCGGCGGTCATGGCCTTTTTCGACGGGGTGATCAAATAGGCATAGGCCCGGTGGTGGGAGCGCCCCACCCGCCCCCGGAGCTGGTGGAGCTGGGCTAGCCCCAACTTGTCGGCCCGGTGAATGATGATGGTGTTGGCGTTGGGAACGTCGATCCCCGACTCGATGATGGTGGAACACACCAACACCTGACAGCGCTGGTGATAAAAATCCAACATCACCTGCTCCAACTCCCGCTCGGGCATTTGGCCGTGGGCGATGGCAAGCCGCGCCTGGGGAACCAATTCCCCCACCTGACGGGCGATGCGCTCGATGCTCTGGACCTCGTTGTGGAGGAAGTACACCTGGCCGCCGCGCTTGAGCTCCCGGAGGATGGCCTCTTGGATGAGGCTGTTGTTCCATTCGCTGACAAAGGTTTTCACCGCCAAGCGCGACGGCGGCGGGGTGGCGATGATGGACAAATCGCGAATCCCCGCCATGGCCATATTCAAGGTGCGGGGAATGGGAGTGGCGGTGAGGGTGAGGATGTCCACCTCGGTCCGCAGCTCCTTGAGGCGCTCTTTTTGCCGCACCCCAAAGCGGTGTTCCTCGTCGATGATCACCAATCCCAGGCGCTTAAATTGAACGTCCTTTTGCAGTAGCTTGTGGGTGCCGATGCAAATGTCCACCCGGCCCTCTGTGAGGCCGGCCGCCACGGCCTCTAGCTCCTTCTTGGCCCGAAACCGCGAGATGGACGCCACCTGTACCGGCCAGTCGGCGAAGCGGTCGGCGAAGTTTTGGTAGTGCTGCTGGGCCAGCAACGTAGTGGGGACCAACACCGCCACCTGCAAGCCATTTTGCACCGCCACAAAAGCCGCTCGCATGGCCACTTCAGTCTTGCCAAAGCCCACGTCGCCACACACCACCCGATCCATGGGCTTGTCGGCGGCCATGTCCGCCAATACCGCTTCGATGGCCGTGGCCTGGTCGGGGGTCTCTTCAAAGGGAAAGGCCTTGGCAAAGGCGGCGTACTCTGCCGTGAGGTCAAACACCCGCCCGGGACGGGATTCCCGCCGGGCGTAGAGGTCCAACAGCTCGGCGGCGGCATCATTGACCTTTTCGGCGGCCCGAGCCTTGGCCCGGGCCCACTGCTCCGAGCCCAGGCGGTGGAGGGGGGCCTGCTCGGGGTTGGCGCCGGTGTAGCGGCTGATGAGGTGCAAACTCGACACCGGCACATAGAGCACCCCCTCGTCGGCGTACTGGAGCACCACAAATTCCGTGGCGATGCCCGCCGCCTCTAGGGTTTTGAGCCCCTGGTAGCGTCCCACCCCGAGGTCCTGGTGGACCACCGGCGCCCCGACCGCCAGGTCGTGGAGATTGCGGATCACCCCCTCGGCGTCGCGCCTGGCATCCGAGGCCCGGCGGCGGGTGCTCCTGGCCCGTTCGCCGTAGAGCTGGGGCTCGCCGATCACCGCCAGGGCTTGGGGCTCCTCCAGGAGAAGGCCGTCCTCCACCGGAGCCACCACCAGGGCGTGGTCCCCTTGGGCGCGGAATTCGGCCCAGCTGTTCACCAGCGACGGGCTCACCCCGAGGGCTTTGAGGGTCTCTAGCAGGACTTCCCGCCGCCCCGCGGACTCCGCCACAAACAACGCGGGCCCCTCCAAAGTGGCGAGGAAGTCCACTAGGGCCTCGCCGTGGCGGTTGTCGTGGATGGGCAAGGCGGGGGGCGGGCGACTGGCAAAGCGCACCTCCCCGCCCTCCCCGTCCAGCGCGATGCTCACCCCGGGGAGGCGCTGGAGCATGGCCTCGGTGGCGGCGGCGTCTAGATACAGTTGGGAGGGGGGCAACAGCGGCCGGTCGGGGTCGAGGCGCCGCTGCTCAAAGCGCTCCATCACTTGGTCTTGGAAGGATGCCAAAGCGCTGGCCACCCCGGGAAGGCGCACCACCAGTGCCGCCTCGGGCAAATAGTCGAACAGGGTCTCGGTGA
The DNA here is from genome assembly GCA_050330975.1 of Candidatus Competibacterales bacterium. GTDB lineage: Bacteria > Pseudomonadota > Gammaproteobacteria > Competibacterales > Competibacteraceae > JBHJHK01. Next base: position 50 of record JBHJHK010000177.1, on the reverse strand, counting down.
CCTCGAAAAACAGCGGCAAATAGTACTCGATACCCCCGGGGGGATTGGCG
>JBHJHK010000176.1:0-6358 GCA_050330975.1 Candidatus Competibacterales bacterium | reverse complement strand
CCATCACCCCCGGCTGGTCCAGGGGTGGCGACTGGCGCAGAACCCCACCCCGGGGCAAGAGCCCAAGGCTGGGTTTGAAGCCGTAGACCCCGCAGTAGGCGGCGGGGCGGATGGTGGAACCATTGGTCTGGGTGGCCAAGGCCAAGGGCACCATCTCCGCCGCCACGGCCGCCGCCGAGCCACTGGATGACCCCCCCGGGGAGCGGCTGGGATCCCGGGGGTTGCGGGTCATGCCGGGGGTGTAGACCGCCAGTTCGGTGGTGACGGTCTTGCCCACCATCACCGCCCCCGCCGCCTTGAGCTTGAGCACCAATCCGGCATCGGCCTTGGGAATGCGCCCCCGGTGGAGGGAGGTGCCGTTCTCCGTGGGCACATTGGCCGTGTCGACGATGTCCTTGACCCCCACGGGGAGGCCGTGGAGGGGGCCTAGAGGGCGTCCCGCTTGGCGGTGGGCGTCCCGCTCCTTGGCCTGGGCCCGGGCGTAGTCGGGATCCAAGAACTGCCAGGCCTGGAGGTTGGGTTCCGTAGCCTCAATCCGGGCCAAACAGGCTTCGGTGAGGGCCAAAGCGCTCAACTGGCCAGAACGAAGGGCCTCGAGGGCCTGGCAGGCGGTGAGGGTGTGGAGGTTGGGGGGCTGGCTCACGGGAGAACTCCGCAGAACGTCGATGAAGGGCTACTAATAGCGTAGCCCATAGAGTTCGTCGGGTAGCCACAGGGCGATGCCGGGGAAGTTGTAGAGCAGCACCATGGCGAACAACACCACCGCCAAAAATGGCATACAGCCCTTGAAGATCTCCACCAGTTGCACCGACGGGGGCGCCACCCCCTTGAGGTAGTAGGCCGCCATGGCCATAGGGGGGGTCATAAACGAAGTTTGGAGGTTCAAGGCCACCAACACCCCAAACAACAACGGGTCGATGCCAAAGGCGTCTAGCAGCGGCAAAAAGATCGGCACGAATATGATGATGATCTCGCTCCACTCCAAGGGCCAGCCCAACACAAAGATGATCAACTGGGCGATGATCAAAAACGCCACCGGCGACAAATCGAGGCTCAGGACAAACTCTTCAATGAGCCGCTCCCCCCCGAGATAGGAAAACACCGAGGAAAAGGTCCACGAGCCCACAAACAGCCAACAGACCATGGCCGACGAGCGGGCGGTGAGGTAGATGGAGTCCTTGAGCTTGGCCCAGGTCAAGGAGCGGTAGCATACCGCCAACAAAAGCCCGCCAAAGGCCCCCACCGCCGCCGCCTCCGTGGGCGTGGCCAGGCCGAACAAAATCGCCCCCAACACCGACAGAATCAGCGCTGCCAAAGGCACAAAGGAGGTGAGGAGCATGATGATCAGCCGACCGTAGGGCACGTCTACCTCCTCTTTGGCGGGAGGCGGGGCCAACTTGGGGGTAATCATGGCCCGACCGATGACATAGACCATGTATAACCCCGCCAGCATGAGCCCTGGGAACAGGGCGGCGGCATAGGTCTTCACCACCGAGATCCCGGCGGTGGCGGAGTAGACGATCAGCATGATGCTCGGGGGGATCAAAATCCCCAAACAGCCCCCGGCGCAGATCACCCCCGAGGCAAAGGAGCGGTTGTAGCCGGCTCGCAACAGGGCCGGGAAGGCCAAAAGCCCCATGAGGGTCACCACGGCACCGATGATGCCCACCGCCGTGGCGAACAGCGCACAAGTGGCCAGGGCTGCCACCGCCATGGAGGCGGGAATCCGGTGGGCGGCGACGCTGAGACTAAAGAACAACCGGTCGACGATGTTGGCCCGCTCGACGATATAACCCATGAATAGGAACAGGGGGATCGCCACCAATACGTCGTTGGTCATCACCGAGTAAGTCTGGTTGACCAGCAAATCGAAGACGTTGTTGTCGAGGAAGGCCTGGTTGGGTCGGTAGTAGGCGTAGAAGCCAAAGATTACCCCCATGGCGATGAGGGTGAAGGCGATGGGAAAGCCCAGCAAAATCACCAGGAGCAACAGCCCCAGCATGAGTATGGCGACTTGGGGATCGGTCATAGCCGGTTACCCCCCACGGCCAGGGCCTGCTGCTGGCGGGTCTTCTCCGCCTCCTTGAGCAGCTGTTGTTCCAGCTCTTCTACGTCGGCCTGGCGGGTGGGCCAGCGGCCATCCCGCAGGCAGAGGACGCAGCGCAACACCTCGGCGACCCCCTGGAGAGCCAAAAACACCGCCGCCAAGGGCAACAGGGTTTTCAGTGGTGAGACCGGTACCCCGGCGGGGCTCCAGGTGCTGATCTCGCCGCTGGGGCCCCGGGGGCCATAGGGCTGGTAGCTCCAGGACTCGGCGGCGTAGTCGATGCCGGCGTAGATCAAGGCCGCCATACCGGGGAAAAAGAACAGCAAATACAGCAACAGCTCCACGGTGGCCTGGACCCGCGGCGGCCACAGGCGGTATATCACATCGCCCCGAACGTGGCCGCTGCGGGACAAAGTATAGGCGCCGGCCATCATAAAGCAGGCGCCGTACATGATGTAGCTGATGTCAAAGGCCCAGGTGGTGGGCTCTCGCAGGACGTAGCGGACGAAGACCTCGTAGCTAGTGGCAAAGGTCAAGATCAAAATGCACCAGGCAAAGGCCTTGCCCACCCAGGTGCTGAGGCTGTCGATGAATTTGAGCAGGGGGTCCATGGTGGAAGCGTCGGGCTCCAGAGATCTAGGGGAAGACAAACATCAGCGCCACCCCGCCGCCGATTCCCAGGGTTTGTCTTGGGATGGCCCTGGGACAACATCTCATCTAGCCCGGTGCCCTTGGGCACCGGGGCGAGCGGGGGGGCTCGATGGAGCCTTAAGCGGGCAATTTGCCGGGGAAGTAGTGCTGGTAGGCCAGGCGATAGTCGGCTGAATTGAGGAGGTCGTAGAAGGCCACCCGTTCGGAGAAGCTCTTCATGGACTCCACCACCTTGGCGAAGAAGGGGTCTTGCATCAGCCCTTCCATCACCTTGTCCCAGGCCGCCAGTTGGGCCTCCATGATGGAGGTGGGGGTGCGGTAGACGTTGACGCCGTCTTCGTTGATCAGGCGCTGGAGGTCGGCGGAGTAGTTGTCCATGGCCAGGCCGTAGTTGGCGGTGTTGGCGGCCTCGGCGGCGTATTTCAAAATGGCCTTTTGTTCGTCGGCCAGGCCGTCGAAGATGGACTTGTTGAAGATGATCTCAAAGAATTCCGAGGCCTGGTGGTAGCTCCCCATCATGTAGGTCTTGCTCACGTCCTGGGCGCCAAAGCGGCGGTCGGAGGTGGGGTTGTTGTATTCGAAAGCCTCGATGACCCCCCGCTCCAGGGCGGGGACGATCTCGCCACCGGGGAGCTGGGTGACCCGAAGCCCCATGTTCTGCATGATGTCGGTGGCCAGGCCCACGGTGCGGTACTTGAGGCCTTGCATATCGTCGACCCCTTTGACCTCCCGGCGGAACCAGCCCAAGGGCTGGGTGGGCATGGGCATGGCAAAGAAACCCACGATATCCAGTCCCAGAATGTCTTGGACCAACTCGTCGTAGAGTTCCTGGCCGCCGCCGTAGTGGATCCAGGCCAACACTTGGCTGGCGTTGGCGCCAAACACCGGGCCTGTGCCAAATAGCGAGGCGGCTTTGTTCTTGCCGTACCAATAGGCGGTCACCTGGTGACCGGCGTCCAACACGCCCCGGTGGACGGCGTCTTGGACCTGGAAGGGTTTGACCACCGACCCGGCCACCAGATAGTCGATCCGCAACCGACCACCAGCCATCTCATTGACCCGGTCGACGTACTGCTGGGCCATGTCGTTGAAGATATCCTTGGCCCCCCAGGCACCCTGCATCTTCAAGGTGACGGTTTGGGCCTTGGAGACCATGGGGAAGGCCACGGCCGAGGCGGCGGCGGCGGCGGCGCCGGTTTTGAGGAAACGGCGGCGGCTGTTGGCGGCGGGGTTATTGTCGGTCATGCTAGCTCCTCACATCAGTGGTTGTGGCGGTGATTCCACCGTTCTATCCGAGGCCGAAGTCAGCTGGAGGACAGCGCGGTGGTTGGTGTCATGGAGTTTGTTATAAATTTTTGTGACCGTTTTGAGCGGTCTTGGTGCGTCGGTATTGCGCCGTGCTGTCCAGACTATAGAAGCCGGCACCGGGCTGGGCAACACGGGGAGTCTCAATTCCCCACGGCCTTGAACTCCCCTTGCTGGGGTAGCGGTCGAATTCCAATGGCAAGAGTTCCCGTGGAGTGCGGGCGCCCATGGGGCATCTCGCCCCTATCCCCGGGGCCGTTCCCCCACCGAGCCAGCGCCCCTCAAGCCGCCATCCCCATCACCCCATAGGGCCAGGCGTGCTGGATGGATTGAATCAAGCGCAGGGCGCCCTGGGCCTCGGCGTCATTGCCGTTTTGGGCGTGGTTGGCGAATTGATTGTGGGCCATGGTGTGCATCACCGTGAGGATCTGGTAGTCCCGGTTGGGAAGGCGCGTGCGCTTGCCGCCCTCGGTCTCGCCGAGCCAGGGGGGTAGGCAGACTTGTAACTCCTCGACGGCCGCGCCGGTGATGAAGGTGTTGAAGTCATCGCCGGCGCCGATGATGGCATCGAGGGTGGGCTCCAACTCGGTCCAGTCGGCTTGGGTTGTCTCGCAGCCGGGCTCTCGATTCCCAACGGCCTCTTGCCTGGGGGTGCGCCCCGTGAGGGTGGCGACCACATTATTGAGGTCGCCGTGGAAGTCGCCACCCTTGGCTTCGCCCCCATCGCCCTTGGCGCTGACGACTTTTGCGCCGCCCTCCTTGTCCCCCTTGCCCCCCTTGCCCTCGCTGCGGGTATCTCGGACCTCCTGGTGGAGGCGTTGGTGGATTAACTGGTGTAACGCCCCCCCGCCTTGACGAGGGATCTCTGCGGCCGCGGTAGAGGCTTCAAACTCCCGCCCCAGGGTCGCGGGTGCTTCGAGCCTCGCCGCCCTGGCCGTCTTGGGGGTAAACTCGCAACCATTACAACCGGGCTGGAGGGCGGTGAGCTGGGCGGTGGTCAAGTTGGAACTGGACATGGCGGCAATCCTCATGGCTGGCAGTTACTCGATCGATAGGGCATCCCCCAAAGGGGCTATGGGCGGTTGGGGCCATTTCCCGAACCCCGTGGACGGGGCCCATTGAACCACCCCATGGCGCCGCCAGCAGCGAGCTACAGCCCGCCAAAATCGCCAACCCGGCTCGGTGAAAAGCGCCAACTAAAGCCCCCTCCCGGGGGGTCAAGGGGCGGCAAAACGCCGCCAAGCCACGCCCCATGAAATGGCCCACTGCGCCGCCGTGGTGCGCCCGATCCCCCAATCCAACCCCCCAAGCACCATCAACCCCGGTATTTATAAGGCCTCTCGGGACGTGGCATGGCCGTTGCCACCCAACTTTGGATAAATCGCACCAACGATCTAGCGGGAGACGCGCCATGGCCCACTGCACTGTCGCCGCCCAGCCGCGGCCCTTTGAGTTCAACACCGCCACCACGGCTCTTGTGATCATCGACATGCAGCGGGACTTTCTGGAGTCCGGGGGATTCGGCGAGGCCCTGGGCAACGACGTCCGCCAGCTGCGCCACGCCGTCGCCCCCTGCCAACGCCTCCTCCACGCCGCCCGACGGGCCCATTTGCTGGTGATCCACACCCGGGAAGGCCACCGGGCCGACTTGAGCGACGCTCCCCCCGCCAAGCGCCAGCGGACCCTCGATACCCCCAAGATTGGCGATGACGGCCCCATGGGGCGGATTTTGGTCCGCGGCCAACCCGGTCACGACATCATCCCCGAACTCGCCCCCCGGGAGGGCGAACCAGTGCTGGACAAACCGGGCAAGGGGGCCTTCTACCAAACCGATTTGGGATTGCTCCTCGCCAATCGCCAAATCCGCTCCTTGATCGTCGCCGGGGTCACCACGGAAGTCTGCGTCCACACCACGGTGCGGGAGGCCAACGACCGGGGTTTTGAGTGCCTGGTACCCGCCGACTGCGTAGCCTCCTATTTCCCCGAGTTCCAACGGGTGGGCCTGGCCATGATCAGCGCCCAGGGGGGGGGCTTCGGCTGGGTGACCTACGACCTGGCCGCCCTGGAGCGCAGCTTGGTCGCCGCCGTCACCGCCGCCGCCTGACCGTCCAATCCCGCCCTTTTTCCTTCCTCGCCACTGGAGAATCCCCCATGTCGACCCCCGGGGTGGACCTGGGTTATATCCTCATGGTGGGCTTTTGGTTCGCCTGTGCCCGGCTGTCGGAGCGGGCCCATGGGCCCAATACCACCCCGTCGGGGATGTGGCTTCGATCGCCAGTCCCTGAACCGTCCCCGGATGTCCATCACCCCCATCGCCCGAGGTCTCGCCCCATGACCCCAGAAGCCCTCCCCCCA
>JBHJHK010000175.1:0-10453 GCA_050330975.1 Candidatus Competibacterales bacterium | reverse complement strand
CCAGGGACACGCCCCCCTCCCACCCCAAAACCTGGAGGGTTTGGCCCACCAGCCCCCCCTCAGACAACACCAACAGCCAGCTGTAGGAGCGCACTAGATAAGAAGTCCAAAAGGGCAACACCGCCAGGATCAAGGCCAGGGGGCGCCAAGGGGCGGGACCCCGAAGGGCGAGGATGTAGGCCAAGGGGTAGGCCAGCAACACGCTGATGACCACCACCAGCCCCGCAATCTCCAGGGAGTTCACCAGGGCCTCGAGAAGATAGGGGCGCTCGAAGAACCGCTGGTAGTTCACCGGGCTCCAGGTGTCGGTGAGGGTTCGTCCGGCCAGGCGCTGGAAGCCGCTGTAGACCACCATGATGGCCAAGGGCACGACAAAGAACAACAAAGTCCATCCCAGGGCCGGCGCCACCCACAGCCACCCGACCCAAGCCCTAGGGCGCCACGCCCTCAAGGGGCCCACCTCAGCGCTGGAGAAATTCCGTCCACACATCCAACAGTTGGGCGTCGAGTTCCGGGTCTGGCACAAAGTAGGGATGGGACTTGGCCAAGTAATCGGCCTGTTGATCCCAGCGCAAGGTGTCCCTTTGGGCCTCGCTCAGGTGCTCCCCGGCCTTGGCGTTGGCCGGCATGGCCCAGTAACACGCCGAGGTGGCCAACCGCGCCTGGCCCTCGGGGCTGCCGATGTACTTGATGAACTCCATGGCCAACTCCTTGCGCCGACTGTCGGCCATGACGCCGATGGCCTGCATCCAGCGCACGCCCCCCTGCTCGGGCAACACCCAGTCCAAGGCCGGCTTCTCGGCCTTCAGGGCGGCCACGGCAAACTCGCCCCCGCCGACGACGATATCCACATCCCCCGTGGCCAGGGCGGTTTGAACTTGGACCACATCCCCCACCAAGGCGGCCAGGTCTTTCATGGCAAACAGTTTGTCGCGAATCGCCGGCAGGGTCTCGGCGGAGATATCTTGGGGGGTCATGCCCAGGGCGATGGCCACCATGCTCATGATGGGCACGTAGTAGTCATAGATGGCAACGCGGCCGCCATAGGCCTCGTCCCACATGATGGCCGCATCGGTCACCGCCGCCTCGTCCACCCGTTCCCGGTTGAAGGCCAAGGTGTTGTAACCAAACTTCTCGGGGAAGGCGTACATCACCCCGTCTTTAAAGTGCAAGGGGCGCTCCCGCACCGCCTCAAACACGTCTTGCCAGGGAAATTCGTCTTCCGGCAACGGCGCCAACAGCCCCGCTGCCACCACCCGGGGCACATCGACGCTGTCCACCACAAACACATCCCAGTCCCCGGGGCGGGATTGCTCGAGCATGGCCAAGGCGGTGCCGGTGCCCTCGTACTCCCGGACGTTGACCCGAACGTCAAAGCGCTCTTCAAAGGGGTCCAGCAAGGCGGGATCGGTGTGGTCACACCACACCAGGGCGTTGAGTTCATCGGCGGCAAAACTCGTTGCGAGCCCAAAGACACTAACGAGTCCCAGCCAGGCGGCGGCGAGCCCTGGGAGAGAGTGGCGGAGGAGAGTCATGGCAACGGGGGCTCCGTGGTTGATAAAGCCCCCAGTATAGTCGGGGTACCCGCCCTGTGCCCGCCGCCCCGAGGCCACCGCCTTTGACGTTTTGACGACATCTTTCGTTGTAACCTCGCCCCACATGGGTATCTTGTAGAGCGTTGCGTATCAGGCGGTCGCCGGGGCATGGCGTGGCAGTTCTCAAGCCGCGCACCCTCCGCCGCCAAATTCGGCACGAGGAGGAAGAGGCAGCATGGCAAAACTCAATGTCAACGGCAAAACGGTCGACGTCGAGGTGGAAGGCACGACGCCGCTGTTGTGGGTGTTGCGGGAGCAGCTGGGCTTGACGGGCACCAAATACGGCTGTGGCATCGCCCAGTGCGGCGCCTGTACCGTCCACATCGACGGTCGGGCCATGCGCTCTTGCGTCCTGCCGGTGGCCGCGGTGGCGGAAAACATGCAAATCACCACCATCGAAGGCCTATCCTCCGATGGCAGCCACCCGGTGCAACAGGCCTGGGGGGAGCTGGACGTCCCCCAGTGCGGCTATTGTCAAAGCGGTATGATCATGGCCGCCGCGGCGTTGCTGGCCGAAAATCCCAATCCCTCCGATGCCGACATCGACGCCGCCATCACCAATATCTGCCGCTGCGGTACCCTGGCGCGGGTGCGCAAGGGCATCCACCGGGCCGCGAGCCTCAAGGGCTGAGGGGGAAAACGCCATGACCGAGACCACAGCGTTTACCCTGAGCCGGCGTCGCTTCCTCGTCGCCGGCGCCGCCGCCGGGGCGGGTTTTTCCCTGGGATTTCCCCTCACGGGGGCCAGGGCCGCCGCAAACTCCACCCAGGTGCCGGAGGTCAACGCCTGGGTGGTGATCGCCCCCGACGACACGGTGACCATCCGCATCGCCCGCTCGGAAATGGGCCAGGGCACCCTCACCGGCCTGGCCCAGTTGGTGGTGGAGGAACTGGACTGCGACTGGTCCAAGGTGACCACTGAATACCCCACCCCGGGGGAAAACTTGGCCCGCAACCGGGTGTGGGGCAGCTTCTCCACCGGCGGCAGCCGCGGTATCCGCGACAGCCACCGCTACGTCCGCGAGGGGGGCGCCGCCGCCCGTTTGATGCTCCTGGAGGCGGCGGCCAACGCCTGGGGAGTCCCCGTGGCCGAGTGCTCCACGGACAAAGGCGTCATCACCCACGAGGAGAGCGGCCGCACCACGCGCTACGGCGAAGTGGCCGCCGCCGCCGCCAAGCTATTGCCCCCGACGGAGGTGACCCTCAAGGATCCCAGCCAGTGGAAGGTCGCCGGCCAGCCCCTCAAGCGCCTGGACACCGCGCCCAAGCTGGTGGGTGCCCAGGTCTATGCCGCCGACCTCAGCCTGCCGGGGATGCTCAACGCCGCCATCAAGCAGTGCCCGGTCTTCGGCGGCACCCTGGCTTCTTTTGATGCCTCGGCCATCGAAGATCGCCCCGGGGTGCGGGCGGTGGTCCAAGTGGACGACCACGCCGTGGCGGTGGTGGCCGACACCTGGTGGCAGGCCAAGACCGCCCTGGATGCCCTGCCCATCACCTGGGATGAGGGCCCCAACGCCCAGGTGTCCAGCGCTTCCATCGACGCTTTTGTCGCCGAGGGCCTCGACGCCGCAGATGCCTTTGTGGGAAACGAAAACGGCGACGTCGAGCAAGCCTTGGCCGGGGCTGCCAAACAGATCGAGGCGGTCTACAGCTATCCCTTCCAAAACCACGCCACCTTGGAGACCATGAACGCCACGGCGCTCTGGACGCCCGACAAGTGCGAGGTGTGGTGCCCCACCCAAAACGGCGAAGCTGCCCTGGCCGCCTGCGCCACCGCGGCGGAACTGCCCCAGGAGCAGTGCGAGGTCTACAAGTTTCACCTGGGGGGTGGCTTTGGCCGCCGAGGGGCGTTCCACGACTACGTCCAGCAGGTGGTGCGCATCGCCAAGCAAATGCCGGGGACCCCGGTGAAGCTCCTCTGGAGCCGGGAAGAGGACATGCGCCACGGCATGTACCACACCATCACCCAGGCCAAACTCACCGGGGGCTTGGACGAGAACGGCGAGTTGGTGGCCCTCAAGATCCGCATCGCCGGCCAGTCCATCCTGGCGGGGGTCATGCCGGCCCGCCTGCGGGAAGACGGCACCGATCCGGTGGTATTCGAGGCTCTCCTCCCCGGCGGCGACCACGGTATCGTCTACGACTTCCCCCATTTGCGCATCGACCACGCCATGCGCAACCCCCCGGTACCCCCGGGGTTCTGGCGGGGGGTCAACGTCAATCAAAACGCCATTTATCTCGAGTGCTTCTTGGATGAGTTGGCCCACGCCGCCGGGGTAGACCCCTTGGTGTTTCGCCGCAAGCTCATGGCCAACTACCCCCGGAGTCTCGCGGTGCTAGATGCCGTGGCCGAGCGCGTCGGCTGGGGCGGCGAAGCCCCTTCCGGGGTCCACCGGGGGCTGGCGGTGGCCCGGTCCTTCGGCAGCTACACCGCGGCCTGTGCCGAGGTGTCGGTGACCGATGGCGAGCTCAAGATCCACCGCATCGTCGCCGCCACCGACCCGGGCTACGCCGTCAATCCCCAGCAGATCGAAGCCCAGGTGGAGGGTTCCTTTGTCTACGGCCTGTCGGCGTTGCTCCACGGCGGCATCACCCTGGAGAGGGGTCGAGTGGTGGAGGGCAATTTCGACAGCTATGGCTCCCTGCGCCTCAGGGAGATGCCCGAGGTGGAAACCATCGTCATGCCGGCGGGGGGAGACAACTGGGGCGGGGTGGGAGAACCCACCATCGCCGTGGCGGCCCCGGCGGTGTTAAACGCCATCTTCGCGGCCACGGGGCAGCGGATCCGCCACGTCCCCCTCAAAAACGTCGCCCTGCAGTCGGCGTGACACCGCGCCCTTGGCCGTTCCTCGCGACCTCCTGGTCTGGGGCGAGTTTCGCCCTGGCCCTGGGGTTGGCGAGTGGAGCCCAAAGCCCCGGCGCCACCCCAGGGGAAGACACCGCCCCGGCGGCGGCACTCCTGGCGGCCAGTTGCTCGGGCTGCCACGGGTCGACGGGGACGGCCCCCGCCGCCGTTCCCTCCCTAGAGGGGCTCTCTGCTGACCACATCCGCCGGGCGATGTTGGATTACCGGGCCGACCGCCGCCCCGCCACGGTGATGAACCGCATCGCCAAGGGCTACAGCGAGGCCGACATCGAGGTCCTTGCCCGTCACCTGGCCAGGAGGGCCGATAACGCGCCCCAGGAGCAGCCATGACAAACCCCCGTCTATCCCGCCGGGACTTTGTCGCCGGAGCGGGGGTGGCGTTGGGCTTGGGGTTGTTGCCCCCTCCCAGCGGCGCCCGCCAAAGCGATGCCAGGGTCGTCGTCATCGGCGGAGGCTTTGGGGGGGCGAGTTTTGCCCGCTTTGCCCGCCGGGCCGACCCCGGCATCGACGTGACCCTGGTGGAACCCCAAACCCGCTACGCCGCCTGCCCCTTCAGCAATCTGGTGCTGGGGGGCCTGCGAGCCCTAGACCAGCAGTATTTCGACTACGCCGCCCTCACCCAGGAAGACATTCGAGTGCTCCAGGGGGCGGCGACGGATGTGGATCCGGCCGCCAAGACGGTGACCGTGGACAACGGCGAGGTCCTGGCCTACGACCGACTGCTCATGGCCCCCGGGGTGGAGATGCGCCCGGGAGCTCTGGCGGGCTACGATGGTACGGCGGTCGAGGCCATGCCCCACGCCTGGAAGGCCGGGCCCCAGACGGCGTTGCTGCGCCGCCAGTTGGAGGCCATGGACGATGGCGGCTTGGTGGTCATCGCCTGTCCGGCCAGCCCCTACCGCTGTCCCCCGGGACCCTACGAGCGGGCGAGCCTCATCGCCCACTACCTCAAGACCCACAAGCCCCGCTCCAAGCTTTTAATCCTCGACGCCAATGACAATTTCTCCAAGCAGGGCCTATTCCAACAGGCCTGGGGGGAGATCTACGGGGATATGATCGAGTGGGTGGGGGTATCCATGGGGGGCCAGGTGGTGGAGGTGGACGCCGCCCCCATGACCCTCCACACCGACTTCGAGGCCATTCACGCCGACGTTGCCAACGTCATCCCCCCCCAGCGGGCCACCGCCATCGCCAGGCGAGCGGGGGTGGCCGATGCCACGGGTTGGTGTCCCATCGATCCATTGACCTTTGAATCCACCCTGGTGGCGGGTATCCACGTCATCGGCGATGCGGCCATCGCCAACGCCATGCCCAAATCGGCGTTTTCCGCCAACGCCCAGGCCAAGGTGTGCGCCGTCCAGGTGGCGAGGCTCCTGGCCGATCAGCCGCCCCTGGCGACCACCTTGGCCAACACCTGCTACAGCCTGGTGGCGCCGGACTACGCCATCTCGGTGGCGGGGGTCTACCGCCCCGGGGAGGACCGCCTGGAGTCCATCGAGGGGGCGGGGGGCACCAGCCCCGCCGACGCCCCCCTCGAACAGCGGGCCACAGAGGCGCGCTATGCGGCGGATTGGTTTGCCACCATCACCACCGAGGTCTTCGGTTGATCCCAGGGGGGCTGGCCGGCGTACTGGTGGGCCTGGTGGTGGCGGTCGCCGCCGCCCAGGCCGATCCTGGGGCCCCGGGAGACTATGGGGTGGTCGCCGACGGCATTCCAACGCCCTTGACCACGACTCCAGGTAGGGCGGCGGCGGGCCGGGGGGTGTTCGTCGACCGGGAGCGGGGCCACTGTCTGTTGTGCCACGCCGTTTCGAGCCTCGATGAACCTTTCCAGGGCAACCTGGGTCCCGAGTTATCGACGGTGGGGAAACGGCTGTCGGCGGCCCAGCTGCGGCTGCGGATCGTCGACAACACCCGCCTCAACCCCCACACCGTCATGCCGTCCTATTACCGCACCGAGGGGCTAAACCAAGTGGGGGCTCCCTACCGGGGCCAACCGGTGTTGACGGCCCGGGAAGTCGAAGATGTGATCGCCTTTTTGCTGACCCTCCACGGGGAGGAGGCCATGCCATGACCGTTCGCCATATTCATTCCACATCCGATATTCATTCCACACCCGACGTTCCGTCTCGGGGCCGGCGGGCCTTTGTCGCCACCGCTTTGGCCACGGCGGGTTCGTTGGCCGGCGGGGTCGCGCTGCGTCCCGCCGCCGCCACCCCACCCACCATGGCCGCCGCCATGGCCGATGTGTTTGGCGATGCCCCCATCAACCCCGGCAAGGTCCAGCTCGCCGTGCCGGCCATCGCCGAGAACGGCCAATCGGTGCCCTTGACCGTCGCCGTGGACAGTCCCATGACCGAGGCCGACCACGTGACGGCCATCCACCTGTTCTCCGGGGCCAACCCCTTGCCCGATGTGGCGCGCTTTGCCCTGGGGTCCCGGGCCGGGCGGGCCGAGGTGTCGCTGCGGATTCGCCTGGCGGACAGCCAGACTTTGACGGCCGTGGCCACCCTGAACGACGGCAGCCACTGGTCGGGCACCGCCGAGGTGGTGGTGACCCTGGCCGCCTGTATCGACTTGAGTTGAGGGGGAGTGTCATGACCAACGTGCGCATCGGCGTGCCCCGCACGGCCAAGCGGGGGGAAGTATTGGAAGTGCGGACCCTGATCCGCCACCCCATGGAGAGCGGCTTTCGCCGGGACAGCCGGGGCCAGGCCATCCCCCGAGATATCCTCAAGGTATTTACCTGCCACTACAACGGCGTCGAGGTGTTCCGAGGGGAGTTCTTCCCCGCCGTGGCGGCCAACCCCTACCTCACGTTTTACACCAAGGCCACCGAGAGCGGCGAGCTGACCTTTCGCTGGGTGGACCAGCGGGGGGAAGCCGTCACCGAGACGGTGGCCATCGAGGTGTCGTGAACTTAGGGCTCCAGCGCTGGGGCCTCAAGGGGACGGTGATGTTGGCCCTCGGGGTTGGCCTGGCGTTGGCCGCCGAGCCCGAGCACCCCATCCCCCGGGAAAAGCGCCAGTCGGGCTATGCCTTCCTGAGCCCCGAGACCCAGGCCCTCCAGGACGATCCCTGGGCCAACCCGGGGCTATTGTGGGTCGACCAGGGCGCCGAGCTGTGGCGCCAGGCCCCGGGGTCGGGGGCCAAAGCCTGTAGCGCCTGCCACGGCGACGATGGCCAGGACCTGGTGGGGGCGGCGACCCGCTACCCGGCCTTTGACGACACCCAAAACGCCCTCCTCAACCTAGAGCAGCGCATCAACAGCTGCCGCCAACACCGCCAAGGGTTGGAACCGCTGGCCTATGAGTCCGACGCGCTGTTATCCTTGACGACCTTCGTCGCCAACCTCTCCGCGGGGTTGTCGGTAAACGTGACCATCGACGGTCCCGCCCGCCCCCACTTTGAGGCGGGGCGGGACTACTTTTACCGCCGCCGAGGTCAGCTCAATTTGGCCTGCCACCAGTGCCACGACAGCGCCTACGGTCGGATGCTGCGGGGGGATCGCATCAGCCAGGGACACGGCAACGGCTTTCCCACCTACCGCTTGGAGTGGCAGACCGTGGGGTCGCTGCACCGCCGGCTGCGGGCCTGCGATTTGGGGGTTCGGGCCGAGCCCTTTGGCTACGGGTCTGCTGAATACGTCAATCTAGAGCTCTTCCTCGCCTGGCGAGCCCGTGGACTCCCCATCGAAACCCCGGCGGTGCGACGCTGAGCACCCCCAGAAGGCCAAGTCACCCCTTGGGGCCTTTCCCCCTGGAGGGCCTGTTCCACGGCTGAGGCCTCCTCCACTCCCAGGACTCACTCCCGGGACTCACTCAAAGGTGAGCACTTGATCTTCTCTCACCTCCTCGACCTCGGAAGGCTCTTCGGGCTCGACGGCCTCCACCCGACTGCCCACCCGTGCCCCTTGGTTAGTATCGCCCCCCGTACCCACGCCCACATCGGCGCCGCCGGCGCTGGTGGAGGTAGCCCCGTCGAGGTTGGTGGTGCTGCAGCCCACCAGGAGGGCCACGAGCAGTGCGGCGGGGATGGGGGTGTTCCAGGTCGACCAGTCATTTGATGGCATCGATGTCTCACCTTTTGATAGAGGGGTTGCCCCAGAATCCCAGGGCTCCATGGGTTGTTCAAGGGGGTTTGGGGCCACCCCCGCAGACAAACTCACCCCCTGGCGAGCCGCAAGATCTCCGCTTCATCCACCTGCTCGGCCCGGATGAGGGAGGGGTTCACTTGAATGGGACGATGGTGACCCTCTTGGGTGAAGACAAACTGCCCCACGGTTTGGTTGGCAATTTGCTCGAGGGTGGCCTTTGAGCCCGACACCAACGGCGCGATTTTCTTGAGGGCGTTCTCCTCGCGGATGCGGCCCAACAGCCACGTGGCGATTTGATCGCGGGATTTGTAATCGAGATCCCCCGGGCTCTGGGTGGCCAGCATCAGCCCCAATCCCATGCTCCGAGCCCGTTTTAGCAAATCCTCCAGGGGTTCCTTAGTGCTGGGCTTGCCCACGGCGGGGAGGTACATATCGGCCTCGTCGAACAGCATCACCGCCTGGAGGTGGGAACTGGGGTTGGCGCTGAAGTGACGGTTGACCGAGATGAGAAATTGGGTCAACCAAAAGAACGTGTCGTTGAGGTCGGCTAGGAACTTGGTGCTGATGATGGTCAAGCGAGGGCGCCGCTGACCCACGCCAAAGAGGCCAGCCACGTCGAAGGGATCGCCCTGGGCGAGGAGCTGGCCCTTGGAGAGTTGGACGGTGGCGAGGTCGTTTTTCAGGGCCTTTAGGTTGGCATCGAGGTGGCCCAAGGCCTCCACCAGGGCGGGGTCCGGCAGGGCGATCAAATCGATGATGGCCTCCAGGGAAATCCCCTGGTCCCCGGGGCGCCCTTGGAGCACCAAGATGGCCTGCTTGAGCACGGCTTGGAACTGGGCACCCTTGGCCTTGCTGACGTCCATCATATTGCACAGGGCGGCCGCCGCCTGGGTGGCGGCTTGCTCCCTTTCAAAGTCGCTAGTCTGGGCGTCCATGGGCGGGGCGATGGGCAGCGGCAGGTGGGCGCCCCGGGGGTCCCCCGGGGTGAAGAGGGCGATGTCGATGGCCTCCCGCAGCCGTTGGCGCTCGGCGTCGCGACCGTCCCCCCGGGGCTGCCAGGCCTCTTCTTGGGCGTAGCTGCACAAATCCCCCTTGCGATCGATGAGCACGGCGGAGATCCCCTGGAGCAGCAATTGCTCCACCAGGTTGAGGACGGCCGTGGTCTTGCCCGAGCCCGAACCGCCCAAAAAGGCGCTGTGGCGTTTCAACGCCTCGGCCTCCAGGGTGACGGACCCCTCGGCAACGCTGCGCTCGCGGCCGATGTAAAGCGTGCCCGGGGGAGATGACTCACCTCGAGGACTCGGGGTCGGCGCCGGGGGAGGCGAGGCGGACGCCGAAGAGACGGCGGGCGTTGGGGGGGAGGTCTCCTCGGCCTTGGGGGGAAACAGCTGCTGCAGGGTGGAGAGATCGTGGAGGATGCGCCGCTTGCGACGCCACGACAAGGTGTCCTCGTCGGCTTCCCGACTGCGGATAAACTCGCCGTAGGCCTGGATGATCCCCACGTCGGCCTCGCTGATCTCCACCTTGAGGGCGCCCAGCTTCTCGATGGCCTGGAACGCCTTGCCACTGGCGGGGAAGGCACTGGTCCGCACGACGATCACCCGGTCCCCCGCCTTGACCCGCTTTTTCAAGGCGTCGATCTGACTGCCCAGGGCGTTGCGCTGGGGCGGTTTGTTGCAGACGCCGATGCGCAATGGGGCGGCGAGGCCCGTTACGCCGATGATGTGGTCGGTGCACTCCACGGCGAGGGCGAGATCGCCCTCTTCGGCGAACTGTTCGATGGCGTGGGTCAAGAGCTTGGCGAGTTGCTGGGAGTCGGTGGGAACGTCATGGCCGAAGCCGTCGAGGAAGGTACTCCACGCTCCATCGAGGTCAGGGGTCTCGGGGGACGCTGGG
>JBHJHK010000174.1:0-37454 GCA_050330975.1 Candidatus Competibacterales bacterium | reverse complement strand
GGTGCCGGGGGCCGGAGGCGGGGACAGCGGCGACGGGGCTGGGGGGTGGGGCAAACCACACCCGTCCCACCAAAGGGAGGAAGTAGGCGGCGTTGAGCAAAGTGCTGAGGGCGAGGACGACGAGGAGCCAGGGTTGCTGGGCCTCCAGACTCCCAAGACCCAAATACCACTTGCTGACAAACCCCGCCAACGGCGGCGCGCCGATCATGCCAAAGGCCCCTAGGGTGAAGGCCGCAGTGGTCAGTGGCATGCGCAGGCCCACCCCGTCCAGTTGATCGACGCGCTTGATGCCCAACGCCGTGGCGTAGTTGCCGGCGCAGAAAAACAAGGTAATCTTCATCAGCCCCTGGTGGACCAGGTGGACGATGCCCCCCACCGCCCCCAGGGGCCCGGCCAACGCCACCCCCAGGGTGATGTAGGACACTTGGCTGACGGTGGAATAGGCCAGGCGTCGTTTGATGTCCTGTTGCCCTAGGGCGCACCACGAGCCGTAGAGGATGGTGATGGCCGCCAGGGTGGCGAGCCAGACGTCCACCCCCAGGTTGCTCACCGCCTCGGCGCCAAACACCTCGAATACCACCCGGGTGATGCCAAAGGCCCCGGCCTTGACCACGGCCACGGCGTGGAGCAAGGCGCTGACCGGCGCCGGGGCCACCATGGCGGTGGGCAACCAGCCGTGGAGGGGAAACAGGGCCGCTTTGACCCCACAGCCGATGATCAGTAGCCAAAAAATCACCGTGGCGACCACCGGCTGCTCCACCGCCAGCTCCCCCACAAAGCCCCCCTCGCGAAACGCCTGGGGTCCCACCAGGGCGTGGAGCGCCACCAGACCCACCAGAAGCAGCGCTCCGCCCCCCAGGGTGTAGCGAAGGTAAATGCCCCCAGCCCGCAGGGAGGCGGCGTCGCCCCGGTGGACCACCAAGGGGTAGGTCACCAGGGTGAGCATCTCGTAGAACACGAAAAAGGTGAACAAATTGCCGGCCATGGCCAACCCCATGGTGGCGGTGACACACAGGCCAAAAAAGCCAAAGAAGCGCCGCCGCTGGGGGCTGTCGGCCAGATAGCCCACGGCGTAGACCGTGGTGATCAACCACAAAAGCGCCGACAGGGCGGTGAAGAACATCGACAGGGTATCGGGGCGCAGGGTGAGGGCCAACCCCGCTCCCAAGGACAGGGATACCCCATAGCTCTGCTGGTGGTAAATGCCCCACAACATGATGGCCACAAACAGCAAATTGAGGCCCGCCCCGGCGAGGTTTAGGCCGGTGCGAAGTTGTCGATGATCCTCGTCGAGGCCAAACAGGGTCAAGGCGGTAAACGTGGTGGCCACCAGCGGCAGCAAAGGCAACAGCTGGTTGAAAGACGGCCAGTCGAGAAACGGAATCACGGCGTCACCTCCGGGTTGGCCAAGACCGTGGTGGACCCGGGCGCCAACGGTTCTCCCGGAGGCTCACCGAGGACAAACACTCCCGCCAGGGGCGCCGTCAACAGGCCGAGGCCCAAGGCCGCCAAGGCCAAGGCCATGGGTACCCCCTGGTGGACTGGCCCCAGGGGCGGCGTTACCTTATCTCCCCCTTGGGCTGGAGAGGCCTCGACGATGAACAACCAACGCACGGCGTGGAGCATGTAGGCCGCCCCCAGCAGACTGCCGACGATCAACGGCACCGACCACCACCACTGCCCCTGGGCCAGGGCACTCTCAATCAACAGCCACTTGGCAATAAATCCCGCCGAGGGGGGCAACCCGGCGATGGCCACGGCGCAGATACCGATGGTGAGGCCGGTGAGGGCCAAGTTGGGGGGGCCACCGTGGAGCTCGGCCAAGCGGTCGTGGCCAAACACCCGTACCACATTCCCCGTGGCCAAGAACAACGCCGTCTTGGCCAAGCCGTGGGAGAGCAAAAACAACAGCGCCCCAGTCCAGGCGTGGGGTCCCAAGGACAACAACAGCATCAAATAGCCCAGTTGCGCCACCGTGGAATAGGCCACCAACCGCTTGAGACGCGCCTGTTGGAGGGCCAAAAGCGAGCCGTAGACCACGGCAAAGGCCCCCAAGGCCCCCAAAAACTGCTGGGCCGCCGGGGTCATGAGGGCGTCGAAGGTCCAGAAACTCAGCCGCCACAACAAGTAAATGCCGGTTTTGACCACCAACCCCGACAACAGGGCGCTGACGGCTGCCGGGGCACTGCTGTGGGCCGCCGGCAACCAGCTGTGGAGGGGAAACAGGGCGGTTTTGATCAACAACCCCCCGATCACCGCGCTCCAAGCCAACCACGCCACGGGCTCGGGCTCCACAACGGTGGCCAGTTCCGCCAGGTCCAAGGTGCCGTAGTGGGTGTAGAGCAATGCCACCCCCAGCAAAAAGGCCAAGGAGCCGAACAGGGCGTAGAGCAAATAGCGCAGCGCCGCCTGGAGGGCCACGGGGGTGCGGGCCAGCGCCACCAGGACCACCGCCGCCAAAGAGACGATCTCCAGGGCCACGTAGAGGTTAAAGATGTCCCCCGACAAAAACAGCACGTTGAGACCCGTCCACAGGGCGTAGAGGGTGGGCCAATAGACCGGATCTTTAGAGGACTCCTCGCTGGCGGCGTAGAGGTTCACCAACACCATGACAATGGCAGTGAGGACCAATAACACCACGGCGAGGGCATCGGCGTAGAGTTTGATACCCAAGGGCGCCGACCACCCCCCCACGGCAATGCCCAGAGGGCCCAAGGTGGTGACCCGTACCGCCAGATCCAAGGCGGCGGCGGCGGTAATGAGGGTAGTGGCCACGGCGATGACCGCCACTATCCCCCTGGGGCGGTGGAGGAGCCACAGCGCCACGGCCCCCAGCAGGGGGATCAACACTAGGGCAGCAACACTCCAGGGGGCGGGGTCGGCCGAGTCCATCACGACGGCTCCTTGGGACCGCGGGCGGCCTTGGCCAGAACCAACGCCAAGCCCGTGGCCGCCACGGCAATCACCAACCCCGTCAAGACCAGGGCCTGGGGCACGGGATCCACCCCCATGGCGGGAGATGCGGCCGAGCGAGCGACAAACAATAGAAACACCCCATTGCCGATGAGGTTGATGGCGATGATCTGGCGCAGGGGATGGCCGTGGCGCAATAGACCCCACAGGCCCAGACCCAACAGGCCCACCGCCGCCAGGGTGTAGAGTACGGTGCTCCCAGTGAGGGGATCCATAACAAATTCTCCAAAGGGGGTTTAGAGCGTTAGCGCACCAAGCCAAAGCGCTGGCAGAACAACAGCAGCAGCGTCCAGGCGATGGAGACCATCAGGAACGATTCGATGAGCAAGATCAGCCCCTTGGCAAAGCCGTCGGGGTAAGTCAAAGGCGCCACCTGGAACAACAGAGGGCCCACGGCGGCCACTAGGGCAAAGATGCCGAGTCCCACGGCGGTCAACCAACGGTCGGCCCCGGGGGGGACGGAGGGGGTCGTGGGGGAAGGCGTTAGCCAACCGCCGAACCACCACAACACGCCCAACCCCGCCAAGACCGCCCCAGCCTGGAAGGCCCCGCCGGGGGAGTGGGACCCGGACCAGAGCACATATAGCGCCACGAGGATCGCCAGGGGAGAAACCAGGCGCAGGGTGCCATCCAACAGGGCGTTGGGGGGCGGCGGGGCCACGGCGGGCGCCAAGGCGGCGACACCCAACAGGGCGATGAGCAAGACCAACACCTCCAATAGGGTGTCGTAGGCGCGAAAGTTGAGGAGTACCGCCGTCACCGGGTGGCTGACGCCGCTTTGATCGATGGTGTCGTAGACCAAGGTGGCCAGGTCTGCCTTGGGGACGGCGCCGTGGATCACTAGCGCCCAAGCCAACACCCCCGACCATACAACGATGAGCCCCCCCAGTCCCCAACGGACCAGCTTTGGCAGAGGTGGCGATTGGGCGTCCGCCTCCCGACCCAACACCCCTTGGGCATTGAGTAGCAAGGCGCCAATGATCCCCGCCCCCAGGGCGGCTTCCGCCAGGGCCACGTCCACCGCCCCCAGCCGACCCCAAGCCAAGGCCATGACCAGCCCCAGGGCCATGAAGGCCACGGTGGCCACGGCACTCCTGGGAGCCAAGGCCACAAAGTAACCCAACGCCACGATGAGGGTGGCGAGTACGAAGTCTAGAATCAACAGCCCGGCCGTCATTGGGGTGGTCTCCAAGCCGCCAACCCGCGTCGGCGGGCATGGCGGGCCAGCAACATACACCCCACGGCACCGCCGATGAGCACCAAGAGCCACAGCACCAACAGTTCGACGGCCAAGAGGGGCGAGCCACTGAGGAGAGCCACCCCTAGGGCGATGAATCCCAGACCGGTGTTGTCGGCTTTGGTGAGGCCGTGGAGCTTGGTGTAGAGGTCGGGAAACCGCAGCAGCGCCACGGTTCCAGCGATAAAAAAGCCCACCCCTATAGCCAATAAACCGGCACCTATGGGCCCCCAGAGTTCGTGGTGGGTCATTGTCTCCCCTCCGTTTCAACCGGCGTGACCGCTGCCTCTTCGGTGCTGTGCCTGGCGGGACTGCGGGTGAACACCAAGGCCACGGTGGTGGCCAACAGGGCGAATAGCAAGGCAATATCCACCAGGGCGGGACGGGTCAAGGCCACACTCAGCAGCAGCAACACGCCAATGGTGGTGGTGCTCGCCAGTTGCAGCGCCACCAAACGCTCGGTGAACGATGCCCGCAACAGCGTCCCCAACAATCCCACGGCACCGGCGACGAGGAGCACCAGTGCCAACGACAAGGCGAATTCCGTCATGGTCAACCTCCCAGTTGAAACAGTGGGTGGCGAGCCCCAGGCTCAAGGACCTGGGGCTTCAATGTCGGTGAAGAGCGCCGCGATGGCTCGGGCCAATTGATGGATATCGGCATCGGAGGCGGGCTGTCCCTCTAAGGGCAGGGTCCCGGGCAGGCCGAGGTCGTGGATCACCAGCCCGGCGGCGTCCCAATCGGCGGTGAAGGTCCCCGGCAACAGGGTGATGGTGGCCATCAACAGGGTGCGACCCGGGTGGTGGTCGGGCCAATCCAAAGGGTAGTGGCGCCAGCGGGGCCTGAAGTCGGGCTTGGCGCGCAACGCCTGGTGGGCTACCGCCACCCCGGCACTCAACGACAGCCAGAGGAACAGGCCTCCAAAGCAAAGAGCTGCCCACAGCCGCTTGCCGAAGTCCTTGGAAGGCCAACCCAAACGACCGGTGGTGGCCACGGCCAACGCCACAGCTACGGCGCCAAAGCCCCAAACCTGGCCAGCGGTCATGGACCACCACAGCAGACCCAACAGGCCGGTGACCGCGACGCTACCCAGAGCTTGGGGCAGTTTCTGAGAGAGGTTGGTTTCCACCTATTACCACCGGAAAATCATAGACGATAACCTATAAGAAAGGGGCGGCTAGGCCGCCCCCACGACACCTACTGCTGCTCAGGAAGAGGCGGGGTCGGCGTCGACGCCCCGAATCATGTTGTTCATCTCCTCGATGTCTTTCTCGTCCTTGGGCTTGTCGGCGGTCACCGGCGAGACGAAGTCGGCGGGCTTGACGGCCATCACGGCACAGCGCAGCTGCTGGAGGATGTCTTCGGCGCTGCTGTTGATGTACAGCCCCGACACCCGGCTCTCGGACAGAGAACTCATGACCACCAAGTCGACGCTCTCCTGGCGGGCTAGGGCGGTGGACATGTACTCGGGCTTGCCCTTGAGCAGATGAACTTCGTGGGGGATATCGCTCAGGTCGTAGTCGGCCATGAGCGCGTCGAGGCGCTGGCGGCTCTGCTCTTGGAGGTACTGGAAGATGCCATCCCGCTCCCCGGGGGAGATCTGGCCCGACTGCCACAGGTGGGCCACCCCGGGGGCGTCCCAGCACTGGACCACGTGGAGCTTGGCGCCGTTGAGTTTGGCCAAGGACATACCCAAATCCACCACCAGGTGGTTGAGATCCTGGGCGCCCCCCGGGGCTTGGAGGGAGGGCTGGCCGGGCTCGACGTTGACCAAAGCCATGATCTGCTGGAAGGGGGTCTCGTCGCGGCTGGGGATCACCCACAAAGGGCAGGGGCACTTGCGGAACAGGTGGAGGTCATTACTGGCGAAGGCCCGGTTGGGGTCGTTACCCACGGGTTCGCCGGGCTTGATCACCAGGTCCACCTGGTTTTCCATGACCACTTTGATGATTTCCAGGAAGGACTTGCCCATCTGGACGTCGACGGCGACCTCCTGGGGCTTTTCCATCGTCTCTTCCACCAGGGCCTTGAGCTCTTGGCGCCGCTGCTGGATGTTGAGTTCTTGGAGGCGCTTGGCGGGCATCACCCGGTTGATCACCATCTCCGCCAGGGCGTTCATGCTGGGCACCACGTCCATCACCGTGAGCTTGGCGCCGTTTTCGTTGGCGAGCTTGGTGGCGATGGTCAAGGTGCGCTTTTGCACCGCATTGCTCACGGCGTCGGTGGCGACATAAAGGATGTTTTTAAAGCGTTGCATAGTAGTTCTCCTGCAGTAGCTCCACGAGGGTAACGGGAAAAAGTCGACAGTGAAGGCACAACAACGGTGGCGGCCTCAGCCCTGCATGAGCAGCAAGCGCAAGTCGATGAGCGCTGCGTTGGCTCGGGAAATGTACGAGGCCATGACCAGAGAGTGGTTGGTGAAAATGCCAAACCCCGAATGGTTAAAGATGGTCGGGCTCCAGACCGGGCGCTGGGTGCTGTCCAGCTTGGCGACGATGCGCCGCAAGGGCAGCTGGGCATTTTTGCCGGCAAAGATCCCTTCGAAGTCCCGCTCGATGGCCCGGAGGAGGTGACTTAGGGCCCACACGTAGCCCCGGGCTTCGTAGAACACCCGGTCGACGTCCCACCACGACGTCCTCTGCTCGATATCCCGATGGTAGTCGATGGCTCGACCGTCCTGGGCGTTTCGTAGGGCGGGTTCGATTTCCACGGACTGGACGTCTTCTTCCATGAGAGGATCGGCGCTGAAGTGAATGTCGTCCACGTTGGCACTCAGCCGCTGGGCCAAGCTTCCCAGACGTCGCTCCACTACCCCCAAGTAGGCGATGAGGTTATCGGTGCGGGCAAAGAACACCCGCCCGCTCTCAGACGTCGGCGCCACCAGGTCGGCGAGGTAGCGCTCCAGGCCGGCAATGCCCTGGCGGTATTCGTCCTCGGTGGCGGGCAGCACCCAGTGGCGATGGTCGAAGTGAAACTGGGCATCGGCGCGCTGGAGTTGGAGGTTCTCCGCCGACTGGCTCTGGGAGCGACTGAAGTCGTCCCGCAGCGCCCGGACGGTGTCCCGGAGGGCGGTCAACACGCCAAATTCCCAGGCTTGGATGTTGTCCATCCACACCCCCGGCGGGCTCACGTCGTTGCTGATGTAGCCCCCGGGCTTTTCCAACAGGCGCTCGGCAATGCCGATGAGGGTGGCCGTGAGGATCACCCCGGGACGCTGGACGGCGTCGGCTTGTCCGGGGCGGATGTCCCTCACTGCGGCTTGAGTGTGGCGGTAGATATCGAAGGGACGCGGTTCCCGACCCCAATAAAAACCCACGGCCCAGGGCAGGGCCAGCAAGACCAGTAGCAAGACGAGGGCATAGCGCAGCCAGGGGTGGCGGCGCAGGGTTTTGGGTGTGGGAGCTGGGGGCGCCACCGCCACCAGGGGGCTGCGGGGTGCGGCGGCCTCTTCGCGAGACGCCACCTCGGGGGCTGGCGCTTCGGGGTTGGTCTCGGTTTCGCGGGAAGAGGTCGGAGGCACTGGATCCCGTTGGACGGCGTCCCGGCTGGGCTCATCCTGCGGCGTGCCCTCGGCGTGGGCGGCGCCCTTTTGAACCTCACGGGCTTCGTGGTCAGACGACGGAACAGGGCGGGATGAACTCATGGTGGCAACGCCTCACATAGATCATAATCTATTAAGCTTTGTTTTGCGAAGTCTATTGTCTACGATTCAGACTGTCAATAGCTCCTCGGCTATACTGTATCATTAATCATAGGTAATAATCTATGCAACATGCGACGTTTCGCCAGCTGGAGGTCTTCCTCACCGTCGCCCGCCAGGGGAGTTTTACCCGGGCGGCGGAGTCCCTTGGCCTCTCCCAGCCCACGGTGTCCATGCAGATCAAGAAGCTATCCGACGAGGTGGGATTGGCGCTGTTCGAGTCCCACGGCAAGGGGATGCAGCTCACCGAGGCGGGCCGGGCGTTGGAGGCCACGTGCCGGGAGATCTTCGACGCCCTCGATCGCTTTGCCATGACGGTGACCAACCTCCAAGGCCTGCGGGCTGGCAGTTTGAAGCTGGCCATCGTCAACACGGCCAAATACATTATTCCATTGATTCTCGGCGCGTTTTGTCAACGCTATCCCGACATTGACGCCCAGATTGAGATCACGGATCGCGAGCGGCTATTGACTCGCTTGGTGGAACACCGCGACGATCTCTACATCGTGAGCCAACCCCCCCAGCGGGACGACGTCAAAAGCGTGGCGTTTATGGCCAACCCGTTGGTGATTGTGGCGCCCATGGATCACCCGTTGACCCGGCGCGCCCTGATCTCCCCGGGGGTGATCGCCCAAGAGCCTTTTTTGCTGCGGGAACAGGGTTCGGGGACGCGCCGGGCCGTGGAGCGCTTTTTTCAAAGTCGGGGGTTTGCCCTCAAGGTGCGCATGACCCTGGCCAACAACGAGGGCATCAAGCAGGCGGTGATCGGCGGTTTGGGCATTGCCGCTTTGTCCCGCCACGCCCTGGGCAACGACTTGGCCCTGGGGCAATTGGCCATTTTGGACGTCAAGGGTTTTCCCCTCAAAGAGCAGTGGTACGCCCTCGCCCCCGCCCACCGACCGCTGTCGGTGGTGGCCGAGTCCTTTTTGAGTTTTTTGCAGACGGAGGGAGAAATTATCGTGCGCGATAAACTCAATCCCAGCGTGCCGGTTTCTAGGCGACTGGCGTGAGGGTTGGGGCCTGGTTGGGAGGGTCGTGGACCTCCTGGAGTGTTGCCAATTGGCGTTGCGATCTCTACGGTGGGCTCATGGCGGCCGTGGTATCGCTGCCCCTGGCCTTGGCCTTTGGGGTTTCGTCGGGGGCGGGGCCCATGGCGGGGTTGTACAGCGCCATTTTTGTGGGTTTTTTCGCCGCCCTATTTGGCGGTACCCCCTGTCAAGTGTCGGGACCCACGGGACCCATGACCGTGGTGATGGCGGCGGTGTTGAGCCAGTTTGCCCACGAACCCGCCATGGCCTTTACCGTGGTTGTTCTGGGGGGGCTGCTACAGGTGGGCATTGGCGCGGCCAAAATGGGACGATTTATCAACTTTGTGCCGTTTTCCGTGGTGTCGGGTTTTATGACCGGCATTGGTTGTATTGTCATTATTTTGCAGATTCCGCCTTTTATCGGCTATGGCATAGAAAACGCCGGTATTCTCGATGCCTTGGGGCATTTTCCCCACTTGATCGAGCGGATTCACCTCCCCGACCTCGCCCTGGGGGCCTTGACCTTGGCCTTGGTATTGCTCTGGCCGCGCTCCTGGGGCCGTGTGGTACCGGGGGCCATTGTGGCGTTGGTGGTGGCGACGGTGGTGGCCGGTGCGGGATGGCTGGGCCCCGTGGCGGTCATCGGTCCCATTCCCAGCGGGTTGCCGAGTTTTCAGGGCTTGAGCCTCGAGTTTAGCGCCATACCCCATATGATCCACGGGGCGGTGATTTTGGCGCTACTCGGTTCCATCGATAGTCTATTGACGTCGTTGATTGCCGATACCGTGACCCGCACCCACCACGACTCCAACCGAGAACTCGTGGGTCAGGGCATCGGCAATGCCATATCGGGATTATTTGGCGGCATTCCGGGGGCGGGGTCCACCATGTTGACCCTGGGCAACGCCCGCAGTGGGGGTCGTACACCCCTGGCGGGGATGATTCATTCGCTAATCATTTTGGCGGTGGTATTGGGATTTGGCGGGCTGTTTGAGTTAGTGCCCCACGCGGCGTTGGCGGGGATTTTGCTCAAACTGGGCTTGGATATCATCGACTGGAATTACCTGCGACGCCTGGTGCGGGTACCGGGCCCCGAGGCGGGGGTCACGCTGACGGTGGTCTTTATGACCATTTTTGTGGATTTGATCACCGCCGTGGCCGTGGGCATCATTATGGTGTCGCTGTTGCATTCTCGCTACATGCTGGAACACGAGTTGGATCGGCTGCAGTTGGTGCGCAACCAGCGCCGCGAAGACATGCCTTTGGATATTCCCTCGCCCTTGGCGCGGCATATCGAAGGCAGCGAGGGGGATATCGCCTTGCTGCGCTTCCACGGCCCGTTTAGTTTTGCCTCGGCCAAGGAGCTGGTACAGCGCTTTTCCAAGCTGGAATTTCCCGAGGTGTTGATCCTCGACTTCGCCGAAGTCCACCGCTTTGACGTCAGCGCCGCCATGGCCATCGAAGAGGTCCTCCAGGGGGCCGCCGCCGCCGAGGTGCGGGTGATCGTGTGTGGCCTCTACAGCCCCGGGGGCCAGTACCTCACCCAGTTGAAGGTTTTCGACGCCGTCGCCGCCCTAGAGCGCTACGCCGACCTCGAGGCGGTGGCCGGGGGACTGTCGGCGGCTTCCCTAAGTCCCCAGAGGGCCTTGGCGCAAGAAACGGGGTGAAGGGTCCACCGGGGTGGCGGCGATTCTCAACGCCACCACGCCGCTGTTTTCGGTCATCCTGGCCCATGTGTTGACCGGGGATGAGAAACTCACCCCGGGGAGGTTTTTGGGGGTGTTGATGGGCGTTGCGGGGGTCTCTGTCATGGTGGGCGGGGAAGCCTTGGGGTCGCTATCGGTGGGGAGTTGGGCCCAGCTCGCCTGTTTGGCGTCCGCTTTGTCCTACGCCCTGGCGGGGTTGTACGGCCGGCGCTTCAAGACCTTAGGGATCTCCCCCTTGGCCACGGCCACGGGCCAGGTGACGGCGTCGAGTGTGTGGTTGTTGCCGTTGGTGGTGATCGTCGATCGGCCGTGGACCTTGTCCTGGCCGGGTCTCGAGGTCTGGGGGACCCTGGTGGGGGTGGCGAGCCTGTCGACGGCCCTGGCTTACCTGTTGTACTTTCGACTGTTGGCCACCGCTGGCGCTACCAACTTGCTGTTGGTCACCCTCCTCATCCCCGTGAGCGCCACGGGCCTCGGGGTGGGGATATTGGGGGAGGTGCTGTTGCCCCGCCACCTCGTGGGCATGGGGCTTATCGCCGCGGGACTGTTGGCTATGGATGGGCGTTTGGTAGGGCGCGTTGCCAGGCGGCGACCCCGACCGGCTCGGCGTTAGAGGGTTGTTGAATAAGACCGGCGCAAAAGCTATCGCAATCAGACCCACCGTGGAATCGACGACACACTTGCCGCAGTCAGTTTTTTTTACACAGTCTACTTTAACTTAATCCATAGAAAACAATGACTTGATCAACAACGGGACGAGAGAGCTCGCCAAATGTGTCAAGAAATTTTACAATCACTTCATCAAAGGCTCGGACATCGAAAATAAGTTATTGAAAAATATCAAAAATTTATCTTGGAGCGGGTTTTGCTTATCAATAGCTGCGTCCACCAAAACACTTTACAAGTGCCAAGACGCCATTGTACGGGCAAGCGACTCACAAGGAATCATGACATGCTGTTCAAATACGCCCCTATCGGTGTTGCCATCGCCCTGGCAACCTCCCAAGTTCAGGCCCTTGAGATCACTCGGGTCTAAGACATCCCCAGCGCCGCCGGTGGCGGCGTTGTCTTGCTTCCCTTGTCCACCCGCTGCCCTGGTGGCGGGTGACGCCTCAACGACCCTTCGGTTTCACCCCCCGGGCAAACGCCCGTTGATGACGTAGTCGAGGATCTGGGCCACCTGCTCGGGATGCTCGGCCACCGCCCATGCGGCGGCGTCGACTTCTTTGAGGGCGTGGCGGTGGGCTTTGGGGTGGACAATCACCAAGGGCTTGCCCAGGGCGGCGGCATAGCCGGCGTCAAAGGCGGCGTTCCACTGCTTGTACTGCTCTCCAAACCGCACCACCACCACATCGGCGTCGTGGATGAGGGTCCGGGTGCGGATGGCGTTGAGTTTGCCGCCCTTGTGGTCGTACCAAAAGGGATCCCCTTCGTCCCCCAAGATCCGGGCCCCACAGGCGTCGGAGGCCGGGTGGTCGGTGACGGGGGCGGTGAAGACCGCGGGTAACGCCGCGGCCTCAGCGGCGGCTTTGATGCGCTCGCGCCAGTCGGTGTGGATTTCACCGGCGAGGTAGACATTCCAGGTTTTGCCCATGGCTGGCCCTTGAAGTTGAGGACGACGTCGGTCGTCTATGATACCCGTCAAGCACGCCGCTCCCCAAGGCGGGCCACGGCGGCGGCGGCGGCATCGACGTCGGCCTCGCGGATATCCAGGTGGGTCACCGCCCGCAGCCGGGTTTTATCCATGGCGCCGATGAGCACCCCCTCCCCTTCCAGGGCGGCACTCAGGGCGTGGGCGTCCATGGGGCCCCCCGTCACCTCGAAAAACACCATATTCGTCGCCACGGCGTCCAACTCCATCCGCAGGTGGGGCAGCGCCACCAACCCCGCCGCCAAACGCCGGGCGTTTTGATGGTCGTCCGCCAAGCGTTCGATGTGATGATCCAGGGCGTAGAGCCCGGCGGCGGCCATGATGCCCGCCTGGCGCATGGCGCCCCCCAGGCGCTGTTTCCACCACCACACCTGGTCGATAAACTCCCCGCTGCCGGCCAACACGGCGCCAAAGGGGCAACCCAACCCCTTGGTGAGGTCGACCCACACACTGTCGGCGCAGGCGGCAAAGGCGGCGGGCTCCACGCGAGCGGCCACGGTGGCGTTGAACAACCGCGCGCCGACCATGTGCACGGCCAGGCTGTGGTCCCGGGCTGTGGTTTTGATGGCTTGGAGGGTCTCCAGGGGCCACACGGTGCCGCCCCCTAAGTTGGCGGTCTGCTCGACGCTCACCAGTTTGGTGCGGGGGGCGTAGCGGCTCACCGGGCGGATGGCCTTGGCCAGTTGCTCGGCGCTAAACACCCCTCGCTGCCCCATCAGGGGCTGGACGGTGGCGCCGGCCAAGGCGGCGGGTCCGCCCCCTTCAAAGTGGATGATGTGGGCGGTGTGGTCGGTGAGGACTTCGTCCCCGGGGCGACAGTGGACCGCCAGGGCGATTTCGTTGCACATGGTGCCCGAAGGCAAAAACACCGCCGCCTCCTTGCCGAGCAACTCCGCTATCCGATGACACAGACGGTTGACCGTGGGGTCGGACCCACTTTGTTCGTCCCCCACGGAGGCTTCGGCCATGGCCCGGCGCATGGCCGCCGTGGGTTGGGTCTGGGTATCGCTGTAGAGATTGATGGGCTGGGTCATGGCGGAGTCTCGCGGTGGCCAGGGGCGGGAAATCGGTACCCAAAATGGGGTTTCGATCCATAAGGGCCGGCCGCCCCAGCCCTGTCAAGCGTCGTCCACCACCACCACCGAGGCGTCCGCCGACCAAAAAGCCGTCACAGCCGCCCCCACCTCGGGGTTGATGGCGCACTGCCAGGCCGGGGTGACGGCGGTGAGTTCCCCCAGGGCCTCAGTGGCGATGCGCAGGTGAAAATTGCTGCCGTAGTAGTTCAACGCCGTGACGGTACCGGCCACGGCGTTGGCGCCTTCCCCCATCCCCACCCCCGCCGCCAGGGCAATCTTCTCCGGGCGCAGGGCCACCAGCAGTTCGGCCCCGGGGGGCGGTGGGGCGGATACCCCTTGGACAAAGCACCGCTCCCCCACCCGGTAGCGACAAAGGCCCTGGTCGGTGCCCTCGACCCGCCCGCGGATAAAGTTGCTCTTGCCCAGGAAGTCCGCCACAAACCGGGTGGCGGGCCCCTCGTAGAGCTCCCCAGGGGTCCCCTGTTGGACGATGCGGCCATCCCGGAGGATGACGATCCGATCCGACATGGATAACGCCTCTTCCTGGTCGTGGGTGACGTAGACAAAGGTGGTCCCCAACCGTTGGTGGAGGGACTTGAGCTCCCACTGAAGTTCGGCCCGGAGCTTTTTGTCCAAGGCCGACAAAGGCTCGTCCAACAACAGTACCTCGGGCTCAAACACCAAGGCCCGAGCCAACGCCACCCGCTGCTGCTGGCCACCGGATAACTGGCGGGGTAGGCGCTTGGCCAAGGCCTCCATCTGCACCAAGCTCAAGGCCTCCGCCACCCGGCGGAGGTGATCCCCGCGGGGAAACCCCCGCACCCGCAGGGGAAAGCGGACGTTGTCGGCCACGCTCAGGTGGGGAAACAAAGCATAACCCTGGAACACCATGCCGAAGTTGCGTCCCTCCGGGGGCAGCCGGGTGATGGCTACCCCACCGCTTTCGATCTCCCCGGCCGTTGGCTCCACAAAGCCGGCGATGGCCATGAGCACCGTGGTCTTGCCCGAGCCCGACGGCCCCAGCAGGGTCAAAAAGGTGCCGGGCTCCACGGTCAAGGACACGTCGTCCACCGCTTTGATCTCGCCGTAGTGTTTGCTCAAGCCCCGAAGGACCAAATCGCCCCGGGGGGCTTGGGCCGTGTCTGCTGCTGCCCTCATGGCGCTCGCCTCCGTCACAGATCATGGCGCTGGTAGCGCACCTGGCCATCCACCAAGGTCAAGTCGACCCGCAAATCCAAGATCTCGTCGTCGTCAAGGGTGGTCAAATCCCGATCCAACACGGCGATATCCGCCAGCTTGCCCACCGCCAGGCCGCCCTTGAGGTGCTCTTCTCGACCCGAATGGGCCCCGAGCCAGGTATAGGCCTCCAGGGCCTCTTCCAAGGTCACAGCCTGGCGGGGGTCTAGGGACTGGCCGCTGTCGCTCTTGCGGTTGACCATGGCCCACAGGGCGGTAAAGGGATTGATGCGGCACACCATGGCGTCGGAATGCCCCGGCGCCGGGACACCGGCGTCGATCAAGGTTCGGTGGGGCCACATGTAAGCCATGGCATCCATACCTCGGTGGGCTACATAGGCGTCCCCCAAGTCGTACATAAAGCCCGTCGCCGAGGAGTCGATGACCTCCAACGCCTTGAGGCGGGCGAGGATGGCAGGGGTCACGTGGCAACAGTGCTCCACCCGCATCCGATGATCCGGCCGGGGGCAGGCCGCGAGACAGGCCTCGATGGCATCGAGGGCAAAGTCGATCCCCCGATCCCCCACCCCCTCGATCATCACCTGCAGGCCCGCACAATGGGCAGCCACCGCCCGGCCCTTGAGATCGTCGGCCCGGTAGAGGAGCATCCCCGTGTTGAGCACCGGCTCCCCGGGCACCGGCGTCCCCCGATAGGGGGCATAATAGGCCGCCGTGCGCCCACTGGTGGAGCAGTCGGGACACCACTCCACCCCGATGAGCCGCAGCCAGTCATCGCCAAACCCCGAGCGAATACCCGCCTGGATCAAGGCCTCGATGAGCCCCTCCTCCCGGCCGCTGGCGATGATCCCCACCCGCAGGGGTAAGCGCCCTGCCTCCCGCAGGCGCTGGTAGGCGTCTATGGCCACCCGTGGCGTCAGGGAGTTGTACACCGTGGTGATGCCGTAGCTCAAGAATTCCCCCAACACCGCCTCGAGGCCCGCGGCGACCTCCTCGGGGGTGTCACCCCGGTGGAGTTGGCGCAAGAACTGGTGGGTGGCGGTCTCCCGTACCACCCCGGTCAACGCCCCCGTCTGGGGGCAGCGGTCGTAGCGGCCAAAGGGGGGATCTGGGGCATCGGGGGCGATGCCACAGGCGCCAAAGGCGGCGCGGTTGGCCAGCCCCAGGTGGCCGTCGGTGCGCAGGACAAACAAGGGCCGACCGTCTGCCACGGCATCGAGCTCCTCCATGGTGGGGTAGCCGCCGCTTTTGGTGTCGTCGAAGCGATACCCCACCAGCCAGTGGTCCGCCGGCAAGGCCTGGCCGCGGGATTTGAGGGCCGCCAATAGGCCATCTCGGTCGAGAATGTGCTCGGGGCTCAAATCGAGCCACTTGAGTCTGCGGACGGCATAGGCATCGGGGTGGCAGTGGGAATCGACGATGCCGGGGATGGCGCTGCGCCCGGCCAGGTCCAGGCGCACCGTATCGGGGCCGATCCAGGGGGCCACGGCGTCGGCATCCCCCACAGCGGCGATGCGGTTGCCCTTCACCGCCAAGGCCGTGGCCCGGCGCCCTTGGGCCTCCAGGGTGTAGAGAGTACCGTTTTCCAACACCAACTCGGCAAATGGGCTCATTTTGTGCTACGTGTTTTGTAATCGCTGCCTGATTTAAGTATAGTGCCCGCCCCCAGGAGAGCCGCCACCATGACCACGCCCCTCGACGATCACAATGACTTCGCCCGGGATTGCGCCGAGATCGCCGCCACCCGCTTGGCTCGCGGCCAGATTAGCCGCCGGGATTTCCTCTTGGCCCTGGGGGCCTTGGGGCTGATCCCTGGGGCCTTGACCTCCAGTGCCAGGGCCGCCGATAAGCCCCAGGAAATCGTCTGCGTCAACTGGGGGGGCCCGGCCATCGACGCCTACCAGACAGCCTGGGGCCAACCCTTTAAGGATGAAACCGGCGTGGAAGTGGTCATCGACGGCACGGGCCCTTTGGCAAGCAAGATCAGAGCCATGGTGCAAGCAGGGGCGGTGACTTGGGATGTGTGTGACACCGGCGCCGGCACCACCTTGGTGCTGGGGGGCCAGGGGCTCCTGGAAGAGATCGATTACGACATCGTCGACCCATCCAAACTGCTAGAGCCCTTTGCCTACAGCCACGGCTGCGTCAACTACCTGTTTAGCTTTGCCTTGGCCTACAACAAAGAGCGGGTGCCCCGGGCCCCCACGGGCTGGCAGGACTTCTGGGATCTCGAGGCCTTCCCCGGCATGCGCACCATGCGCAAACAGCCCAACGGCATGTTGGAGGCCTGTATGCTGGCCGCCGGACGCACCCCTGACGCGGTCTACCCCATCGACTTGGACCTGGCCATGGCCAAGATCAAGGAGATCAAGGATTCGGTCATCTTCTGGGGTTCCGGCTCCCAGAGCCAGCAGCTATTCCGCACCGGGGAGGTGGTCATGGGGAACATTTGGCACACCCGGGCCAACTTGCTGCGCCAGGAGATGGACGGCGCGGTGGAATGGCTGTGGAAGGACGCCGTCCTGGCTCCGGGGATGTGGAATGTCCCCGTGGGCAACCCGGCAGGTAAAGAGTGGGCCATGCGCTTTATCGCCTCCACCCAGGTCCCCGAACGGCAAATCAGCCTGTTCAAGGCCATGGGCAACGGCCCGGCCAACCCGGCGGCGGCGGCCTTGGTCCCCGAGGAGCTCAGGGCCTTTGACCCGGGCCAGCCGGAGCACGTGGCCCTCCAGGTGCCCTTCAACGGCGACTGGTACAATTCCCCGAGTCCCAAGTCCGGCCTCACCAACGACGAGTACTCCCGGGAGTTGTGGCTCGACGCCATCACCTCCTAGGGCTCAGCCCATCCCTTCGACCAGGCCCCGTTGCCCGTGCTAGGGCTCTCCCCCCGCCAGGGCTACTGGCTGCTGGTGTTGCCGGCGGTGGCCCTCATGGCGGTGTTTTACCTCTATCCCCTCCTCCAGGTCCTGTGGCTCAGCGTCAGCGAACCCAACTTCGGGCTGGGGAACTACTACAACTTGGCCACCAGCCGAGTGGTGGGGCGGGTGACGGAGACCACCGTGTGGATCTGCGGCCTCACCACGGTCATCACCGTGGCGTTGGGCTACATCGTGGCCTACGCCATGGTCCACGTGGGACGCCACCCCTTCACCGCCATGATGTTCTGTGTCCTGCTGACCTTTTGGCTGTCGGTGCTGGTGCGGGCCTTCGCCTGGGTGATGCTGCTGCGGAGCCAAGGGCCGGTGAGCGCGGTGTTACAAGCCATCGGGATCTTTCAGTACCCCACATCGTTGGCCCGCAACGAAATCGGCGTGGACATCGGCATGGTGCACTTCATGCTGCCGTTGGCCATCTTGCCCCTCTACGCCAACATGAGCGGCATCGACAAGCGGCTGATCGCCGCCGCCCGGGGCCTGGGGGCCAAACCCTGGCAGGCCTTTTTACAAGTGTTTTTACCCTTGAGCCAGCCGGGCCTCATCGCCGCCACGGTGTTGGTGTTGGTGTTTTCCTTGGGGTTTTTCATCACCCCGGCGATCTTGGGGGGAGGCAAGGTGGTGATGGTGGCAGAATACATCCGGGTGAGCTTTGAAGAGACCTTGCGCTGGGGCCAGGCCACGGCGTTGGCCTCGAGTTTGCTGATTGTGGTGTTGCTGTTGTTGTTGGTCATGGGCCGGTTTGCCGACCTCAAGACCGTGTTTGGCGCCCGCTGATGGAAGGCCGGCGGGGGTTTGGCTTTTACCTGGTACTGGGCCTGGCCTGGACGGTATTGGGGTTTTTGCTGCTGCCGCTGTTTATCGTGGTGCCGGTGTCCTTCACCGACCAGTACTACCTGTCCATGCCCAAGGAGTCCTGGTCTTGGCAGCACTACGGGAATTTTTTTACCGACCCCCAGTGGCTGTCGGCCACCTTCCAAAGCTTTGTCATCGCCACCGCCGCCACGGCCTGCGCCGTGGTGGTGGGCACTTTATGCGCCGTGGGCTGTTGGCGGTTGGCCAGTCAACGGGCCGAGGCGGTGCGTACCTTTATGCTGGTGCCCATCATTGTCCCCACCATCGTCCAGGCCCTGGCCTTCTACCGGTTTTGGATCGATTTGGGGATCGTCGATACCTATATCGGGGTGATCCTTGCCCACACCCTTACGGGTATTCCCTATGTGGTGATCACCGTTTCCGCCGCCCTGGCCCACTTCGATGTGCGGTTGGAACAGGCGGCCCGCAACCTGGGGGCCAATTTATTTCAGACCCTGGGTTTAGTGGTGATCCCCAATATTATGCCGGGGATCCTCTCCGGGGCCATTTTTGCCTTCACCATCTCCTTTGACGAGATCGTCATGGTGCTGTTTATCACCAGTCGCCAGATCTATACCCTCCCCAAGCGGATCTGGAACGGCATCCAGGATAACCTGGATCCCACCATCGCCAGTGTGGCCACCCTGCTCATCGTCGCCACCTTGGTGGTGTTGTTGCTGGATCTTCTGTTGCGCCAACGCCGGGCCCGCGCCCGGTCTTAGAGACTCCCCGAGGTACCCCGTGGCCCAAGACACACCCCCGACTTCCCCCGTCGAACCCGACCTCGCCGCCCTTATCCAAGCCGAGCCCCCGGCGACCCGCACCGCCAAAGACACCAGCCTCGCTTGGATTGCCGCCAACGCCGATTATTTATCCGCCGCCAACGCCACGCTATGGGGGTTTGCCGAGCCCTCCTGGCGGGAGTACCGCTCGGCGGCGTGGTACGTGGCGGAACTGCGGCGGTTGGGTTTTGAGGTGGAAGCTGGGAGTGCGGGGATGCCCACGGCCTTTTGCGCCCGCTACGGCAAAGGCTCCCCCGTGGTGGCGGCCTACGCCGAGTACGACGCCGTCCCCGGCAATTCCCAACAGCCGGTGCCCTATAAAAAACCCCGAGCGGGGGTCCACCCCTATGCCGCCGGTCACACCGACCCCCACTCGGCCTTGGGGGTGGGGGCGTTGGGGGGGCTGTTGGCGGCCAAAGCGGCCATGGATCAGCACCAATTGCCCGGCACCTTGGTGTTCTTCGGCGAGCCGGCGGAGAAAATGTGCGGCTCCAAGCCCATCCACGCCAGCCATGGCTACTACGACGGCTTGGATGCGGCGTTGAGTTTCCACCCCATGTCGTTGCCCGCCCTGGCCAACACGGCGTTGTGGGACACCCACTGCGGTTGCTACTGGTCCAAGGTGTTCACCTTTGAGTGCACAAGCCCCGAGACCTGGGCGACGGCGGGGGCTCGGGAGGGGGTCTACAACACCCACGCCACCGCCCGGGCCCCGGCGGCCTTGGACGCGGTGTGTTTGATGTACACCACCACCAAGTACACCAAGGAGGCCATGCTGCCCCACACCGGCAGCTGGACCCTCAACGAGGCCATCTTGGGGGCGGGCCAGGCCACCGCCGACAACCTCCCCCCCCCCATTGGCCAGCTCCAGTACGCCTGGCGCTGCCCCACGGTGGCCATGGCCGAGGGCATCGATGCCGTCTTGGAGAACAACGCCCGCCATGTGGCGGGGATCACCCACTGTCGTGTCAAAGGCGAGTGGGTCACCAAGACCCGGCCGGGGCTCGCCAACCACGCCATGGCCGCCGTGACCCACGCCAATTTCCAAGCCCTGGGTCCGCCTCGCTGGGGTGAGGACGCCAAGGCCTTTGGCCGCCAGATCCAAGAAAACTTGGGGCTTGCCCCCATGGCCGAGCCGTTTATCCACCAGATCGAACAACTGATCACCCCCTGGGAGGGGGAAGCTTTGCTGCGTCAGGCCCTACCACCCTGGCAACAAAACTACACCTCCGACGACTACACTGACTACACCTGGCACGCGCCGACGGTGCGGTTTTTCGTCGGCCGCCCGGCCCTCAAGCCCCCGGTCCCCGGCCACCGCTACCCCCAGTGGGTCCACTGTGCCCTGGGGGGCCTGGCGGCGGCCATGGACCCCATGATCCTCAAGGCGAGCCAAGTGGCGGCCACCACCGTGGTGGATCTCCTCACCCGCCCCGAGGTGTTGGCCCACGCCAAGCGTGAGTTTGACAGCCGCACTGGGGGGGGCATCAGGGGCGAGGGCTGGCTGGCGCCACTTTTGGGGGCCCACTACCCGGCCCCCATCCACTACCCCTGGCCGGAGTACGTCACCACCCCCCGGGGGGAGGAGTGGACCTTGCCCACCCCCCCAACCCCGTTTAACTTTTCCCCGCCGACACGAGGAGTCACCCCCATGGGCGCCATCAGCGAAGCCGAGTATCGCTACAACATGACCATGAAGCTGTTTGGCTCCCACCCGGAGCCCAGCTTTGAATCCCCCGAGCAGCAACGGTCGGTGTGGGGGGATTGTTGGGGATGCGACAACGACGTGGGACGGCTGCGGCGGGTGTTGATGCACCGCCCCGGGGAGGAACTCCATATCGTCGACCCCCAAAAGCGCCTGGAGCACATCAACTCCTTTGGCGACCCAGAGAGCGGCTGGTATTGGCGGGGCGATACCATTCCCCCCTTGACCACCATGCAGCGGGAACACGACGCCCTAGTGGAGCTCCTGCACAGCGAGGGGGTGGAGGTGGTGACCTTGGACCGGGTGGCACCTGGGCGGATGAAATCCTGCTACACCCGGGACAGTGTCATCGCCGTCAAGGGGGGGGCCATCGTCACCCGCTTGGGGCCGCGGATTCGCCGGGGGGAGGAGGCCCCGGTCACCACCACCTTGGCACGCCTTGGCATGCCCATTTTGCGTACCATCCACGGCAGCGGCATCATAGAAGGGGGCAGTTTTGTCTGGCTCAAGCCGGGGCTCGCCGCCGTGGGACGCTCCAACCGGGTCAACGAAGAGGGGACTCGCCAGGTGGAGGAGGTGCTGCGGGCCCAGGGGGCTGAATTGTTGCGGGTGGACCTCACCGGCTATCGGCTCCACATCGACGGGGCGTTGGTGATGGTGGATGTGGACACAGCCCTCATCAACCCCTGCCAGCTGCCGTTTTGGTTTTTGCAAAAACTCCAAGCACTCGGCATCCGCACCGTGGAGGTCAACCCCGCCGACCCGGTGTCCACGGTGAACTGCCTGGCGGTGGCGCCGGGACGGGTCATCGCCGCGGCGGGTATTTCACCCCGCACCCTGGAGGCCCTGGATCGCCTGGGGGTGACGGTCCTCCAAACCCCCTACGAGAACATGTACTTGGGGGGTGGTGGGATCCACTGCTCCACGGCGCCGTTGATTCGCGATTCTCTGGCCTGAGGGGGTCGATGGCTCAGGGCAAAAAGCGCCGCCGATACTCTTCGGCGTCCAAAAAGGCCTGGACTAGGTCTTGCACCGGGGCGCCGTCGCGAAATCGCCCCACCCAGTAGGCGAATCCCGGAGGATCGGGGAGGCGCTGGAGCATGCCCTCGTAGAGGGCCTGGACTTGTACCTCCTGGAGGTCAAGCCCTGGAAAGCGCTCGCTGACGCCGGCCAAGAACTCCCCGCTGACCACAAAGGTCAGCCCCATATCGGCCCGGGTCTGGAGACCTGAGGCGATTTGGTTGGTCCAGTGGTCGATGCCAGGGGCATCCCCTTCCCTCCCCAAGATATCCCGATACAGCTGGCGGACGTAGAGCAGGGAATCGGTGAACACGTCGTTGTCCCGCACCCCAGGGTCGGTGCCAACGAGGGGTTCAATGGCGTCGGGGATGCCATCGCCATCGCTGTCCACACCCAAGTCAACCGGGCTCTCCAGACGGTAAATGGTGCCGGTCTCAAGGCTTGAGACGTACAACTCCCCCACACTGTCCTCGCCAAAGGTGGCCGGCAACGGCACCACACCGGCGGGCAGCAGCTGATCGATCACCGGGCCCTGGGGCCCTTCGCTGAGGGTGCGAATGGCGCTGTTGCAAAAATCGCTGAAGAAATAGCGCCCCTGGAGGTCGGGGTAGCGCACACCGCGGTAGACCCGACCCCCGGTGATGGAGCAGTTGCCCTCTTCGCGACCCAAGGCCACCCGGGGGGCGTAGAGGATGGCATCGAGCTCCGCTGCGGGGGCGATGGCGTCACATTCTGCCGCGTCAAACAGGGCAAACCCCTCTCGACAGGGCCAGCCCAGGTTGAGGCCGGCGCCGCCGCCCCCCGGCAGGCGGTTGATTTCCTCGAAGCGGTTTTCCCCCACATCGGCGATCCACAGCTCCCCCGTGAGGCGATCAAAGGCCATCCGCCAGGGGTTGCGCACCCCCATGGCGAAGATTTCGTCGCACCCCGCCCCGCCGACGCCGTCGCGGTAGAGGTTGTCACCGGGGATGCGGTAGCCGGCGGGGCCGGCCCCCTGGTGGCAATCGGGGCCGTCTAGGGCAGCGGGGAGCCCGTCGACGTCGAGGCGCAGGATCTTGCCCAATAGACTCCCGGGGTCTTGGGCCGGGTCAGGGGCGCCGCCATCCCCCGAGGCGATGTAGAGATAACCGTCCAAGCCAAAATGGATATCTCCGGCGTTGTGGTTGCTAAAGGGCTGGGCAAAGGTCAGCAATACCCGCTCCGAGGCGGGGTCGACCCGGTTGGGGTCGGCCGATACGGCAAATTCCGAGACCCGGGAGCGCCGGCCGCCCTCATCGGTGGTGTAGTAGACGAACAGCCGGCCGTTGGCGGCGAAATCGGGGTGGAAGGCCAGCCCCAGTAAACCCAGTTCCCCCCCCGAGACCACCCCCTCGGCGATGTCGAGGAATGGCTCGGCCAAAGGGGTGCCATCGGCGGCGAGGACCTGGATCCGTCCCTCCTGCTCGACGACAAACAGTCGCTCGTCGCCGGCGTGGGCGATGGCCACCGGGGCGGCAAAACCCTCGCTGTGGGGCACGGCGCTGATGGCCGGCGCCGGAGGGGGGGCTGGGGGCGGCGGCGGCGGGGTACCATTGACCACCGTCACCGGCAAAGTGGTGGTGGCGATGGCATCCCCCAGGAGATCGAGGTTGCCATCGCTGGCGTTGGCGGCGACAAAGAGCGCCACGGGGCCGCTGAAGGGCGGCGCCGTCCAGGTGAAGCCAAAGGTCACCCGGCCGTTGGCAAAAGCCACGGGGGCGATGTGGACCAATTCCCCCCCAAAGAGCCGCAGGTCGTCGTCGAGGGGCGCCAACACCCCCACTCCCGGGGTGCCCGCGTCGGCTCTAGCCGTGGAGACGGCCAACCCGGCGCTCCCTCCCCGCCCCCCGGCAATGGTGATGGTATAAAAATGGGTACTGCCGGCGTCCACCTCCTCGGGCCCGGCGATGGTCACCAGGGCGGTGGGCCCCTGGGGATCGGGCTGGTGGCAGGCGCTGCACACCGCCCCGCCGTTGATGGCTGGGTTGCCGGAAAAGCCACTGCGGCCTTCGAGGCTGGCTGTGGCCTCACTCCCCAGCAAAACCAGGCTGAGGGCCATGGGGGCTAGGTGGCCTTCCCAGAGCTGGTGTGGTAGAGCCATGGCTCAACGCCCCCCCGATATGTCGACCAAGGTTCCCGTGAGATAAGACGCCTGGTCGGAGAGCAACCAAAGGATGGTTTGGGCCACTTCTTCGGCGCTGCCGACCCGGCCCATGGGCACCTGGGGAGCCAGCCGGTCGGCCCGCTGGGGGTCGCCGCTGGAATGGTGGATATCCGTGGCGATGAGCCCGGGGCGCACGGCGTTGACCCGAATGCCCTCGGCGGCCACCTCCTTGGCAAGGCCAACGGTAAAGGTATCCATGGCCCCTTTGGAGGCGGCGTAATCGACGAATTCCCCCGGGGAACCCAAACGAGCCGCCGCCGACGACACATTGACGATGGCCCCGCCCCCGCCGCCGTGGCGGGTGGACATCCGCCGCACCGCCTCCCGGGCGCAGAGGAAACTGCCGGTGATATTGATGGCGAAGATGCGGTTGAGGCGCAAGGCGTCCATGGCCTCCACCCGCGCCATGGGGGTCAGGATACCGGCGTTGTTCACCAGCGCCGTCAAGGGGCCCCATTGTTGATCCACGGCTTTGAACATCGCCTCCACATCGGCCTCCACGGCCACATCCCCCGCCACCGCGATGGCCTGGCCACCCCCGTCGCCGATGGCGGTCACCACCCGCTGGGCGGCGGCGCTGTGGACCCGGTAGTTGACGGCGACGGCGTAACCCTGGCGGGCCGCCAACAAAGCCGTGGCGGCACCGATACCCCGGCCGCCGCCGGTGACCAACAGCACCCCCTTCATGGCTGTAACCCGGGGTCCACGGGCACCCGCAGCGCCGTGGCCAAGCGATTGGTCTGGCTAGCCATGGCCACCACGGCCAGCAGTTCGCCCTCCATGGCGGCGCTCATGCCCTTTTGCCGGGCCGCTGCCGTGTGGCTGGCGATGCAGTAATCACAGCCGTGGGCAATGCTCACCGCCAGGTAGAGCATCTCCTTGGTGGGGGAATCGAGGGCCCCAGGGGCCATGACCCCCTTGAGGCGTTCAAAGGTGTGGCGGAGTAACTCGGGGTGGTGGGCCAGGTACTTCCAGAATAAATTGACGTCATCGACGCCCCGGGTGGCCTTGATGTCATCGTAGACGGCCTGTACCTCGTGGGACGCTGCGCTGTAGTCGATGGGTGAGTGGGTCACAGGACACTCTCTCGGCAGGGGAAGGCGGCATGGGAATGGCAGTGGCCAGATCGTCGGCGATGGATGGCCTCCACTGTATCGAGGTTATCACAGACCCGCGGCAAAACAGGCCAGAAGGGTATCTTGGAATCTTAATGGGCAGTGCGTTGGGGCTTTTATTGGTAAGTCAATCCTTTCTGGGCAAATCTACACCCATCTTTACAGCCAAATGCTCGCTATACAACCCTCCCGGCCTTCATTAGGATGGCTTGGTTTAGTGCACTCACCAGCGGCGACTACACCCTTATCGCCGCGGGCATCGTCGCGGGTATTGATCAGGGGAGTGGTTGCCACGACGACAGCGACTGCGACTAGATGCCCGATGCCATAGAGCACGCCATGGGGACCAATCCCCGCAGCAATTTTTGGACCGATATCCTCGCCGCCCAAGCCGATCCCCCCCAGGGGCGCCTGGATTGTGATTTTTAGATCGGCTGAGGACAAAACCCAAATGATCCCGGCACCCCCTTGATTTTGGTGGATCAATACCGGGATCGTTTTGGCATTTGCGCTCCACTTATAATCGATGCTTAGAAGCGAGCATCTTTTAGCCTCCATGGCGATACTCACCGATGACCTCGATGATACCGACGATGTAATCATTGAGCTTCTCTAGATCTTGTGCTGGTACCCACCACTCAGTGTGATGCGATGCTCCGACTTGTTGGATTTCATAGCGGGACATGAAATCTTTGCAGACTTCAAACTTGGTAACGTAACCGACGCCACTGTCCTTGATATTCCAGCGCATGGCAATCTCTTTGGCGTAAGCTTCGTTGGTTACCGGATAAAAAACCGGTTGCCCAGGCAATCTTGGAGGCCAGCGTTTGTATCCGCTCTCGCGGACCAGCGCCAATTCATGGGGCCCCGTTGGCCTGTAAAGAGTGATGGTTTCCACGGTCCAATTCCTCGACCCAGCAACAAAACAGATTGGCAATCCGAATTTCAATCGCGCCCCAAAGACCACAGCAATACTACACGAGCGGGACAGACCAATTGAAAGCCCTCTTGCTGGGTAGAGCCGGTGGTGATGGGCAGGCTCAACTAGTCATCTACCTGGGCACAACGTTGCCGCGGTGCCGCCCCGGGCGACGATGGCGCCAACTCCACGACCCCACATCGCCGTTGGCCGCGCACTATTCGCCGCTGTTGGACCTTCCCTCGGCCGGTAAAAAACGCCCCCAGGCGTCGACCCGGGGGGATGAGGGCGGTTGAGGGTTGTAGATCTCCCCCAAGGGAGAAAGCGAGGATAGCCCCCCGGCAAAAGTCTTCGCAGGGTTATCTCCCCATTGCCTGTGATCTATCTCAGCTCTAGGGTCCGCAATAGAGCCCAAGCTTGGCTTGGGTAGCGCCATCCACCTCGACCCCAGCGAGCTTGAGGAGATCGATAAAGGCCGTTTGATCGCCGGCGGGGCTGGCGTTGCGGCCGTAGTAGCCATAGGGCTCGTCGACGGGATTCTCCAACGGCCCTGGCTCAGCCCCTTCCGCCGGGGCGGGTACCACGACCTCGTCGGTGGCCACAGGGGTGAGCTGACCGCGGATCTCCCCTGAGGGGTTAGCGGTGGTGTGGATGTTGAGGTAGGTCAAGCCCTCTAGGACCGCCAAGACGAACTCGTCAAAGCTCAGCCCCTCCAGCACCAGATCCTCGGCGGTCAAAGCCCCCCGCAACAACCCCCCGTCCTCGGGGCACGGCGGGGTATCCCCGGGGCCGTTGCCCAGGTTGCTGCACAAAAACACCGCCACTGGGCCGTTTTCATCACGGGCCCCCAGGTGGATGTGGGCCTGGGTGACCCCTTGGATATCGCTGTAGCGCACTTCGTAGAACAGCTGGCTCTGGGCCGGGTCAAAGCGCAGCGCGCCGCGGCCGTTGGATTCGACGCCGATGGGGGGGACTTCGTTTTCCCCCTGGAGGCGGGACTCCAAGGCCACCGCCCCGATCTGGCCCCGCAACTCGCCCGCGGGGTTGGCGCTGGTGTGGATGTTGAAGTAGGCCTGCCCCCCTTGGAGGGCTGTGACGGCGGCGGAAAAATTGGCCACTGTGTCGGAAACGATAAGATCCGCGGGGGTGAGGGTGGCGGTGACCTGGCCCCCAGTCACCGGGCAAGCGGGGGTCCCCGGGGGGCCGTTGCCCAGGTTGGAGCACAGGAAAAACATCACTGCCCCGTTGCTGCCGGCGGCCCCCAC
The DNA here is from genome assembly GCA_050330975.1 of Candidatus Competibacterales bacterium. Classification (GTDB taxonomy): domain Bacteria; phylum Pseudomonadota; class Gammaproteobacteria; order Competibacterales; family Competibacteraceae; genus JBHJHK01. The sequence continues at coordinate 10,113 of JBHJHK010000174.1, read as the reverse complement.
GTGGATATGTATCTGCTGTGTATCCACCAGGCCGGCATAGTCCACCACCACATCCAGAGTCTGGCCCACGGGGTCGATGGTCACAGAGCCCACCCCGGCTCCGCCACTCGTCACGGGGGGTACCTCTTGGCCGCCGCTCAACACCGACTCTGCGGTCAGGGTTGCCAAGGTGGCGGTACAGACTCCCACGGGGTCGCCTAATCGGGCCAGGTATTCGTTGGCGTCGATAAAGCTGCGGATCACCGCCTCCAGGGGTGCCCCCTCGTCCAAGCGCCCGGCCCAAAAGGCCAGACCCGCCGGCTCCACGGGGCGGCGCAGCATGCGCAGATACAACAGCTCGACAAAGGCCTCGTTGAGGTCGGGGTTGGTCACCTGGCTCTGGAGTTCCTCGGACAAGAGGAAGGCGGCGATCAACTGCTCTAGGTTGAGGGTACCATCGCCGTTGGTCTGGCTCCAAAAAACCAGGCCGTTGGCATCGGAGGCGCGGTCGAGGAAATCCAGGTACTGCTGCTCCACCAGGGCGGTCGGAGTATCGACAAAGCAGGCGGCCTGGGCCACGGGCAAGATCTGGCCGCGAATGGCGCCCCCGGGAAAGGCCGCCGAGTGGATATTGAAGTACAACTCGCCGTTGTTCAGGGCCTCGAGGCTGGCGCTCAAGGTGGCGTTGGCGGGGTCGTCATCGCTCCAGTCGCCCCGCAGAACTCCGCCGGCTATGGGGGCCGCCGGGTCGGGGAAAAAGGGCAGGAGCTGGACTTGGGGGTCCTGGTCGGGGCCGATGAGCCCAAAGACGACGCCGCCATTCTCCCCCACAGGGGCATTGTGAATGTGGGCGGCGACCACGTCGTCCTCGACGATGGTGGTCTGGCCGCCGAGATCGAGGCCGTCGATGAGGATGGTGTAGCGCAGTTGGCTCTCGCTGGCGTCCAGTTCCAGCACCGCCTGACCCACGGCGCTGGTGGTGGAACCGGTATCCACTTCTTGGGCGGCATCCAAGCTGGCGATGAAGTAGGTCTGTCCCAAACCGAGGCTGGGACCAAAACCCAAAACGCCGAGGAGCGCGGGGAGCAGGAATGCCCTACCCCACGGTCGTGGGCGCTGGCGGCGGTTGGCGGGATGATCGGCGTTCATGGCATGGTGTCTTTGCAGTTCCATGGGTTTTCCCGAGGAAGTCACTGAAGGAGGTCGCTACAAACCACTAGGCACAGCCCGGCGATGGGCCTAGCTGCTCTTGACACGCCATGGGTTCCCCCCCGGGGCGATGAGGTTCACAGATGGCGACATCAAAGTAGCCTTCCCCAGGGAGAACGATGAGATCGCCCACGAGCAGGTTCACTTTGGCCCATGATCGCTGTTAGGCCCCTTTAACCCGGAGGGCCTGCAACCGCTGGTGGAGGTAAGCCACCCCCAGAAGTCCCAGCCCCAAACCCATAAACGACGCCACCCGCAACAGCCCCTGGAGATCGGACAAGTCGACTAAAAACAGCTTTGCGATGACCAGGGCCAACAATGCCATCCCGGCCCGATAACAGCCCTGACCAAAGCGCCAAGTGCCGCCGAGGATGGCCATGATGGCCATCACTAACCACACCGCCGAGTAACTGTACAACTCGCCGCTTGGGGTGGGGAGGCCAAAATCGATGGTGCCCTGCCACAAATGCCGGACCTCCAGGGAGACCCAGACAAAGGCGGCGAGGCCGGTGAATACCATGGCCGATCCCCTGGCCCAGGGGGGGTAGAGGCGCTGGGTGAGGAGCCCCAGGACCACGGGGACCCCAAAGGCCAACAAGAGCAGATTCCAAACCGGCGCGGGATCGATGGCTTCCACCAGCCAAGGATCACTGGCCAAGACGGCCCCCAGGAGGATGAGATAGTTCAACAGCGCCAAGACCATGACGATCCGCGACGCCAGCTGGTAGAGGGTCGCCATACCGCTGCTGAGCTTGGCCCGCCACTGGTAGACCAACGCCAAGGCGCCCCCAAAGGCGACGTTGAGGGCCGCCTCGACGGCGGCAAAGCGCTGGGCGAACACCTGGCCGTCGTAGAGCCAGTAGCGGGTCTCAGACCACACCGTCAACACCAACAGATGGAGGGCCGCCCCCTGGGTCCAGCGGGCCAAGGGCAGATAACGCCCCTTGAGGAGCTGGCTTGCCGTGGTGCAGCACAGGGTGGCGCCGCCGTAGGTCCACAGGGACCAGTGGAGGGTGTCGGGATAGGTGGCGAGCCCCGGGTTGAGGGTGAGGCGCACCACCACCACCGTCACCACCCCTTTGAGGAGCCAGCCCAGGGCGGGTAGGTCCAGGCGCTGAATGAGCCAGGCCAAGGAGATCAGCTGCGCCGCCAAGGCCAGGGTGAGGCTCGCCTCCTGGAGCCCCATGGCCGCCGCCAGGCTGTAGGCCAAATGGGCGGCTAGCAACAACCACACCCCGGCCATGTCCCTGGACCCCTCGGCGAGGCGCAGCCGGGCCATAATCAAATAACCCACCCCCACCAGCAGGGCGATGGCGCTCCAGGCCAAGTCCGGCGTCTGGTCGGTGGTGAGCAAATAGGCCAGAGTCAGCCACAGCAAGGGCGCCGTGGTGGCCAACGACCACCACACGCCTTTAAAACGCTGGGTCGCGGCGCCGTAGCTCGCCAACAGGCCATATACCCCCGCCATGAGGGCGCTGTAGCCGTAGAACCCCCAGTGGGCGGCGGGGGGTAGCCCCACCAACACGGCGGTATCCCGGACGGGATCGATTTCGATGTCGCTCAAAAGCCACGCCAGCCATTGGACCCCCAGGAGAAGCCACGGCAGGGGGTAGAGGGATTCCAGGCGCTGGCTGGCCGCCAGGATCAACAGCACCAAGGGGGTCCACTGGATCAAGGCGTGGTCAAAGGCAAAGCCATGGCCCACTATGGAGATGCCCTGGGCGATGACGATGGCCACCAAGCCTACGGGCAACCAGCGCTCGTAGGGGGCTTCCAGGGTGGCCAAGGCCCTGGGCCAACCCCAAGGGGCAGGAGGTAACGTCGCCAGGGTCACCCGCCGCCCCAGCCAGCCGTCGCGGCGGGGAATGGCCACCAGGCCATAGGCCAGCAACGTCAAGTAGAGGCCGCGGACCCCGTCCGCCTCCGCCAGCCCCAAGGTCAATGACCACCAACCCAGGGCCCCCACCAACACCCCCAGCCACAGCCAGGGGCGAAACACATAGCCCATGAGGACCAAAGCCGAGGCGCTGATGATCAAACTGTAAATCAATACCACCACCGAGCTGCCATCACCCCCCACTAACAGGGGGACGATATAGGCCCCCAATATTCCCATGGCCGCCAGGATGGGCCCGTGGCGCAACGCCAGCCATTGGGTGGAGACGGCCACCAAAGCCAACAGGACAAAGGCGGTGTTGGGGCTTAAGAGCTGGTAGAGGTAGAGGGCCGCCAGCAGGGCGGCAAACAGGGTGATGCTACCGCCCGCGGCCAAGCCGGCGAAGGCGGGATGGGGCTCGCCGGTGCGGCGGCGCAGGATTTCGGCGCCGGCGTGGAATGAAAGACCCAGGGCGAGGGCGATGACGATCCGCGCCACGGGGCCCAACAACCCCTGGTCGATGGAGTATTTGACCAGGAAAATCCCCGCTAGCCCCAGACACAAGGCCCCCAGCCACACCATCCAGTGGGTCTGGAGATGGGTGAGCCAGGGGGGTGTAGCGAGGGGAGCAGGGTCCCTGGAAACCTCGAAAACCCGGGCTAGCTCAGGAGACGGCGGGGGGAATAGAGGGGGGGGCAGTGGCGGTGGGACCTCCGCCGCCGGTTCCCCAGGTGTCGGTTCTCGGGACCTTGACCCATGGGGTGGGGCCCTTGGCCCTGGGGTAGCCAAGGGTGTCAATGGGGTGGCTCCTGGGGCGGGCGCTACGGGGGCCACACCGCGCAGAGCGGCCAGTTCGGCTTCCAGGCGCGCCAGTCGCTCGGTGAGGCGCCGGGTATTGAAAAAGGCCACCCAGCCCAACACCGCGCCGATCAACAACCCCAAGGAAATGGCGAGGGACAACAGACCCGTGAAGAGCAGTTCCACCATGGAAGCATCCCAGCGGCAATTTAGTGCCCCATGTTACAGGGGATATCTGCGCCGGTCTTCCCATCCCCGGGGGGGGTATGCCTTGCCCTCAGTCGTCGGTCAAACACCCCAACGCCGCCTCCACCTGCCCCCGGCGGGGAATGGGTGGTACCGCCCCGTAGCCCTCGGTGGCCAGGGCGGCGGCGACGTTGGCATAGCGGGCGGCGGCAAAGGGGTCGCGACCGGTGATGACTTCGGCCAAAAAGGCTCCGTCAAAGGCATCCCCCGCCCCGGTGGCATCCAAAGGCGTGACGGCATGGGCTGGCAGCCGCCGCCGCTCATCGCCCGTCGCCACCAATACACCTCCAGAGCCCAGGGTCAAGGCCACCACCTCGGGTCCCAGGCCCAAGTAACAATCGACTATGGCGTCGGGATCTTGTAACCCGGTGAGGGCCACGGCGTCGTCGTAGCCGGGCAAGGCGATGTGACAAAGTGCCACTGCGGCGTGGATGATGGCCTTGGCCCTGGGCAAGGGCCACAGGGCCTGGCGCCAATTGGTGTCAAAGGCCACCCGAACCCCCGCCTCCCGGGCGCTGGCCATGGCGTGGAATCCGGCATCGCAAGCCGAGGGGCTAATGGCCAGACTGATACCCGACAGCTGCAACACCCAGGCCCCTTGGAGATAGGCCAAGGGGATGTCGTCGGGGGTGAGGAGGCTCGCCGCCGAACCCGCCCGACGGTAGCTAAAGCGATGGCCCCCGGGCCCGTGGTGGACGAAATAGAGCCCCGTGGGGGCCGTGGGGTGGTCGGCGACAAAGCGATGGTCGATATTTTCTTCGGTCCACAGGGCGCGGAAGCTGGCGCCAAAGTCGTCGCACCCCAGGCGACTGACATAGCCCACAGGACAACCCTGGCGGGCGGCGGCCACGGCACAGTTGGCGGTGTCGCCCCCGTGGAAGGGCAGATAGCCGCCGTCGCGACCGCTTTGGTTGAACTCCATCAGGGGTTCCCCCAAACACACCAACCGGGGAATGGGGCTGTCTCCTAGCCTCAGGTTATGGCTGGCATCGGCCACGGCGCCTCCCCATGCTTCAGTGGTTGTCCCGGGGCAAACCCTTGGTGGCGACGATGCGCTGGTATTTCACCGCCGACTTGAGGACCATGCCGTCGGCCAACTGGTCCACATCGGCCCGCTGGAACTCCTGCCAGGGGGTCTGGGAAGGGGGGTAGGCGTAACCCCCCGCCGCCGCCAACGCCTGGCGCCGGCGCTCTAGCTCGGCGTCGTCCACCAGGGCGTCGAGGCGGCCACGACCGATGTCCACCCGCACCCGATCGTTGGTCTTTAGCAACGCCAAGTCGCCCCCCACCGCCGCCTCTGGGGAGGCGTTGAGGATCGACGGCGAGCCCGAGGTCCCCGACTGGCGGCCGTCGCCGATGCAGGGCAGTTCGGTGATGCCCTTTTTTATCAAATAACTGGGGGCCCGCATATTCACCACCTCGGCCGCCCCGGGGTAACCCACCGGCCCAACCCCGCGGATAAACAACAGACAGTGCTCGTCGATCTCCAGGGCGGGGTCGTCGATGCGGGCGTGGTAGTAATCGGGGCCGTCGAACACCACCGCCCGGCCCTCGAAGGCCTCGGGGTCAGCGGGGTTGGCGAGATAACGGCTGCGGAAGGCGTCGCCGATGACCGACAGCTTCATGATGGCCGAGTCGAATAGATTGCCCCGCATGACCTTGAAACCCGCCCTGGGCTTTAACGCGGTGGCAAAACTGCGGATGACATCGTCGTCCAGGCGCTCCCGGCCGCGGCAGTTGTCCCCCAGGGAGCGACCGCTCACCGTGGGGGCGTCTTGGTGGATCAGGCCGTGTTTCATGAGTTCGGCCACCACCGCAGGCGCCCCGCCGGCTCGGTGGAAGTCCTCTCCCAGGTAACTGCCCGCCGGCTGGAGGTTCACCAACAGCGGCACCTCCAGCCCCAGGCGCTCCCAGTCGTCGATGGCGAGTTCCACCCCCACGTGGCGGGCGATGGCCGCCAAATGGATGGGGGCATTGGACGACCCACCGATGGCGGAGTTGACGACGATGGCGTTTTCAAAGGCCTTGCGGGTGAGTATATCCGAGGGCTTCAGGTCTTCCGCCACCATCTCCACAATCCGCCGCCCGGTCCAATAGGCCATCTGGGCCCGCTCCCGGTAGGGGGCGGGGATGGTGCCACAACCGGGCAACGACATCCCCAACACCTCGGCCAGGGTGTTCATGGTGGTGGCGGTGCCCATGGTGTTGCAGTAGCCCACCGACGGCGCCGAGGAGGCGGCCATCCCGATGAACTGTTCGTAGTCGATTTCGCCGGCGGCGAGCTGTTCCCGGGCCTGCCAAATCACCGTCCCCGAACCGCAACGGCTGCGCCCCTGCCAGCCGTTGAGCATGGGCCCACCGCTCAAGACGATGGCCGGCAGATCCACCGTGGCCGCCGCCATGAGGCACGCTGGGGTGGTCTTATCACAGCCGGTGGTGAGGACCACGGCATCTAGGGGGTAGCCGTAGAGGATCTCCACCAGGCCCAAATAGGCCAGGTTGCGGTCCAACGCCGCCGTGGGGCGCTTGCCGGTCTCTTGGATGGGGTGGACGGGGAACTCCAGGGCGATCCCCCCCGCCTCGCGGATGCCTTCTCGGACCCGCTTGGCCAGCTCCAGGTGGGGGCGGTTACAGGGGGAAAGGTCAGACCCCGTCTGGGCGATACCGACGATGGGCTTGCCGCTCTGGAGTTCTTCCCGGGTGAGGCCGTAGTTCAAATAGCGCTCGAGATACAGCGCCGTCATGTCGGGATTGTCGGGGTTGTCGAACCAGGCTTTGGAGCGCAGGGTCTTGGGGGGTGTTTTGGTGGTCATGGGATCAACGCCTCCCGTTGTTAGCTGAATGTTGTTAGCTGAATTTGCCAGCGCTGGTGCCAGACGCCTCCACGGTCCCCCGGGGCGGGAAACGGCCTTGGGTCCCGGTGGGGAATGGCGCGGCTCAGAGCCCTTGGAGCAGGGCCACGGCCGCTTCGATTTTGACTCACCATACGCCGGACGGGGCGGTGGGTAAACCTATCCCCATTTTGGAACAACTACCCGCCCTTGCCTTCCCGAGGTTAGAATTCCCGGGGTTAGAATGAGTCTAAAATTCTCGGCATTTCACCATCGGGAGTACGCCTGCCTTGGAAACCTCTGCCCTCGCCGTTTTTCTCGCCGCCTTGGTCACGGCCTTGGCCACGGGGCTAGGCGCCCTGCCCTTCTTGTTCCGCGGCCCCATCCACAAAAGTTGGCTGGCCGTGGCCAACGGCCTGGCGGCGGGGTTGATGATCTCCGCCAGTTTGATGCTGTGCTACGAAGGGGCCCAGGTGGGCTTTTGGCGCATGGTTTTGGGGGTACTGGCCGGTATCGCCTTTATCGCCGCCTGTCGACCCTTTCTGGAGCGCCACGAAGACGAGCTCACCTTGGGGGAACTCAAGGGGGCCGACGCCAAAAAGGCCTTGATGATCATCGGCGTCATGACCCTCCACTCGGCGAGCGAGGGGATTGGCGTCGGGGTGCCCTACGGCAGCAGCCAGGAATTGGGGATTTTCATCACCATCGCCATCGCCGTCCACAACATCCCCGAGGGCTTGGCCATCAGTTTGATCATGGTGCCCCGGGGGGCTTCGGTGTGGGCGGCGGCGGGCTGGAGTATCTTTTCCAGCCTCCCCCAACCGCTGCTCGCGGTGCCGGCGTTTTACTTTGTGGAATACTTCGAGCCCTTTTTGCCCGTGGGCCTGGGGTTCGCCGGGGGTGCCATGACCTGGATGGCCTGTCGGGAGCTGCTCCCCGAGGCCCTGGAGGACGGTACCCCGGTCCAGGTGGGGAGCGGGCTGGTGGTGGGTTTGCTGGGGATGACGGCGTTTCAGTACGTCATCAAGTGAAACGCCATCTACAGCTGTGGGGCCTCGAAGGTATCGCAAGCGGCGACACTGCCCCGTTCTAGACCGGTGCGAAACCAGCGCATGCGCTGGGCCGAGGTGCCGTGGGTGAAGCTCTCCGGCACCACGTAGCCCTGGCTCTGGCGTTGGAGGCGGTCGTCGCCGATGGCGCTGGCGGCTCCCAGGGCCTCTTCCACATCGCCCCGCTCGAGGATGTCCTGGGTCCGGTCGGTGTGGTGGGCCCAGACCCCCGCCAGACAGTCGGCCTGGAGTTCCAACCGCACCGAGAGCTGGTTGACCTCGGCAGGGCTCAAACCCCGCTGGGCGGCTCGCACCTCCCGGGAGATACCCAGGAGATTTTGCACGTGGTGGCCCACCTCGTGGGCGATGACGTAGGCCTGGGCAAAGTCCCCAGGGGCGTTGAAGCGCTCCTCCAGTTCGCGGAAGAAACTCAGGTCGATGTAGACCTGGCCATCGGCGGGGCAGTAGAAAGGCCCCACCGCCGCCTGGGCAAAGCCACAGGCCGACGACACGGCACCGTCGAACAACACCAAGGTGGGCTCTTGGTAGTCGCGCCCCATGTTTTGGAACAATATCCGCCAGGTGTCCTCGGTGTAACCCAAGACGGCGGCACTGAACTGTCCCAAGGGGTCGTCCTCGGGTATCTTGCCTCCCCCGCTCCCCCGGGGGGCGGGACGACCGACGTTGGAAGGCGTCAACGTCTCTTGGGCCTGTTCCACCACCCCGACGATTTGCAACGCCTGGCGCAGGTCAAACCCCAACAGCATGGCCACCACAACGATGATCACCGTGGCCCCGAGACCCAGGCCCCGCTTTCCCCCCACGCGGGTCAGGGCAGATCCGCCCCGGCGGCGGTCGTCGACGTTGGTGCTGCGGCGGGCGTCTTTCCAGCGCATGGGGGATCCTCGAAGGGGAAAGGGTGTTCTCGTGAGTTTAATCCTCTACCACGTGGGTTTTAAACACTTCTCGGTGGGCGGCCCACGCCACGGCGTCAAACGTCCCACCCTCCAGGCAGTTGACGGCGGCATAGGCCATGGCCAGGGCGTGGTGGGTATTGTCGTGTTGAAACAACCCCTGGCGTCCATAGCTCAAAAACCCCGGCAGATCCGAGAGCCAGTGGTCCAGGGGGTCCAGGGCATCCTGGTAGCCCCGCTGGTAGATGGGGTAGGCCTGGGGCAGGCGGCGGGTGAACACTTGACGGGGCTCGACATCCAGGGGCAACCCCAGTCGGCGAATATCCGCCACCACCTGTTCTGCCAAGGTGGCGTCATCCAGAGACCACGTGGAATCGCCGGGGTCACAGGGAATCTCGGCGCAGAGAACCGTGCTGGCTGCGGGCTCTGCCGTGGCGGCGTAATTCTTGGGCTCCGACAACCGGGTCATGGCCACCGAGGGCTCGGGGAAATAGTGGGCGTCGGTGGGGTGAAACTGGGCCTTGGGCAGCTGCAGGTAGAGGAGGATCATTCCCCGATAGGCGATGCCCTGGGCCGCCTGGGCGATGGTCTCGGGGGGCGGCGGGTCCAGGAGACGGGCCACCACCGTCAATGGCAGGGTAGACCACACATAGTCCACCTCCACGGCATCGCCGCCGCCAGGTCCTTGAAAGTGGACACGCCAACGGTTCTGGGGTCCAGGGCGCTGCAGGGCGGTGACGGCGGTATCGGTATACAACGTGGCCCCAGCGGCCTGAGCCCCTGTGGCATAGGCGCGGCTGATTTGGCCAAACCCTTGGCGGGGATAAAAAAATATCTTCTTGCCCCCCGGTCGAAGGATCTTGTTGAGCAGTTTGGCAAAGCTGTTGGCCGACACCCGCTTGTGGGCCTGGACCCCGGACAACGCCTCCGGCGCCACTCCCCAGATCTTGCGGGCGTAGGGGAAGTAAAAGTGGCGGCAAATAGTGGGCCCCAGGGACGCTTCTAACACCGAGGCAAAGCTCTCGTCATCTCCCGCCGCACCACGACTTGCCCCCCCCCCCCGGGCGCGGGGGGGGGGGGGGGGGGGGGGGGGGCGGCGCGGGGGGGGGGGGGGGGGCGGGGGGGGGGGCGGGCGCGGGCGGCGCGGCCGGGGGCGGCGGGGGGGGGGCGGGGGGGGCGCGCGGGCGGCGGGAGCGGCGGGGCGGGCCGCG
>JBHJHK010000173.1:0-11552 GCA_050330975.1 Candidatus Competibacterales bacterium | reverse complement strand
GAAGGCCGTAAGGAAGGCCGCAAGGAAGGCCGCAGGGAAGGCCGCAAGGAAGGCCGCAAGGAAGGCCGCAAGGAAGGCCGCAGGGAAGGCTGTCGCGACGGCGAGGCGAAAATCTTGCGCAAGTTGTTGAGCCGCAAGTTTGGCCCCTTGCCCCCTTGGGTTGACGAGCGCCTGGCCAAGGCCAGCGAAGCGGAATTGGAGCACTGGAGCGAGCGTCTGTTCGAGAGCCAGTCTTTAGGGGATATTTTTCCCGACACACCGGCGAGTTGACGCTGAAGACAAATGACTATTCCATGACGTTCTGACGGACAAACCTTCCCCCATGGCCGATACGGATCACGCCTACAAGCTGCTGTTCTCCCACCGCGAGACGGTCATCGATCTACTCAGCGCCTTTGTCCCGGGGGACTGGGTCGCCCACCTCGACTACGCCACCCTCGAACGGGTGAGCGAGGTGATGGTGGGGTACGACCTGCGCGAGCGAGAAGACGACGCCATCTGGCGCGTGCGCTGGGGCGAGCGCTGGCTCTACATTTACCTCCTCCTCGAGTTTCAGTCCTCCATCGACCGCTGGATGGCCGTGCGGGTAATGATCTACGTCGGCATGCTCTACCAAGAGCTCATCAAGGCCAAGGAGATTACCCCCCAGGACGACCTCCCGCCGGTGTTGCCCATCGTGCTCTACAATGGCGAGTCACCGTGGACCGCGGCGACCGACCTGGCGACCTTGATCGCCCCCGGGCTGCCCGCCGAGCTGCAGCGCTGGCAGCCCCAGGTCCACTATCTGCTGCTCGACCAACTGCGCTGCGACGACGACGCCCTGGCGGGCCAGCAAAACCTCGTCGCCGCCATCTTTCGTTTGGAAAAAAGTCGCACCCTCGAGGAGATGGAACGGGTGCTGGCCGAGCTCGTCACCTGGCTCACCCGACCCGAGCAGACCGCCCTGCGGCGAGCCTTTGTGGTCTGGATCAAACGCGTCTTGGCGCCGGCGCGACTGCCAAACGTCGACGTGCCCCATGTCACCGAACTTGCGGAGATGCACAACATGTTAGCCGAACGGGTCAAAGCCTGGACTGAAGCGTGGAAACAGGAAGGCCTTAAGGAAGGCCGTAAGGAAGGCCGTAAGGAAGGTCTTAAGGAAGGTCTTAAGGAAGGCCATCGCGACGGCGAGGCGAAAATCTTGCGCAAGCTGTTGAGCCACAAATTTGGCCCCTTGCCCCCTTGGGTTGACGAGCGCCTGGCCAAGGCCAGCGAAGCGGAATTGGAGCACTGGAGCGAGCGCCTCTTCGAGAGCCAGTCCTTGGGGGATATCTTCCCCGACACGCCAGCGAGTTGACGACGATTGAAGAGCTTCAGCGAAGATCCGTAAGCGCCTGTCAATCTCCAGTACCTAAACCACCCAACCCCTCAAGCCGTCTCCGTCGCCCGACGCAACATGTCGATCAACGCCCCCTTCATTTCAAAACCGATGCCGGGGCAGTCAGGCAAACCCACATAGCCATCGACCACGGGCACCCCATCGGCAAAGCCGCCAAAGGGCTGGAACACCTCGGGGTAGGACTCGTTGCCCCCCAGCCGCAACCCGGCGGCTATGTTGAGGGACAACTGGTGACCGCCGTGGGGGATGCAGTTGCGGCTGGAAAAGCCAAAACCCGGCAACAGCGCCAGGATGCGCAAATACTCCACTAGACCATAGGACAAGGCACAGTCGAATTGCAGCCAGTCTGGGTCGGGGCGCAGGCCCCCATAGGACAGCAGGTTGCGGGCGTCTTGGCGGGAAAACAGATTTTCCCCCGTAGCCATGGGGGGATCATAGTGCTCGGCCAACGCCGCCTGGAGGGCGTAGTCCAAGGGATCGCCGGCCTCTTCATACCAAAACAGCCCCAAGGGCGCCAAGGCCTTGGCGTAGGCGATGGCCGTCTCCAAGTCAAAGCGACCGTTGGCGTCCACCGCCAGGCGCTTGCCCTCCCCCACCACCTGGAGGACCGCTTCGATACGGCGCAGATCCTCGTCGAGGCTCGTCCCGCCAATCTTCATCTTGACCGTGGTATAGCCCAGATCAAGATAGTGGCGCATCTGGTCTTGGAGGCCCTTGAGCCCCTTATCGGCCTGGTAATAGCCTCCAGCGGCGTAGACAAACACCCGCTCATCCCAACCGCCGTCGCCGTAGCGCTGGGCCAAAAGCTTGTAAAGCGGCACGCCCTCGACCTTGGCCACGGCGTCCCACACCGCCATGTCCAGCACTCCCACGGCCACCGAGCGCTCGCCATGCCCCCCGGGCTTTTCATTGGCCATCAAAGCATTCCAGATCTTGTGGGGGTCGAGGTTGGCACCCCCGGCGTCTAACAATGCCCCTGGAGGGGCGTTTTGTAGCCGGGGGATAAAGCGCTCCACCAACAGCCCCGCCGGGGCGTAACGGCCGTTGGAATTAAACCCATAGCCCACCACGGGACGACCGTCTCGCACCACGTCGGTCACCAGGGCCACGACGCTGGCGGTCATATGGGAGAAATCGATGTAGGCGTTGCTGATGGGGGCGGCGATGGGCACCACGGCGTTGCGGATGGCGACAATTTTCACAAAACTCCTCCTGAATTTTTGCCTTTCTCAGCGGGTCGACACTGGGAATAGTGCCCCGAAAGGAAAATATCCGCCATGACCTCCGCCGACAGCCAAGCCCTGCTCATTGTCGCCTCCATCTGGGGCATCGCCGTCCTCTCCCCTGGCCCAAACATGGTATTGCTGGCCCACGTCACCTTGAGCAACGGCCGGCCGGCGGCGCTACGGGTGATCCTGGGCCTGTTGAGCGCCACGTTATTGTGGTCGCTGTTCGCCTGGCTAGGTCTTCGCACCGCCGTGGCCTTAGCGCCCCAGGCATTGGGGTTGCTCAAGCTCATCGGCGGGGCCTATTTGGCCTACTTGGGCCTCCGGCTGATCCTCGCCTCGCGGCATTTGGACACCCCCGCGGCCCCCCCCATGGCGCCCGCGCCACACCATCACCTGCGCCTGGGGTTTTTGACCAACATCACCAACCCCAAAACCGCGGCGTTTATGGCGTCGATCTTCGTCACGGCCTTCCCCGCCGAACCGAGCTTCACTACAGGGGTGGCCGCCATGGGGATTATCGTCGCCATGTCCGGGGCGTTTTACCTGGGATTGACCACCCTGCTGGCAACCCCCGCCACGGCCAAGGCCTACCGAGCCGCCAAGGGTTGGATCGATCGCCTGGCCGGGGGGATCTTTATGGCCTTTGGCGCCAAGCTCGCCACCGAGTGAGCCCCCCTCAAGGGGTCGATGGCGCCTCGGCCCCAGGGTTGGCCTCTCCATCCCCCGAGGACTCATCCAACCGCTGGCTCTCGGCGATGATCAAATCCAGCTGGTCCATGGCCTTACCGGGCAGATCCAGGATCCGATACAGCTCTTGGATTTTGAAGCGAATGATGTTTCGTACGGCCACATCGTCGGGGTAGCGGGCGAGGATTCGCTCGAGATGGATGATGGCATCCCGCAGTTCGTCCCGCTCCTCGTAGATTTCGACGATGCCCTCGATGGCGAAGAAGACCGCAAATTCCCGCTGGCCCAGGGCGTTGACAAAATCCCGCGATAGATCGATGTAGCCCCGCATCTCGTCGAGATACTCCATGTCTCTGGCCTGGAGGGGGGGACTCGTCAGCCAGCTGGTGACCACTAAGACGAGTCCAAACCATCCCAATCGCTTGGCATGCAGCACAGCTATCCATTGCATTTGGTCTTTCACAGTGAATATCCTCGGTTCTCTATTGGCGTTGCCCGTCAGATTCTTCGCCCAGCTGCCCCTGGAGAGCCATTAACGCCCGATGGAGGTGGACCTTGACGGTGCCCTGGCGACAGCCCAATACCGTCGCCACCTCCGCGGTGGACAAACCCTCCAAGTGACGCAGCACCAGCACTTCCCGTTGCCGCTGGGGTAGGCGCTGGAGCTGGGCCATGAGATCCAAGAAGAGAAGCTGGGGGTCGCTCCCCGGCACGGACTGGGGATCCACGGGTACCCACGGCTGAGGAGATGAATCCTCGGCCCCCGGGGCGCCCCCTTCCTCCAGGGCCACCTCCCGGGGGGAGCGGTGGCGCCGCCTTAGCTCTCGGGTGACGTTGAGGACCACCTTGTAGAGCCAGGTGCGGAACTGGGCACGGATCCAGCGGGGGCGCGCCGCCCCCTCTCGCAGGCGCAAAAACACCTCCTGGAGGGCATCCTCGGCCAAAGAGCGACTACCCAAAAATCCCCACGCCAGGCGAAACACGTAGTCTTTGTGGCGCTGGTAGAGGGTTGTCAGGGCGGCGTTGTCCTGGGCACAGGTGGCCAAGAGTTGCCAACTGTCATCGCCCTCACCGCTACCCATGATGTGGCCAGCTGCAGTCTTGCCAAGTCCCTGCCCGCCCCAGGTCATCCAGCATTCCTCTAGCTTGGAGTTGTGTTATCTGACGGGAATGAATGGCCCGAGAGGGGAGTTTGGTTTACGTTGGATTGGCCATTAGCCGGATTGGTCGGCCTTTGTGGGCAGCTGGGAAGCGGGGCTGACCCCTTCGCTCCGGGGACGACGACTGCTCCTAGGCACCAACCCGTCCAAACGCGACAGGCGCAGCCCAAGTCTGGGCCGATTTCGGAGGGAAGGCCGCAAGGTCAGGGGCTTGCGACGCAGCAGGTCGAGGGAGGTGGTGCCCAAAACCCCATCTCGCCGGGCCAATCGAGGGTTGGGAACAGTGGCGGGTGGCACCGCGGGCGGCGGGGCAGTGGATACTGTCACTGGGGGAGCTGAGGTGGACCACGGGGCCATGAGCGGGGCCAAGGGCAGCACCGCCACCAGAACCAAAACGGCCAATCCACCCGCCAACATCGCGGGGCGGCACCAAGGCGCCGGGGTGAGGGATAAGGTGGGCCATGGGGGGCGCCACGGTGCAAGACGGGTCTTGGGGGCCATGAGCGCGGCGGGCAAAGGCCCTTCGTAGCGCAGCTTCTGGTAGTGATCCCGGGCCGTCCCGTAGCGCGCCTCAAAGCGAGCCACGAGGTCGTGCTCCGCATACGAGGAAAGGGTCGTGGTGGATTCCATGGGCGTGGCCTCGGCATTCCGGGGGTTCAAAGGGTATGACCCCTATATGCCAGTGGGAGTCCCCACGGTTTACCCTTTGTGGGATTTGTGGGGGCGGTTTACCCCTCGACCACGGGAAAGACAAACGCCAAGCGGGGATCGAGGGTCACCGTCACGGGGGAACCGACGGTCAAGGTGGTCATACCCAACACGTGGATGTGTAGGACACAGGGAGCTCCGGTGGGGTCGGGCACCGCCACCTGGACGCTGCTGATACGGCCCGTGGGCCGCACGGCGGTCACCACCCCCTTAGCCGCCCCAAAGGGCAGGGCATCGCCCAACCCTTCAGCATCCACCAGCCCCAAACCCTCGGAGCGCACCAGGACTTCCACTGGGCAGCCTTCGTCGAGGTGCTTGGCGTCGATAACCCCCAGGGGCGTGGCGACCTGCCCCCGTTGGACACGCCCCGTCAGGCGATTGACATCCCCCAACGCCGCCGCCACCGACCGGGTTTGGGGATGAAAATACAGGGTGTGGGCATCGCCTTGCTGGAGGACGCGCCCCCGCTCCATCAGGGCCAAGCGGTCCCCCATGTACAACGCCTCCTCAGGGTCGTGGGTCACCATCAACGCCGTGGCCCCCACCTCCTTGAGGACGCCCATGACCTCATCCCGCACCTGGCGGCGCAGTTGGGTGTCCAGGTTGGAAAAGGGCTCGTCCAGCAGCAGCAGGTGGGGGCCTGGCACCAAGGCCCGGGCCAGGGCCACCCGTTGTTGCTCCCCGCCGGACAACATGTGGGGATAGGCGTGGCGACGATCCTCCAGGGCCACCCGAGCCAGCCAAGCCCGAGCCCGCCGCCGCCGCTCTTCAACCGCCACCCCCTTGAGGCCAAAGGCGACGTTGTCCTCGATGGTGAGGTGGGGAAACAGGGCGTAGTCCTGGAACAAAAGCCCCACCCCCCGCTCTTCGGGGACCACAAAGCGCCGGGCGTCGGACACCACCTGGTCGGCCAAGACCACTTGGCCGCGGCGAGGGCGCTCAAGGCCTGCGGCGATGCGCAACGCCGTAGTCTTGCCACACCCCGACGGGCCAAAAAGACACAGGGTTTCCCCGGGGCCAATGTGAAAAGACACCCGATCCAGGGCGACGTGGGAACCAAAGGCGTGTTCCACTTCGCGAAAGGCCAGGGCCGCCACCACCTGGCTCTGGGGGGCCGTGGCGTTGGCTGGCAAAGGCTCGCTATCCACTGTGGCCGGGGCGCGAGCGGGCAATGGCACGGCACAGCACCACCACGGGGATGAGGCCCACGAGGACGATGATTAACGCCGGCCCCGCCGCGCCGTCCAGGCGTTCGGTGGTGGCCAGTTGATAGGCCTCCACCGCCAGGGTATCGAAGTTAAAGGGGCGCAAGATCATCGTCGCCGGCAACTCCTTCATGACGTCCACCAACACCAGCAGTACCGCGCTCAACAGACTCCCCCGGAGCAGCGGCAGGTGAATGGCGCGAAACAATCGCGTAGGTCTGGCTCCCAGGGTCCGGGCGGCGTCTTCAAAACTGGGGCGAATCTTGCGAAACCCCGCCTCCAGGGGGCTGTAGGCCACGGCGAAAAACCGCACCGTACAGCCGTACACCACGGCGAACAGGGTGCCGGACAACAAAATGCTCCCCGACCATCCCAAGGGCTCCAACAGGCCTTGGTTGAGCCAGCGATCCAGGGCGCCGAGTACGATGAGGAGCCCCACGGCGATCACCACCCCGGGGGTGGCGTAGCCCAGCAGGGCCAATCGCATGGCAAACTTCCCCGCGGGATGGTGGTCGCGGCGCATGCCATACACCGCCGTCAACCCCACGGCGATGATGATGGCACAGGTGATGAATCCCAAAGTGACGGTGTTGAGGGTCAAGGTCAACAACCGCCCCCAGGAGAGGACATCTTGGGCGTCCCAGACCATGGATAACAAGATGATGGCGGGGAGCACAAAGCCCACCGTCACCGGCAACAGGCAAAAGCCCGTGGCCAACCAAGCCCCCCAGGAAGGCAAGGTCAAGCGCATCATGGCTCGATAACGGCTCGACGTGTGGCTAAAGCGCCGCTGGCCTTCGCTCCAGCGCTCGACGAGCAACAAGCTGTAGACGAACAAAAGCAACACTGCCGCCAACTGGGCCGCCGCCGCTGGGCTGCCGTAGGAATACCAGGCGCGGTAAATCCCGGTGGTGAAGGTGTGGACCTCGAAGTAGGACACGGCGCCAAAGTCCGCCAGGGTCTCCATGAGGACAAACATGGTACCGGCGATGATGGCGGGCCGGGCCAACGGCAACCCCACCCGCCAAAACATGCCCCACGGGGTGCAGCCCAAGGTGCGACTCACCTCCAAAGCACACACCGACTGGGCGACAAAGGCCGCCCGGGCCGTGACGTAGACATAGGGGTACAGGGCGCCAGCCAACACAAAGGCCGCCCCTCCCGGGGAGTGAATGTTGGGAAACCAGTAGTCCCGCCAGCCCCAGCCAGTGAGATCCCGCAGGGCCGTCTGCAGGGGACCTGTGAATTGCAAAAAATCCGTGTAGGTGTAGGCCAGCACGTAGGCGGGCATGGCCAGGGGCAGCACTAGGGCCCATTCGAGCCAGGCGCGGCCGGGAAAGCGGTAGAGGGTGACGAGCCAGGCGCAACCCGTGCCGAACACCAGAGTCAAGGCGCCCACCCCCAGCAATAACACCAGGGAGTTACTGAGGTATTCCCCCAGGCGAGTCTCCACCAGGTGGGGCCATAGGCCGTCGGTGGAGGTTCCCACAAAGCTCAACACCGCCGCCAAGGGCGCCATCACGGCGACGACGATCACCACCGCCGGCAGGAAGCGCTTGGAGGCTATGAGCACGCTGTGCCAGGGGGAAAAATTTAATCCCCCCCAGGTGGGGGGGGGAGAGACAACATCGGACATAGAAGGTTTATTTCGAAGGTTTATTTCCAGCCGGCGCGATCCATAATCATGACGGCCTCAGCGCTGTTTTCGCCGTACACCGACGCGTTGAGGGTATCCTGCTTGAAATCGCCGAAGGTTTGCAAGGTGGGGTGCGGTTCAAATTCGGGATTGACAGGGTACTCGAAATTGACGTCGGCGAAGTAGCGTTGCCCCTCGGTGACCAGGTACTCCAACAGCTCGACGGCATTGTCGCGGTTGGGGGCATATCGGGTCACCCCAGCGCCGCTGATGTTGACGTGGGTGCCGCGATCGTCTTGGTTGGGGAAGAACACTCCCACTTGCTCACCCACTTGCCGGTCTTCCGCTTGGTCGGAATTCAACAGCCTAGCGACATAGTAGGTGTTGGAGATGGCCACATCCCCCTGGCCGGCGGCGACGGCGCGGATCTGGTCGGTGTCACCACCCTGGGGAGGCCGGGCAAAGTTTTCCACCACGCCCACGGCCCACGCTTCGGTTTGCTCTGGACCGTTGGCGGCGAGGATGGAGGCCACCAAGCTCTGGGTGTAGACATTGTTGCTGCTGCGCGACAGCACTTGGCCTTCGTATTGATCGTCGGCGAGGGCCTCATAGGTGCTCAAGTCGCTGGGATCTATGTCCTCTTTGTCGTAGACCAACACTCTAGCCCGCATCGAGATGCCGTACCACAGGCCCTCGGGATGGCGCAAATGCTCGGGTACTGCCCCTTGGAGGGTTTCCGTCTCCACCCCTTGGAGCAAATCTTTGGTGGCGGCCAGCGACAACCGTCCGGCATCGACGGTGATGAGCAAATCGGCTTGGGTGTTTTCCCCTTCATTGGCCAAGCGTTGGATGAGCTCGTCGTGCTTGCCCTCCACCACGTTGACCTCGATGCCCGTGGCCTCGGTGAAGGCGGCATAGAGCTCTTTGTCGGTGCCGTAGTGGCGGGAGTTGTAGACGTTGACCATCTCACCCTGGGCCCAAACGGTGGGCGCCACGGCTAGGGCGAACAACAGAGCCATGGGGATAAAACGCTCAAACATGGGTACAGACCTCCTGGGAGTCGTCGAAATCACTGGGGTGAAATCACTGCGGCGGATTGGCGAATCGCAAATGCAAGCGATTCGCACTAGCAATTGATTCGCGACTATGAGTACACCACCTGACGGTTGATTGCAAGTTGCCAATTCTCCAGGGCGGCCCATTGGCCTTCAAGCGAGGCCGCCGACACAGGGGGTAGGGTTGGGAGTAGCCGGGGGCGTGGTGGCCTAAGAGGTGGAGTGATTCCCCCCTTGCGCCGCCCTGGCTTGGCGGGCCAGGTCCACCAGACGAGGCCGCAGCTCGGCGCTGTTGGCCAACGGGGGCTCGAACCACAGGCGGGCTAGGCGGTCTCCCAGCACCAGGTCTAGACCCTCGGGGTCGAGACTCGCCAGGCGCCAGTCACCGGGGGGCTGTTTCAACAAGCCCGTGGCGTAGGCCGCCAGGGCATCGCGGTGGTCGTCGTTCATGTGGTCGACGGCGCTCGCCTCCTGGGCCTGGAGTTCACCACAGGCCGTCAAATCCGTCGTGAGGTCGGTGGCGGTCAGGGCAAACGCCTTGCCAAAGCCGCCGTTGAGGGCCGCCCGCTGGGGCTCCAAGCGCCACAGGGCAAAGTCGGCAAAGTCGATGTACAGCGCCGCCTTGGGATGGCGGCTCAGGAAGCGGTGGCGGAGCTGGCTGCGCCCTAGGTCGTCCCCTAGGCGTCTTGCCGTGGCGATGATGGTGATGCGGGGATGGGCTAGGGGATCGCCCCGCCCCGGCTCCCCCAACAGTAGCGAGCAACGGGGGTCAGCTTCTAGGGCGGCAAAGTGGCTCGATAATTGCGATATGAGCATCACCGGTGCCCCATCCATGGCGGGGGCAACGCTGACCCGGCTGGCGAGGGGGATCTCTGTCTCGGGCTCGAGGCAGGCCAACGCCCCCCAGCGGGCGGTGCGCAGCAGGGTTTTGGCCAGGCGGCGGGCCTTGGCGTCGACGGGTTGGAGGAAGGGTTCAACCATGGTCTAAATCTCAAACGGCGACGCCATCGCCGCCACCCAGAGCAGCGGCAGCGGCTGAGTCGAGCAAAAAAGGCCCCGCTTGGGTAGCGGGGCCAAGGATCTTGGGTTAGCCACAACGGGGCAACTGGACCCCGCCGAGCCCAAGTACTATAGCAGCTCCCAAAGTTCGATGAACCCTTGCGCCTCCAGCAAGAGCACGATACCAGGGTCTAGACCCTCGCCTTGAGGATCGACGGTTTTAGCACTGCCTCAGAACGGCCCATGATATCTAGCACCAAAGCGCATAGAAATTCGTTGACCCCGGATTATTGTTGCTTTTATAGTTAATGCCAATCTTCCCACCTGAAAAAGATTGCTTTCTCTGCGAACCGTCATGAAAAGGTCACATTTAACCCTCCCATCTCATTTTTATGCCCCTTGGAGCATTGTGTCCTCGTTGCGCCCAAAGCAAAGTCCCAGCGCCGAGGTAGCACGAGGTATCAGTAATTGCCTCCAAACCGGGGGGGTGACGCAAGCTTAGGCAGAACAACCGCCGACGCCTTCGAAACCCGCCCTGGATACCAGCGGCGGGTTTTTTCATGCTCGATGTTTTCCCGGTGACGCCGAGGTGATGGTGCCACCCCAGGAGCGTTGTCGCCATTAAAGAGGTTTTAATCGATCACCGCGAGGTATTTGCCATGGGCACCATTAAAGTCCAAGTCGTCACCATTGACGATATTAAGCCCCACCCCAATGCCAACACCCTGGAACTGGCGACCATCGGCGGCTGGCAGATGTGTGTCAAAAAAGGGGCTCACGAGCAGGGCACGGTTTTGCCCCGGGAAGTGGCAGAAGCCTTCGGGGTGGACCGGTATTTGGCGGAGAAGACCGACATCCATGGCCTGCGGGTGTTGGTGGTCCACCGGGTACAGTTGCGGGGAGAGCCCTCGTTTGGGTTGGTGATGGCCCCAGAGCCAGGTATGAGTTTGGGGATGGATGTAGCCGACTATTTTAGTGCCTACAAATTCCAGCCACCGGTGCGGATCACCGCAGGTGACGCCACTTCAGACGATCCACGCTTTCCCACTTACACCGACATCGAAAACTTGCGCAGCTACCCCACACTATTTCAGCCCGAGGAAACGGTGGTAGCCACGGAGAAAATCCACGGCACCAACTGCCGGGTGGGGTTTGTGGTGGATGAGGGCCAATTGGTCCCCCTGGCGGGCTCGCGACGCATGCGCCGGCGAGAACCCGAAAAGGTAGCCGCCGCCGACACCACCGACCTTTGATTGCTCTCATCCTTCGCGCCTGAGGGATTTTCCCACCGCAAGCCGAGTTGCGGTGGGCTTTTTGCGTTGTGACCCCCGGGCCGATAAGCCAATCAGGGTACGGACACCACCCGCACGGCGTCGGCGGCCACCTTGCCCGACGGTACCGCCCTCAGTACCACCCGGCTGTTGGCATCCAGCTCAAAACTCCCCAGCAGCTGCCAACTGCCCCCATTGACCCGCTGGTCCACTTCTATCGTGGT
>JBHJHK010000172.1:0-20146 GCA_050330975.1 Candidatus Competibacterales bacterium | reverse complement strand
CGTGGGCCGGGTGTTTGGCTTGGGCTTGGGCTCCGGCCCGGCCCGCCTCGCCCTCCCGCCGCCCCCGGCCCGCGGCCTCGGCTTGGGCCTGGGCTTCGGCCTCGCCCCGGGCTTCGGCTTCGCCCCGGGCCCGGGCCGCCTCGACCTCCCGGCGTCGCCGGGCCTCCGCGGCGGCCAAGGCCTCGCGCTCGGCCGCTAGGCGCTCCCGTTCGGCCGCCAGGCGACGTTCCTCGGCGCGCCGCGCCGCCGCCTCGGCCGCCAGACGCTCTCGCTCGGCCGCCAAGCGCTCCTGGACCTCGGCCAGGCGCTCGGCCTCCTCCCGCTGGGCTTGGCGCCGCGCCTCCCGTCGGGCCAGTTCCCGCTCGACGAGGGTCTCGTCGATCACATGGGCCGCCACCACCTCCCCCACGGCGATCTCATCAACAGGTGGCACAGGTGGCGTTGAAGGCGGGTCGGCGCTAGTGGCGAGGGGTGGTACAAAGGCCGAGGCGGCGTCGTTGGTCCCCTGGCCCGGGGGAGCCGGGTCGGGGAACGGCAAGCTCGGGCCAAACACCATCAGGGCCAGGACGCCGTGGAGGGCCACGGAAACCGCGCCTCCCCACAACGTGTAGAGCCGCGACCAAAAACTACGCCCCATCGTCCACCTCGTCCAAGGCCGTGGCGAGTACGGGGTCCACCCCGGCGCGGCGCAACGTCCCAAGCACCTCGATCACCTGGCCATAACTCGCCCCCCGGTCGCCCCGCAACAACACCAAGGCGTCGGGGTAGGCCGCCAACAACGCCGTCACCCGGGGGGCCAACTGGTCAGCGCGGGCCAACGCCGGCGCCTCTTCGGCCAGATGGACAAAATAGCGCCCCTGGCGATCCACTTGGACAAAGACCAGGGCCCGGTCGACGAGGTCTTCCAAGGGATCGGCTTCCACCGGTGGCAATTCCAACTCCAGGGCTTGGTGGACCAACGGCACCGACACCATAAAGATCACCAGCAACACCAACATGACGTCGATATAGGGCACGACGTTGATTTCGGCGAGCGCCCGGTGGCGGCGGTGGCGGCGGGCCACAGCCTCAGAATCCCGCCGCCGCGCCGCGGCGCTGGTCTTGGAGCTGGTAGCTCTGGCGCTGGAGGATATTGCTGAATTCGGCGATAAACATCTCGTAGCGATTGGCCAGGCGCTGGGCCGAGGCCAGATAGCGGTTGTAGGCAATCACCGCGGGGATGGCGGCAAATAGGCCGATGGCCGTGGCGATGAGGGCCTCGGCGATGCCGGGGGCCACCTGGCTCAACGCCACCTGACGGACCCCCTCCAGGGCGATAAAGGCGTTCATAATGCCCCAAACGGTGCCAAACAGGCCGATGTAGGGGGCGCTGGAGGCGATGGTGGCCAAGGCCGTCAAGTCCTGCTCCAGGTCCTCTTCCTCCCGGGCCAAGGCCGCGGTCATGGCCCGCTGCACGGCCTCCACCAACGCCTTGGCATCGGCGCCTGGGTGGTGGCGAAAGCGCATAAACTCCTGGAACCCGGCGTGGAAAATCGCCTCCAGGCCCACGGGTTCCCCGCGCTTTTCGCCGATGCGGGCGTCGAGGCCGGTGAGCTCCACCCCCGACCAAAACTCGTCTTCAAAGCGGTGGGCGCGGCGGCTCGCCACCCCCAGGGCCAAGCGCTTTTTGACGATAATCATCCACGAATACACCGACATGGCCACCAGCACCGCCATGACCAATTGCACGACGAAGCTGGCTTCTAGAATCAGGCGAGCGATGGACAGCTCGGCGGTCACAGGGTTATCTCCGCAACGGCTGGGGGCAAGGGACAGGGGCGAAAACGAGCACAGTCGACACACACCACTTCGACGCGGGCCGTGGCCAGACCTTCGCCCCCCCGTTCGATGGCCTGGTGGAGGGTCAATGCCACAGGTCGGCGGGCCAGCAAGCGACTTTTGACCGTCAGCCAGTCGTCGAGGTGCGCCGGACGGTGGTAGTCGAGGGCCACGGACCGCACCACCAACGACACCCCCATGTCGGCTAGGGACCGGTGGTCCACGTTGGCCGCCCGCAGCCATTCGGTGCGGGCCCGCTCGCAAAACTTGAGGTAGTTGGCGTAGTAGACCACGCCACCGGCATCGGTGTCCTCGTAGTAGACCCGCAACGACCAGTCGAACGTCTCACCCCTCATGGAGGGGTATCCGTGGCGGCGACAAACAGCTCTCCTTGGGCTGTGCGCGGGGCCACCCCCAGATGGCGGTAAGCGGCACTGGTGGCCACCCGGCCCCGGGGCGTGCGCATGAGAAAGCCCTGCTGGATCAAATAGGGTTCGAGGACGTCTTCAATGGTGCCCCGCTCCTCGCCCACGGCCGCCGCCAGGGTGTCCAAACCCACGGGGCCCCCACCGAACTTGTCGATCACCGCGGCCAACAGCCGGCGGTCCATGTCGTCGAAGCCCTGGTCGTCCACCTGGAGGCGGTCGAGGGCATCGCCGGCGACGGCGCCATCGACGGCGGGGTGGCCGGCCACTTGGGCGTAGTCTCGCACCCGCCGCAACAGGCGGTTGGCGATGCGGGGGGTGCCCCGGGAGCGGCGGCCGATCTCCAGGGCTCCCTCGGGGGTCACCACCACCCCCAAGATACCCGCCGACCGCTGAACGATGGCTGTCAATTCGGCGGGGGTGTAGAACTCCAGGCGCTGGACGATACCGAAGCGATCTCGCAACGGCGAAGTGAGGAGCCCAGCCCGGGTGGTGGCACCCACCAGGGTAAAGGGGGGGAGATCCAGCTTGAGGGATCGGGCAGCCGGTCCTTCGCCGATGATGATATCCACCTGGTAGTCCTCCATGGCCGGATAGAGTACTTCTTCTACGGCGGCGCTGAGGCGGTGGATCTCGTCGATAAACAGCACATCGTTGGCTTCGAGGTTGGTGAGCAACGCCACCAGGTCGCCGGGACGCTCCAACACCGGCCCCGACGTGGTGCGCAGAGCGACTTCCATCTCGGCGGCGATAATGTTGGACAAGGTGGTCTTGCCGAGGCCCGGCGGGCCGAAGAACAGCACGTGGTCCAAGGCCTCTTTTCGGCTGCGGGCCGCGCGAATAAATACCGCCAGTTGCTCCCGCAGGGTCTGTTGGCCGATGTAATCCGCCAGGCGCCGGGGGCGAATGGCGCGGTCTATGGTGCGATCTTCGGAACGAATGTCGGGGGCGATCAGGCGGTCGGATTCGATCATGGAGGTCGTCTTGGAGGCCGGTAGCCCGAAGAAGGCCTACGTGCAGCGCGGCACTGATAAAGGCATTAGTGTATCAGGAAAGGGCTATGAATACCGATGGGCCGACCTCAGGGATCGGGGAGATCATCGCCGCTTGCCCCACGCCTTGACGTTCTCGGGGACGGTTCCCCAGACGAGGGCCGGACAGGACCCTTAAAGCGCACGACCTTTTTCAGGGGCGACAGGTTGATTTCGTCCACCACCGTCCCGGGCATGGCCTCGAGGGCCAAGGCCACCGCCTCGGCCACATCTTCCGGGGCCACGGCGTTGGCTGGGTCGTCGCCGGGGGCAAAGGACAACCCATCGAAGAAGGGGGTGCGCACCATACCGGGGTTGATCGTGCACACCCGCACCCCGGCCTTGGCACTTTCATCCCGCAAAGCTTGGGCAAAGCCCCGCAGCGCGGCCTTGGAGGCCGAATACACCGCCCCTCGCCGCCCCCCCGCCAAGGCCGCTTCAGAACCCATAAACACCACATCGCCCCGACCACGGCCCTTGAACAAAGGGATCAGCGCCCGAACCAGCAGGGCGTGGGCGGTGAAGTTGAGGTCCATGAGGGCGCGTATCTGGGGTGGGGAAAACTCCTCTAGGGCGCCAAACTGGCCCCGACCGGCACAGCACACCACGCCGTCCACCTCGGGGTGGGCCGCCACCAACTCCTTGAGGTGCGCCGGCAGGGCGTCGATGTCGGCGAGGTCCACGGTCCAGGGGATCACTTGGGGGGTGCCTGGCGCCGGTCGACGGGAGGAGGCGATGACCCGGTGGCCAGCGGCCACCAGGCGGGCCACCACCGCTCGACCGATGCCTCCCCTGGCGCCGGTGACCAAGATCAGGCGCTGGGGCGAGGCCGCGGCGGCGCTGTCGGGCAATGGTTAGCCCTCCCAGGCGAACAGCCGCTCGGCGCCCACCCGCGCCAGGAGCTGGTGACGGCAAAAATCCCCCAGGGCGGCCTCCACCTCCAGGGGATAAGACACCACACCGCCGCGCTCGGCGAACTCGCCGGCCAGGAGGGGCTCGTCGGGGTAGAGGCGCAGCAGGGTCTGGAAATAGGCCTTGGGCCAGCGCAAAGGGCCCAGGCTCACCGAGTGGAGGCCGGGCAATCCCTTCCCCAAGGCCTGGCTCAAGGGGTCGAACACCGCGGCGAATAACTCGACGTAGAGGGCCTCAAAGCGGGGGTGGTAGATCAGGGGATCGAAGCGCAACCCCACAGACCAGCCGGCCCGGGCCAACGCCACCAACGCCGCCACCCTTTGTTCCAGGGTGGCGGCACCGTGCTCCAGGGCCGCGGCCAAGGGGGACGGGGTCAAGCTAAAGGCCACCACGGCGTTGGCCAGGGGCGGACGCCGCAGCAGGGTGCGGATCTGGGTGCTCTTGGTGCGCAGCTCCAACCAGCCCTGTCCACGGGTTTGGAAAAACGCCAAGAAGTGCTCGGCAAAGCCCGTGAGGGGCTCCATGGCCAGGCTGTCGCCGTCATAACCTGAGAAAAACCCCACCTCTTCCCCACAGTGGGCCGACAGTCGGTCGTCGATGGCCGCCTCAAAGACTTCGTAGTTGACGAACAACACGTAGTGGGCAGAGGGATACTTGCCCTGGAGGAAACAGTAGCGGCAGTCGTAGGGGCAGTTGAGGAAGTGGGAAAAATAGTAATTGTGCCTTTGTCCCATGCCGTGGTGGGGGGGGATGGGTAAAGTGGCCTGCCCCCCCTTGCGGGCCAGTATCAACGCCGGCTGGCGCTTTTGCAGGCGAAAATTCTGGGCTTTGCGGTTGAACACCTCGCCGTAGTGGGGGATGGGAATCCGCACCGCTTTGGGGTAGCGCGCCAATACGCTCCGGGCGACGGGATGTTTGTCGAGGCCGTCCTCTAAATAGATCGCACTGATCACCCTTCGGTCCCTCGAGGGTCGAGGGCCAATGGCGCGGGGGCCGCCGCCAGACGACGGCGCAAGGCCGCCAACGCCTGGCGCCCGCGGCCCTCCGCGGGCGGGGGGGGCGGCGCGGGATAGAGCAGGGCATGGCGCTGGAGCAGACGCCGCAGTTGCTGGCGCTCGCTGACGCTAAAGGAGATGGCCCCGAGCCAGGCAGCGTACCCCGGGGGGTCTCCCCGACAGACCTCGAGGATGGCCACCCGGGCGGCGACTCGTTGTACCACGCTGTCGATCAACGGCAGTTGCTCCTCCATGTGGTGGGCGACGGCGGCGGCGGTGAGATCACACGCCGGGTGAGTGCGGCTGTCGGAGACCACCTTGACTACCTGGATGACTTCGGCGGTGGCAAAGCGCCCGGCTGCGACCCAAAACCCAGCGGCTTCCATCTCGTAGAGGTCGGTGGTGGCAAACTGGGTCTCGGGTCGATCGACGGTGCGCACCCCCGCCATGGGGGGGGGTGGTCCCTCCAGGGGCGTGGGATAGTAAATCGCCCCGGTGACGGCGTCCACCACCCGATGGGCCACGAAGCCTTCCCCTGGTGCACCATCGCCTCGGCCAGCGGTACCGACGTTGACAAACCCCCAGGCCGCCCCTGGGGTGGTGGTGGCCCCCACCCCCTGGAGGTGAGCCGTCGCCGCCGCCGCGGCCAACCGCCCCGGCCCCGACACCACCAGGGCCACGCCCTCGCCGCGGTAGTGGCGAAACCCCTGGGTCGCCACCGGCCGCAGCCGGTAGTGGCGAATCAAGGCCCGGGCTTCACAGGCCAAGGCCACCACTAGGGCGATCACAGGAGCACCCCCTGGCGACGGGCCCACAGGCGCTGCTGGCGATAGTGGGAGGCCTTGCGGCCGCGTTTTTCCGCCCCCTGGATGAGAATGGCGAGCTTGGCCTCCAGGGTGTGGGCCGTGGCCCGACGCTGGGCGGGGGTCAAGCCCCCTTGGCGCAGGCGCTTGGCCAGGGCGTAGACCCGAAAGCGGTCCATGGCGTCGAAGCGCCGCGACAGCTGGTCGGCGTGGCCGCCGTACTTGACCACCACGGCCTCTGGCACCAGGGCCACAAAGAAGTGACTGGTCAGGCGCAGCCACAGGTCGTAGTCCTCACAGGCGGGTAGCGCTTCATCAAATGGGCCAATGCGGGCAAAGACGTCGCGGTGGATCACCACCGCCGATGGAGAGATGGCACAGCGGGGCAGGCATTGGAGGTAGCACCAACCGGCGGCCTTGGCGTGTTTGGCCATGGGGTTGACCCGTCGACCACGGCGAATCCAGATCTCTTCGCCGTGGATCACCCGGGCTCGAGATGCCACCTCCCCCCCCTGGCGCTGGAGCTTACCGGGGAGCCAGACGTCGTCGGAGTCGAGGAAGGCCAGCCAAGGGTGGCGAGCGGCGGCGATGCCGCGGTTGCGAGCCCGAGAGACGCCGCCACGGGGTTGACGCAACACCCGCACCGCCTTGCCATAGCGCCTCAGCTGCTCTGGGGTATCGTCCGTCGAGCCGTCGTCCACGACGATGACTTCCTCAGGAGGATGGTTTTGATTCAATACCGAATCCAGACAGCGGGGTAGTAGAGAAGCGCGGTTGTGGGTGGGGATGATCACGGAAACGGGGAAGACGGAGTTCATGGCAGGAGATGGTGGCCCTCAGCGGGGGCGTGATCGACCCAATCCGGGTTTATCGCCCCAGGGCCTCAGGGCACCATGGCCGACACGGTCGGTGAGCCATCCTGTGGGGACAAGACCCGGGACAATTTGGCACAGGGGTGGCGGACAATCCGTTTGACCCCCTGGGGGTACTGTCGTCTAGAATAGCCGCTAGCCACAATCGTTGGCGTCTGTGCATCGACACTACCACCGCCCCGTATGGCCCGCTGTGTACCCCGTGGTGAATATCTTGTACTTTATAGGTGGTCCATGTGCCTGCGAGCAAGGACGCTCGACAATTCGCCGGGACAGAACGTCTCCCCGCCGAGTTTGCCGATGAGTCGTGCCGCATTTGCCCCACAAAACTCTACTCAACAAGGAATGAGTGCCATGACCCACGCACCCCCGGAGAGCTTCACGCTGACGCGCGCCCCCGGACGGCGTCTCCAGGATGATATCCAAGTGCTCGAGTGGATCTTCGCCACTTGCCATCCCGATGTGAATACCCGACGAGAAATGGTGGCCCACGTCCTCAACCACCACGGTTTTCCAGCGGCGGTAACCCAGATGTTACCCCGTCTGTCCGCCCAACTCCAACAAGACGTGGGCGCCCTGGCACTCGCCGGCACGGCCACGGTGGCCGACACCAACGGGGCCGGCGAGACGCCAACTCCCCCACCAGAGGCCACGGCGGCCAACCTGCCGGCCCAAGCAGTGTCCCAGGGGGCGCCTGCCTCGACGGTCATCCCCGAGGTCCAGCAAAGCAACCTCGACCCCGAAGCCTTCGATGACCCCTCCGAAGAGTCAGCCTTTGTGGATCCCGACGCCCTGCCGGCGGACTACGTGGGCTTTACGGATTTTCTCAAGGAGAAGGGGCTCGACGACCTGTCTCCCCGGGACGCCTCGCGCCTGGCGCGGCGCTTCTTGATGTACTGCAAGCAGCGCGGGTTAAACCCCGAACGGCGCAAGGTCCGGCGCCTCGCCCACTACCCCCTGCCCCTCCTCGAGCAGTGGGCCGAAGAGACCGACGACCTGTCCATCATGCGAGCTGAACTGCTCTGAGGGACGGCTCGAGGCGGGGTCCCGGGGTAGGGCTCGGACCCTCAGTCCTCGTCCGCCCCACCCCGTCGGCTCATTTTGGCCAGGAGAAAGTCTTCCATTTCCGCCTCCTCGGCCTCGGCCGCCAGGCGGGCTTCCTCCTCGCGCTCTAGCTTGACAAATTCCTCGAGCTTCTCCACCGACCGCACGATGGTGTCGTACTCCTTGGTGGCTTTTTCCAAGTCCTTTTCGACCTTTTTGACTTCCTTTTTGACCTCGTTGATGAGTTCGCCCAGGCGCTTTTCCTCCAGGTCCATATTGCGCAGTCCGGCCCGGTAGTCGTCGAAGGCACTGACCCCCAAGGTCTTGCCCTTCATGGCGTCAAATAGCGCCGCTTCCCGGTCGGGGCGGGATGTTCTAAATGCGGCGAGATTCTGTTCAGCTTGCTCCTGGGCAGCCAACTTTTCCCGGACCACCGCCTTACAGGCCCGCACTTTGTCATCGGCTTCCTTGACCCGGGATTGGCGGATTTTCAAGACGGGTTTCAAAGACACGGCTACACCCCAGTGATCTTCCGCAGCATGGCCACGGCGTCGTCAAACGAGGTCTTCTCCTCCAGACCCTGTTTGAGCATTTTGTTGATCTCGTCGATCTTGGCGATGGCCTCGTCCCCCAGCTTGTCGCTGCCCTTTTTGTACTCGCCGATCTTCACCAACATCTCGATCTCCTTGTACTTGGCCATGAGCTCGCGACAGCGGGAGGCGGCCTTTTTGTGCTCCTTGGTGACCACCGCCCCCATGACCCGGCTCAAGCTCTGGAGGGCATCGACGGCCGGATAGTGGGTCGCCGCCGCCAACGCCCGGGACATGATGACGTGGCCGTCGATGAGACCCCGGGTCTCGTCGGCCACCGGTTCATTCATGTCGTCCCCCTCCACCAAGACGGTGTACAGGGCGGTGATGGAGCCCTTGCCGGTGGCCAGACCCGGGCGCTCCACAAGCTTTGGCAGGGCGGTGAAAAACGACGGCGGATAGCCCTTGCGGGTGGGGGCCTCGCCGGCGGCCAGACCGATCTCCCGCTGGGCCCGGGCAAAGCGGGTGAGGGAGTCCATCATCAACAGGACCTTTTTGCCCTCGTCGCGGAAGTACTCGGCGATGGCTGTGGCCACATAGGCGGCCTTGGAACGCTCCATGGAGGACTTGTTGGAAGTGGCGATGACCAACACCGACTTCTTCATGCCGTGTTCGCCCAATTCCTTTTCGATGAACTCCCGCACTTCCCGGCCCCGTTCGCCGATGAGGGCGATGACGATGACATCGACGTCGGCCCCCTTGACCAACTGGCCCATGAGGGTACTTTTGCCCACCCCGGCAGCGGCGAAGATCCCCACCCGCTGGCCCTCGCCGCAGGTCAACAGGGTGTCGAACACCCGAAGCCCCAGGGAGAGGGGCTTGTGAATCACCCCCCGGGTCAACGGGTCGGGGGCATCGGCGTAGACCGGATAGGTCTTCTCCCCCACCAAGGGGCCCATTTGGGCGGCGTCCATGGGCTTGCCCATGCCGTCCAAGACCCGCCCCAACAGCTGGGGCCCCACGGGGATCTCGTGCATCCTACCCGTGGGGATCACTTCGGTGATATTGGAGACCCCGTACATCTCCCCCAAGGGGGTCAACAAGGTGGCGTTTTTGGCAAATCCCACCACCTCGGCGGGGAGTTCGCTGTCCTCCCCGGGGTTTTGCAGAATGCACAGCTCCCCCACCTTGGCCTGGGGGGCGACGGCTTTGATAATGGTTCCGGTGACCTCGAGTACGCGGCCGCGGACCACCAGAGGTTGAACCTCCTCAACGGCGGTTCGCAGCACGCTGGTTAGCTGGTGCAGCCCCACGGTTGGCCTCCTGAGTCAGAGCAATCCGACTGATGGGTTGAACGGAAATTTCCTGGGCGAGCTCTTGATAAGACAGCACTGGCAACTCGAAGAGCTCTTGTTCGATGAGCTTGCGCACGTAGCGGCGGATGTCCATGGCGGTGAGGAGCACCGGTACCGTGGAGTGGCGGGACAAATCCCCCACGGTGCGCTTGATGCGCTCCAAGAGCGTCCGCGAGGTGTTGGGATCCAACGCCAAAAAGCTTCCGGCGGGGGTCTGGCGGATACTGCCGCGGATGGTCTCTTCCACCTTGGGGTCGAGCATAAACACCGACAACGCGTTCTGCCCACCGCTGTACTTGTAGCTGATATAGCGCTTGAGGCCGCTGCGGACGTACTCGGTGAGGGCGCCGGTGTCCTTTTCCTTCTCGCCCCACTCCACCAGCGCCTCTAGAATCGCCCGCAGGTTGCGGATGGAGATATCCTCGGTCACCAAGCGGCGGAGGATCTCCGCCATCTTGGGGATGGGCACCGCCCGCTGCACCTCCTGGACCAATTCGCCGTAGCGCTCCTCGGCTTGGGTGAGGAGATGCTTGGTCTCCTGAACGCCGATGAACTCCGCCGCGTAGCGCCTGAGGACCAAGGCCAGGTGGTGGCAGAGCAACTGGGAGCCGTTGAGCACCCCGACGCCGGCTTCCCGGAGCTTGCCCTCGTGTTCCCCCGGCACCCACAAGGTGGCGACTCCGGGCAAGAAGGGATCGCCCTTCTCGTGGGGGACGTCGAGCAGATCCAGTTGGTCGGGGTTTTCCAGGACAAATACGTGGTCGGGGCGCAGCTGACCCCGGGACACCGGCACCTCCTGGAGGTGAAGGACGTAGTGGTCGTCGGCGAGTTGGTTGTTAAACCGCAAATGTACCCCGGGGAAAGGCACCCCCAGGTCCTGGAACAGGGCGCGGCGCACCCGGGCCAGCTCCATATTGAGCATCTCGGGGACGACGGCGGTGCGCAACGAATCCGACAGATCCACCAACAGCGGCACCGTGGCCCCGGTGACTTCGGCCGGCTGCACCGCTCCACCCTTGACGCCGTCTCCGGGGACACTTATGCCGCCGTCTTCTGTCAGATGGCTACGGGTTTTAATGCCCTGGAGGGTAAAACCCAAACCGCCGACGATGGCGCCGATGGCGAAGAAGATCAGGGTGGGAAAGCCGGGGATCAGACCGAAGATCACACAGATGGCGGCGACGAACATCAGCGCCTTGGGCTGGCCCAAAAGCTGCTCGCCGATCTCTTTCCCCATGTTGGCGGCGTCGGGGTCCTCCTCGCTGCCCGGACCGGCGTTGACCCGGGTGACGATGATACCGGCGGTGATGGAGATAAACAGGGCGGGAATCTGGGCCACCAAGCCGTCGCCGATGGTGAGGATGGTGAAGATGTTGGCCGCTTCGCCGGCGCTCATACCCATCTGGGTGACGCCGATGGCGATGCCGCCGACGATGTTGATGGCGGTGATACACAAGCCCGCCATGGCGTCGCCCTTGACGAACTTCATCGCCCCGTCCATGGCGCCGTACATCTGGCTCTCCTTGGCCAACTCCTGGCGCCGGGCCCGGGCTTGGTCTTGGGTGATGTTGCCGGCCCGCATGTCGGCGTCGATGCTCATTTGCTTGCCGGGCATGGCGTCGAGGGTGAAGCGGGCACTCACCTCGGCCACCCGCTCCGAGCCCTTGGTGATCACCATGAACTGGACGATGGTGATGATCAAAAAGATGATCACCCCCACCACCATGTTGCCCTGGACCACGAAATTGCCAAAGGTGTAGACGATGTCCCCGGCGTCGGCTTCGAGCAAGATCAACCGGGTGGTGGTGATGGATAGGGCCAGGCGAAACAAGGTGGTGAACAGCAATACCGAGGGAAAGGCCGAAAACGACGTGGGCGTGGGAATGTAAATACTCAACATCAACAACAGCGCGCTGACGGTCATGTTGAGGGCGATCAGCACGTCCACCAAGATCGTGGGCATGGGCAACACGATCATGAACACGATGCTGATCAGGAAAACCGCCAACACTATATCGTTGCGGCTGGTCATCGCCAGCAGCAGTGACTGGATCTTTTGGGTGTTCATGACAGATTCAACATCTCGACATAGCGACGGAACTGAGCCCGGGCTTCATCCTTGCGCTCCAGACCCTGGAGGGCCCAGCTTTGAATGAGGTAAACCACGGGGTCGACGGCATCGCCGTCTTCCATACACAATTCGACGGTTTTTAGGGCGTCTTTGTGCTGGTTCAACGCCACCTGGGCATAGGCCAGGTATTTGAGGAGTCGAGTTTCCTTGGGTTGGACGAGGAGAATGGCCCGCAGCAACACCATGGCCTGTTGGGGCTGTTGGTGCTGGAGCATCTTGTAAATCGCCAACAACAGGGCATCCCGATGCTGAGGGGTAAACTCCGGGATGGCCACCGGAGCCTTGCGGGCCTGGTTCATGTTGGCCACATTGGCCTTGGCGTCGCTCATGGCCCTAGCCTCCGAGGATGAGGTTGCGCTGGGCCTGGGCGGCGGCCTGGAGCTGTTGCTTCTCCAGCAGCAGCTGGGCGGCCAGGGCGCATTCGCGGCTGTTTTTCTGCTTGCTGATCAAAGCGAGGATCTGGCAGGCCTCGCCGAGGAGGCGCTGTTGGATGTGGGGCTCAAAGATCCGCGGATCGAGGATGCGGGGCTGCAAAGCCTCCAAGGCGGCCTTTTCCAGAGAAGGACCCAACTGGAAGACTTCGTCGAGGGCGCTGGCAATGGTTTCCCCGGAGGGGGTGATTTTGCTGCGCTGGGGCAGGCTTGGATCGTCGTTCGCCCGCTGGACGAGGCGTTCGACGCCGATGTCGAAGTTGTTGTGGCGACTGCTCATGGGGTGTGGCTCCTAACTCAACTCAACGAATCGCAACTGGGCGATGTCCAAAGGGGCGGTTTTGTCGATGGCCATCGGGTCGTTTGATGCCGATATCGACGACGGCGAAGGTTCTCCCGAGTGGGCGGAGGCGATGGGAAGCGGGCGACGCAGGTGGCGCAGCGAGTCCCAGACCGCAATCTCGTCCCTGTCCTCGCACAACACTTGCACCCCAAGGCGAGCCGTGTTGCCATATTACCAGTCTCCCCCCGGCGTCGGCGAGGTTTTGCCCATCCTTCCCCAAGTGCTTCCCCCGGCGCCACCGCGAAATGATGAAACTTTTCTTTCAGCGGCTTCCGGGGGAAGCAATAATCAAATTGTCCACCAAAAACAGCTTGTTAAAAGCCTGGGGTCCAACGCGCTCCCCACGCTCTGGCGCTGGCCCACACCGCGTTGGCGTTGTATCATTGACCGGCGTTGTCGTGGGTCCGTACAGAGCGAGTACAGGTCGACCCCAAGCACTGGGAATTGCGACGGTCGACGGGTCGTCCGGGGCCGAAAGGCAACTCGGCGGAACAAACGAAAACTCTCGCCGAGTCGGTTCCATCCACGAGGGATTGAGGTGTACAACATGCGCTCTACGGTTCATCAACTCACCGACGGTCTATTCGTCGCTGCTCTCTCACTAGCCTTGTGCTGGACATTCGAAGCACGAGCGGCGCGCCTCGATTGGCCCGACAGACCCTACTCCTACTACGCCAACGAAGAATCCCTGCGGGACGTCCTCAAGAGCTTGGCCACCAGCCATGGCATGCCGGCGGTCATCAGCGATGAAATCGACGCCTCCGTCAGCGTGAACTTCACCAGCCGCTACCCTCGGGAAATCTTCGAGCAGCTGGTTCGCGCCTACAACCTCACCTGGTACTTCGACGGCAAGACCCTCTACATCTACAAGCTAGACGAACTCGTCAGCCAGACCATCAGGCTCAATCGCACCTCCGTCGACGCCTTCGAGCAGGAGCTGCGCGAGCTAGGCGTTTACGACGAACGCTTTTATTGGCGCTCCATTCCCGCCCGGGGCTTGATTTACGTCACAGGCCCCGAGCGCTACATCACCCTGATCAAGGAGTGGGTGGTCGCCCTGGACAGCGCTCCCGAGCGCCCCCAAGGGGGGGCCGTGTACACCTGGACTGATGCCAACGGCATCACCCACTTCAGCTCCGAGCCGCCGGACAACCTCGGGCGTAGTAACCTCGATATCGACGTCATTGGCTTGGACCAGCCGGGCCGCCGCAGCAATGGTCAGTAGCCGGCGCCGTGGGGTAGGAGCTGGAGCTCCCTGTGTCGGCGGTCGCCGCCGATCCCAGCCATTTGTAACTGATTTCTGTCTATGAGCAAAAACCTACAGTTGGTGGTGTTTTCCGGTGCCCACGAAGGCGCGGAGTTGCCCTTGGATCCGGGGGAATACACCCTGGGTAGCGGAGACGAGTGCGACATCATCCTGAGCGATGAGGGCATTGCCGCCACCCATGCCATGGTCAGCATCAACGGCGATCAGATCTGGTTGCGGCCCATGGCCCAGCCGATCACCGTGGAGGGGCAGCCCCTCGCCGAAGACGTCGAGCAGACCCGTCTTGAACCCTTCCAAACCGTGGGGTTGGGTAGCATTGTGGTGGGTTTTGGCATCCAGGGCGAAGCCTGGCCCAAGCTCACCGCCCTGGTGACCGTGGCCAGCGATCCCAAGGCGACCGCCCAGGCGTCGATTTTGGGCTCGGTCCAGGCGTCTTTGGAGGAAGGTGATCAATCCAAAGGGCTGTTTGCCCAAGTGGTCAGCTCGATCAAAGGTACGGATGGCGAGACGAGGACTCCTTTTTACCGCAACCCAACGGTCGTCTACCCCGCCGTGGGCGGTGGTTTGCTCTTGACGGGTGTGTTGCTAATTGTCCTTCAATTGCAGGGCCTTGGGGGCGATAGCGCCCCAAACACTGCCGACAACGGCCAACCCAACCTGCAACTGCCGCCCCCCCTGACGGCGGAGCAGCTTCAACAGGACCTGGCCAGCGAGAATTTCGCCCATGTCGAGGTCCAGGCCGAAGAGGGTCGACCCCTGCGCTTGACGGGTTATGTCAAGGATGCCGAGCGGCTTCAGGCGTTGCGGATTCTCATCCAACCCCATGGTTTGCGCGTCAGCGAGGCGGTGCTGGTCCACGAAGAGCTGGTGGCCACGGCCCGAAGAATCGCCAGTCACCTCAACTTTGCCGATTTGCAAGTGTCCGGCGAGCTACCGGCCCAGTTGTCCATTGCGGGATATATACCCAATCCCGATGGCCTCGAGCGATTGGTGGCGACGTTGCGCCAGGATCTTCCCGGCATTCAAGCGATCGACCACGAAGGCGTGGCCACTTTGCCCCAGCGTCGAGATGAGCTCAGGACTCTGTTGAAGGAAGAGGATCTACTCGGTAAGCTACGGGTATCCATCAACAATGACAAGTTGCTCGTCGAAGGCGAGCTGAGCCCCTTCGAGGGCAACCAGTGGCGCCAAGTCGCCCAAACATTTCTCTCGCGACACAGTTTGCCCAAGTTGGAATCCAAGGTCAGAAGGATCGCTCCCTTGGAGTTGGACATTCGAAGTGTCAGCGTGGGTGTCCCTCCTTACATTATTATGCAAAATGGCAGTAAATATTTAGAGGGAGCGGCATTACCCAACGGATACACGATCAAAAAGATTCAACACGATCGCATCCTCCTCGCCAAACACGATCGTGAGACGATTTACAAACTCGGCAATGATGGTTCGTAAGGTCACATAGGAGCCCGGCAGACGATGGACAAGACCCAAGCTTATCTCGAGATCGAAGAAACCCTCAAGGAAGATCCCTCGGGGCGCGCCAAGCAAACGCTGATTGAAGAACTCAATCTCGAAGCCCAGCAGGTGCGCAATGCGCTCAATCAGGGCGTGAGCTCCGACGAGTACGAAAAGCTCACCTTGTTGCTGCAATCCTTTGAAACCGCTGTCAAAGTTGTCGAGCAGATCTGGATCCAACTCCATCAAGAGCCCTCGGCATCCACGGCTTGAGCAAGAGAACTAGTTCACAGGGATGAAGTGCCCCGAGGCATCTGTTAAAGGGACTTAACAGCAGTTATACTTTGTTCAGGGTTTGACGAGAAGCCCCGGTTGGAAGTCTAGAGTAAATTCATTGATTTGTAACGTTAAGGAGATCAATCATGGCTGCCGGAAACGTCGGTAATACCGCTAATGCAGGTGCTGCTACTGGCTTGGATGCTTTGGCTCAAAACCAAGCTCAGATGACCCAACAGATGGGCCAGATGATGCAGATCCAGATGCAAAACCAAATGGATCAGGCCATCATGAACGCTGAAATGCAACAGTTCGGCGCTTTCGTCAACCAGATGAACGCTGCCATGAAGGCTACCGCTGCCCTCAGCAAGGCTGTTGCCACTGACATCAAGACCATGTACTAAGAAGTATTGCCAGTTTTCCAAATTTTGCAGAGTTTGTATTACAATTGGCAATCAACTCGATTGGTTTTCTTAATTTAAAACCTGAAGAACGCCAATCGAGATGAATTTGCTTCAGCCCACAATCTCAAAGGATTGCTGGGCTGATTTTTGATGTGTCCCAAGTGCTTGGAAGATCGGAGAAAGGGCAATGAACATTACCGGTGACATGCTTAGCAGGTTGGCACAGATTGGTTTTTCCGCTTGCTTGAGGGGTTTTCCCGTGGAAGCACACACCATCATGCAAGGAGTGCACGCCCAGCGCCCCGACAATGCAGATACCATTACTGGATTGGCGGCGGCAAAGATCAACATGGGACAGTTTGACGAAGGCATTTCGATGTTGCGCGACCAAGCGCTGCAGATCGATCCCGACAATGGTCCCGCCAAGTGTTTCTTGGGTTTGGGTTTGAAGCTTAGTGGCAAGGTAGAAGAAGGGAATGAAGTTCTCCGGGAAGTCGTAGAAACCGGGAACGAGAGCAATGCAGAGTGCGCAGCGACCTTTTTGGAAATTGATTTGGGAAGTGGTTCATAAGCTCATACTTACAGCTCATGATACAATCACCATATCAGTTTCACGCAGTGACGAATCAGTGACTAACTAATGTAACATCTGGATTAAGCCTGAGTGTGAGGGGAAAGCAATGGACGGTGTGAGTGCTCTGTCGCAGTTATCAATCGCTGAGGGGTTGAATACCCAGCTTGAAACTCAGCAACCTAGCCAAATTGATATCAATCGATTTAACCAGGCTATTGAGAATAACATCGTTCAGCAAGAACCAACTCAGGCTATTGGTATTTCTCAGGATGTCAATAACGATATTGATGTGCCCGCCCTTCTGCCGCCTTTGACGGCTCAACAGCCCGAATCAGCTTCGCTGTCACAAAAGATCCTCGATCATATCTCTAAGCTCGATACGGGCTATCAAGATATGATAAGTCTTGGTACCGAGCCGCCAATAGCCGATTTCAAAGAAAGCGTCAACAAAATATCTGAGGACTATTCAG
This sequence comes from Candidatus Competibacterales bacterium, assembly GCA_050330975.1. Classification (GTDB taxonomy): domain Bacteria; phylum Pseudomonadota; class Gammaproteobacteria; order Competibacterales; family Competibacteraceae; genus JBHJHK01. Next base: position 3,013 of record JBHJHK010000172.1, on the reverse strand, counting down.
ATAAGATTGCTGCAAACAACTCCATACTCGGCAATTCTCAAGGTGTTTTGGGACCGACCCAGGGCGTTTTTTCAGCGGATAGCACAGGTGCTACCTTGGGCGCCAGTGGTTCCCCAGCGGCTACCGGTGGCCAGGCTAACTCAGCTAGTCAAACGCCACAGGCGACCGGTGGTTCTGCCCAAGATACCCAACAGGCCAGAAATCAAGCTACCAATGAATCCTTCGACGGTTTGCAACGTTCCATGGATGCTTCCCTCGAAGCCCAACGAGCTCTCCTCGACGAGCAGATGAAGAAACAGCTCGAAACCACTCAAATCAATGCTCGCATGATGTTTTGGAGCTCTGAGATGACGATGTTTTCATCAGTGGCCAAGGTGAGCGTTTCCAGCATCAAGACCTTGCTCCAAGCTCAGTAAGTTTTCAGACAGATACCAGACAGATAGTGCCTGACCTCAATCATCTATCCGAAGTTTAAGTAACTCACATAGCTTAGATTTCGGATAGATTTATCCTTGGGGATGCTCTTAATGATACGCAATGGGTTTACCCGCCTTTGTATCAACTGAGCAAATCTCGCTTTACCACCCCTTCTTAGCTAGCGCAGGTGAGCGTCATGTCAAGCCAACCTTCTCATACCCAACCGTTCACTGCACGATTCCGCTTGGGGAAAGTAGCCCGCCTTCTACTGACAGTATCACTTTGCTTGATCCTTCAAGCTTGTAAAGTGGAGTTGTACACTAATTTATCGGAATCCGAAGCCAACGATATGCTGGCAGTTATCCTTGAGCATGGTCTCGACGGGCAAAAAGTAGCCGGCGCCGATGGTAGTTCTTACAGTATTCATATCGAAGAATCACAGCTCGCCCAAGCAGTGCAATTGCTCAGAAGCTATGGATTGCCCCGACAAACCTATGAGGGCCTAGAGCAGTATCAGCAAAGTGGCGGGCTGATTAAATCGCCCACCGAGGAGCGTGCACGCCTAGTCCACGCACTATCACAAGAAGTAGCCAAGACTCTCTCGCAGATTGACGGCGTGGTTACAGCTCGGGTGCACTTGGTACTGCCTGAAAGAAACCCCTTTGCAGAACAAGTTACTCCCCCTTCAGCTTCAGTGTTTATCAAGCACCGACCTGATATTAGCCTCAATAATATAAAATCCGAGATCAAAATGATCGTCGAAAAGAGCATTGAGGGCCTTACCTACGACCGTATTGCTGTGGTCATGCTCCCCACCCAAACGCTGCGCCAACAAGCAACGCTTAATCCTGTTACCCCATTGCCTGCCAACTTGAGAAATAATCAGTCAGCCTCAAGTGGCATATCTTGGCTGCTCATCACCGGAATTGTAGTTGTAGTTTTGGGTCTCATTTTGAGTATTGTTTTTCTTTTGGTGATGATGAAACGTCAAAAGAAAGCCTTCGCACAAGGTAGTAGTCAGGCTGTAGCTCCACAGTCGTCGGCACCAGTGGCCTCTCTCGAATCGCGGCGAGATGCAGCTTCAGGTTAGGGCTTTCACCCGTTAACCTGTATCCTTGGAGAGTATAGCCATTCAACAATTGCGATGGGACTTTACTCGAGGTTAGGCAAGTCTCATCCCTTTGTTGGCGTTGATTTTATGAAAAGCACTCATTTGCAGCAATGAAAGGCATAGATCCGCTTATTATCTGTGAATTCAATTTCTCGCCCTCCAAATATATTCATGACTCATGGCTTGAGTCTCTTTCTATAAATTTCCCCCTAGTAAAGCTCAGAGAGCATCCCCGAATACTGAATCGTATTGATAATTATCTACTCAACCAACTAAAACTCAGCGATCAGTTTTGGTTTGATTTTAGCGATCCCATTCATCGGATTGCGCTATTATCCAATGATGAGTTGGCCAAAATAGCGCTTTATACGGGTTTAGTGTTAAATGCTAATGTCATCAAAAAAACCATCTCCCGCGAACAAGTACTTCACATCAAAACCAGCTTGGGTGACGAAGCTTACAAGTTTGCCGTCAAGCGAGCTACAGAGTTAGCACCTAAGACCGCTGCACCGAGTTTTACCTGGAGCTACTCCGAAAGTAGCTACAAAGCCCATGCAACGGTGTGTGGATTGAAATGCATAGCCATTCCTTTTGCTGGCAATGATCCTGCAGCCATTGTTCAACGTCTGCTATTAAAATTACCTATGAACTGGCATCGCAGCTTCATTCCTCCTTACGTTTCTGATGAAGAACGAGCGACAATCAATAGTTTACTGCCCGCCATTGCCAAAGAGGTACTCCAATCATGACATCTTTTGTCAGGATTAATGCCAAGTCGCCCAATCTTCAATCAGCAGGCAAAGTCATCAGTGCCAATGATTATCTCAATTACGTCGATTCGCAGAAGCTTGTTCTAGAAGCGCAAAAGCAAGTAGAAAAAATCATACAACAAGCCAAGCTACAGTCCAAAAAAATAATCGATGATGCCAAAAAGCAAATTGAACAGGAAAGAAAAAAAATAGAGGTTGAACGAGAAGTTGAGAGAAAAAAGGGCTATCAAAAAGGTATGGAAGAAGGTAAAGCTCAAATTGCCGAACAAATACTAAAAAATAGCCACGAAATTAACCAACATTTGCTTAAAATAGAGAAGGAAATTGCTGATATTGTTATCATCGGCATGCGCAAAGTTTTGGGCAGTTTTGACGATGCTGAAGTAGTCTCAAAGGTTGTCGGTCAAGCTTTTCGCGAGTTGGGCGAACAACAGCGAGTCACCATACGGGTCTCTCCTGAATTAGTGGATCATCTCAGGGAAGCGGTGCAAAAGCTGCTTCAGCAGAGTGGGCAAACCAACCAGGCTGTTGACATTATTGCGGATCACCGACTCGGTTCTAGGGGCTGTGTATTGGAGAGTGCCGCTGGAACCATCGATGCTGGCGTCGAAACCCAATTAAAAGTTTTTGAACGTTTCATAGCTTCAAAAATGGGAATAGTGGGCGATGGCGGTGAAGGAAGTAAGGATGGTAGGGGCTCAGCTGAAAGCGATGA
>JBHJHK010000171.1:0-10268 GCA_050330975.1 Candidatus Competibacterales bacterium | reverse complement strand
CTCCAACGCTGGGGCGGTGGCGATCTCCTAGCGGGCCCTTTGATCGACGTGGCCCGCCAGCTCTGGGAAGCACCCTTTGTGTTGGTCTCCCACGACAATGCCCCCGATCCCATCTTTAGCTATGGCAATCGCACGGCGTTGGCTTTGTTTGAGCTCGATTGGCACGCTTTTACCCAGCTACCCTCGCGCCTTTCCGCCGAGCCACCCAACCGCGACGAGCGCCAACAACTTCTAGCGCAAGTCAACCGCCAGGGCTATGTGAAGGGCTACAGCGGGGTGCGGATCGCCGCCGGGGGGCGGCGGTTTGTCATCGAAGACGTCACCCTCTGGAATGTGGTGGACGATGGGGGCCACTATCGAGGCCAGGCGGCCACCTATAGCCGCTGGCGCTATCTCAGCTGATGGCCCCGGGTCAGGGATAAAGGCAACAGAGAGTTGCGGTTGGCCTCTGTGGTGCGTATCACCCATGGCCATGGGTTTACCTCGACGATACCCTTGTGAATCCAAAGTCAACAAAGAGATCCAGTCATGGCCAGGTGTGGAATTGTAGGCCAGGGTGCGGTGAGACGACCAATCCAGGAGGTAGTCTGGGCTACGCCGCATCAATTTTGGCAAATCATAGAGAAAACAATCCATCCCCTGTAGTAGATGCCCCACCGATCAAGGAAATCGCCACTGCTGGCTTGAGCAATTTCAACACAAAATCTTCATCCCCCAGTTTTGAAATCATACCCAGCCATTCAGTTCACAGATAGTCTCTGAAGTAGCGTGATACCATATCCTCATTGACTCCATCTACACCCGTCCAGAAGCGAATGGGGTAAGCCCACTCGCGCTTATAAAACTGGCTCGGCTGATTGCTATTGGCAAGATCGTAATCCACAAACTCGTCAGAATAGTGCCGCTGGCTCTGCGGACACAATATACCTCCGTAGCCGAAGGTTTCTAGAAGAATCATCCGCTCGCGCTTGTTGGACTTGATTACCCCTTGAATTGATCTATTGAGTACAGCAAGCTCGGCGTCGGGTGGAAGTGCGCGCAGGGCCTCCAGCAGAGACGATATACAGCGACGGTCTTTATCCGTGGGAGAGTTAACAACGCGACTACCCATGGTCGCCAAATCATAAGTGGCATAGCGGATATCAGTATGCCGTACTTGAAAAGGATAATTCAGCACTCGCTCGTCAGTCTGCCCACCATTGTCAGCTCTCTGCAGGCCACAGCAGGCACATTCCCCCCCGGAGAATAGTGTAGACTCGACAAATGAATGGATAGTGAAGTGCTGGAGTACAACATAACTCCCAAACAGCGAACGCGCCGGTAGATTACGCGTCGACAGGCTACCGACAAATGCTGAAATCACGCTATCTCGATCTACCGACTGGAACGCGCCAACAGCTTGCTGGCATATTTCGTCATGAGTCATTTTATATTCTCCCCATTCCTCCCAAGTCTCACGTTGCACAGCAATCGACCATTGAGTTTTGGGGCAAAGTGACCTTTGCGCCTGGTCTTCAGCTCGAAGCCACCGAAGTGGGCGGCCTGGCGGGCATGGCCTACGACCCCTTGGGAGCCGACACCTACACGCCACAGCAGCACCCCCATCGCAAACCCAGCCTGCCGATAAAAGCAGTTGTTACCCAAGGCGACTGTCGTTTTCGGCAGTCTCAGGGTCTTTCCCCCCTCCCCCCGTGGGAGAGGATCGCCTAACTACATGAGCAAAGGCTAATTTAGTATGCTTTCTCCAGCTGGCACGGTTTGCGCACAAGTCCCCATGGATAGCCTGGCCCCGCCGGCAAGGCCCGTTTCGACATCCATAGACCTCACCGCCCTGGGAGTTACCTGTTGCCATGATCTCCGAAACCCTGGTCGAGCTATCGAGGTGGCAATTTGCCGCCACGGCCATGTACCACTTTTTATTTGTCCCCTTGACCTTGGGATTGTCTTTTATGCTGGCCATCATGGAGACGGTCTATGTGATGACCGGCAAGGTGATCTACCGAGACATGACCCAGTTCTGGGGGAAATTGTTCGGTATCAACTTCGTCTTGGGGGTCTCCACGGGCATCACCATGGAGTTCCAGTTCGGCACCAACTGGTCTTATTACTCCCACTACGTAGGGGACATCTTCGGTGCGCCGTTGGCCATCGAGGGGCTGATGGCGTTTTTCCTCGAGGCCACCTTTATCGGCCTGTTCTTCTTCGGCTGGGATCGCCTCAGCAAGCTCCAGCACTTAGGGGTCACCTGGCTGGTGGCCTTGGGCAGCAATTTGTCGGCGTTGTGGATCTTGGTGGCCAACGGCTGGATGCAGCACCCCGTGGGGACGGCCTTTAACCCCGACACCATGCGCATGGAATTGGTGAGCTTCGCCGAGGTGTTCTTCAACCCCGTGGCCCAGGTGAAATTCGTCCACACCGTGGCCGCCGGTTATGTCATCGCCGCCACCTTTGTGTTGGCCATCAGCAGCTGGTATCTCCTCAAAGGTCGCGACCTGGCCTTTGCCCGCCGCTCCTTTGTCATCGCCGCCGGCTTTGGCCTGGCCAGCACCCTGTCGGTCATCACGTTGGGGGACGAGAGCGGCTACGAGATGGGGGACGTCCAGCAGATGAAGCTGGCGGCCATCGAGGCCATGTGGGAAACCGAGCCACCTCCGGCGAGCTTCACCGTCTTTGGCTTTCCCAATCAACAGGGGATGACCAACGACTACGCCCTGGAGATCCCCTGGGTCATGGGCTTGATCGCCACCCGCTCCATCGACGAACCCGTGGTGGGTCTCAAGGAACTGGTAGAGCGCAACGAAGGGCGGGTGCGCAACGGCATCCTCGCCTATGAAGCCCTCATGGAAGTGCGCAACGGCACCGACACCCCGGCCCTGCGGGCTCAGTTTGAGGCCCACAAGGACGATTTGGGCTATGGCCTGTTGTTGAAGAAGTACACCGACAAGGTGGTCGATGCCACGGAGGACCAGATCAAGGCGGCGGCCCAGGACACCCTACCGCCGGTGGCACCGCTGTTTTGGGCCTTTCGCATCATGGTGGCCTGCGGTTTTTGGCTGTTGTTGGTGTTCAGCTTGGCTTTTTACTTCAGCGCCCGGCGCACCTTGGAGAACCAGCGCTGGCTGTTGCGCTTGGCGTTGGTGAGCCTGCCCCTCCCCTGGGTGGCCTCGGAGATGGGTTGGTTTGTCGCCGAAGTGGGGCGCCAGCCATGGACCGTGTCGGGGGTGCTCCCCACCCATTTGTCGGTGTCGAGCTTGACCCTGTTTGACTTGATCTTCAGCCTCTCGGGCTTTGTGATCCTCTACACCACACTGTTGGTGGTGGAGGTCTATCTCATGGTCCGCTTCGCCCGCCTGGGGCCAGGGGTATTGGGCACCGGTCGCTACAGCGGGGAGGAGACCCATCATCCCGGCCATCGGGGGACCCCGGGGTTTTTGGCCACCCCCCCAGCCCCCCACCTGACCCCTCGGCCCCTGGCCACCCACGACCAAAACCCCTAACCCCCACTTTGCTGAGCAACCAAACAGGAGTCACCGCCGTGGTCGAGGCATTTGAAGTCTTCTTAAGCTACGAGAGCCAGCGTTTGATCTGGTGGGGGTTGATGGGGGTGTTGCTCATCGGCTTTGCCGTCACCGACGGCTTTGACCTGGGGGTGGGGGCGCTGTTGCCCTGGATCGCCCACACCGACGCCGAGCGGCGGGTGGTGATCAACGTCATAGGCCCCACCTGGGAGGGAAACCAGGTGTGGTTTATCCTCGGCGGAGGGGCCATCTTTGCCGCCTGGCCGTTGGTCTACGCCGCCGCCTTCTCCGGCTTGTTCATTGCATTGATTTTGCTGTTGTTCGCCCTGATCTTACGCCCCGTGGGTTTCAAGTACCGCAGCCTCATGGCCGATCCCCGCTGGCGGGCCACCTGGGATTGGGCGCTGTTTGTGGGGGGTGTGGTGCCGGCCCTGCTGTTTGGAGTGGCCTTTGGCAACCTGTTTGTGGGCCTGCCCTTTCACTTCGACGCCGACTTGCGGGTGTTCTACACCGGCAGCTTTTGGGGCTTGCTCCAGCCCTTTGCCCTGCTGGCGGGGCTGGTGAGCTTGGCCATGTTGGTGATGCACGGCGCTATTTACCTGCAGCTGCGCACCGCCGACACCCTCCAGGCACGGGCCCGTCGCGCCGCCCAGCTGGCCGCCTTGGTTCTGGTGATAGGCTTTGGTTCGGCGGGATTGGTGGTGGCCACCCTGCCGGGCTATGGCATCGCGAGCTTCCCAGGGGTGGATGCCCCCTCCAACCCGCTGTTGAAAGAGGTGGACCTGGAGGTCGGGGGGTGGCTGGCCAACTACGCCCGCTACCCGTGGATGCTGGTGGCGCCCATGGCAGGGCTCACAGGGGCGCTCCTCACCGGCCTGCTGGCGACCCTGAACCGCCCGGGGTGGGGCTTTATCACCAGCGCCACGGCTGTGGCCGGGGTGATCCTCACCGCCGGCTTTTCCCTGTTTCCCTTCATCATGCCATCGAGCAGTGTCCCCAACAGTAGCCTCACCCTGTGGGATGCCACTTCGAGCCAGCACACCCTCCAGTGGATGACCTTTGTCACGGCGTTTTTTATGCCGTTGATCCTGCTCTATACCGCCTGGGTCTATCGGGTACTGCGGGGCACCATCACCCTGGAAACGATTCGCCGCGGGGCCAAGAGCCTCTATTAAATCCACCTGGACAATCGACCGGAGAGGAACACACCATGTGGTACTTCGCTTGGATACTGGGGGTGTTGTTGGCCTGCGCTTTAGGCGTCATCAACGCCCTGTGGCTGGAGACCCGGGGATTTCCCAACGAAAAACCCGGGGATGAGGGCCCCACTGAGAACGACTGAGGCATCCATCGACGGCGATTGACGCTTTGGACTCACCCTGCACTTGAGTCGCCGCCGATGGGCTAGGCGGCGGGCGCTGGACGACTTGAGCCCAGCCCGTTGGGGGGGGTGGTGACCTTGTAGTCACCACAGGTCGCCACAGGATGTCCCCGCCGCAATGGCGGGTCACACTCCAAGGCCAGGAGTACCTTGACGAAGGTTTTGTAACAGGCCATATAGTACATCACACCGAGCCAAACCTTATCCCGGCGAGCTCCGGGGCAACTGCAACACCGCCCTAGCGCCCCCTTCGGACCTGTTTTCCAGCCATACCCGCCCCCGGTGGAGTTCCGCCACCTCTTTGACAAAGCTCAAGCCCAACCCCGTCCCCTTGGGACCCCCGGGCCTTTGCAGGGAGTAAAAGCGCTCAAAGGCCCGGTTTAGGGCGTACTCGGGCAGCCCCGGGCCTTGGTCTTCCACCCGCACCTCCACCGCCCCGGGTTCGACTTCCATCACCACCCCCACCCGACTGTGGGGGGGGGTGAACTCCAAGGCATTGCGCAGCAAGTTGGCCAAGGCCTGGCGCAGTAAAAACCCCTCGCCCCACACCCGACAGTCTTGCCCGTTGCAAACCACATCGACTCTGACCCCCTTTTGGGTCGCCACGGAGCCAAGGCTCGCCACCTCGTCCCTCACCAGGACATCCAGGGCCACAGGGGCGGGATTGTCCAAGGCACTGCGCTGCTCCAGGGCCGCCAGCTCCAATAGCCGCTCCACCAAATCGTGAAGCCTCTGGGTCTCGGTGCGGATATTGGCCAAAAAGCGCCGGCGATCCGCCACCGGCATGGTCTCGTCGAGCAACTCCGCCGAGGCCTGGATGGCCGCCAGGGGGCTCTTGAGCTCGTGGGTGAGGCTCTGGACGTAGGCCTTGGCGTAGTCCCGCCCCTCCAACGCCACCCGCATCTCCTCCATGGCGCTGGCCACAGTGCCGATCTCGTGGCGCCCTAGGGATGGCGGTGCCACCCGCTCCCCCGCCTTCACGGCAAAGGCGTAGCGGATCAACGCCTCCAGGGGGTGGGAGAGCCACAGGGTCAACACGCCCCCCAAGACAATTACCCCCAGGGCCACCGCCCCCCCGGCCACGGCGAGCTTGGCCTTGGCCGAGGCGATAAAACGATCGGCGTTGTCGGCCGGCTTGCCGACGCTCACCACCCCCACCAGCTCCCCCCGGTAGATCACCGGCGCGGCAATATAGAGCACCAACCGGGTCTGATCCGGCCCCTCCCAAGTCGCCCTGGCACCGTACTCGCCCTTGAGGGTCAAGTACACATCGTTCCAGCGGGAATAGTCCTGGCCCACCCGCCAGGGGTTGTGGGAGTGGAACAGCCCCCGCCCCCGGGGGTCTGTGATGTAACAGCGCAGGTCCACCGTGGCCTTCTCCAGGGCGTAGATGGTGGCCCGAAAACGCCGCTCGTAGACCCGTGCAAAGCGCGCCTCCAAGGCCTGGGGATCGAACTTCCCCCGGCCGAAGTCCTCGGCGAGCCCTTCGGCCAACAGGTGAGACACATCCACCAGGGTCTCCTCCATGGACTCTAGATAGCGGGGGCGAAGGTCGTCGCCGATCCACTGGACCAGCAAATAAAAACCACCTCCCACCACCACCACAAAGGCCAGCAAGATACGGCTGCGGAGCTTCATCCCTCAAGCCTCGACATCGTCCAACACATAGCCGAGCCCCCGGCGGGGTTTGATGGGGTTGACGTTGGGATCGATGGCGCGCAATTTGGCCCGCAAGGTTTTAATATGGGTATCAACCGTGGGGGCTAAGCTGTGTTCGGGGTGGTCCCAGGCCTTGGCCAACAGGGCCTCCCGGGAGAACACCCGCCCGGGATGCTCTATAAATACTTTGAGGAGGCGGTACTCGTAGCGGGTCAAGGTCAAGGGTTGGCCCCTAAAGGCGATCTCGCAGCGCTCGGCCGCCAGGGAAAACCCCACCGGCTCCGGGGGCGGCCCGCTGGCGCCCACCTCGGCTCGACGGGGTTCGCCGTCGTTGGCGCTGCGTCGCAATACCGCCCGTACGCGGGCGGTGAGCTCCCGGGGGGAAAAGGGCTTGGTGACGTAGTCGTCGGCCCCCATCTCCAGGCCCACCACCCGGTCGATCTCGCCGCTGCGGGCGGTGAGGAAAATCACCGGTACCTTGGCCTTGGCCTCGGCCCGCAGGGCCTGAAACAGCTCAAAGCCGTTGCCGTCGGGGAGGCCGATGTCGAGGACCACCAACTGGGGCTGCAAGGCCCTAAAGGCCGCCAGGCCCTCGGTCATGGTGGGGCGCCAATGGGGGGCAAAACCCTCGGTCTCCAGGGCGTAAACCACCGCATCGGCGATGGCCGCTTCGTCGTCGATGAGCAAAATGACCGGTCGGGGTGTTGGGGCTTCCATGGGGTCGAAACGGCGTTGCCCTGGTGGCAATCTAAGTGGATAGTCAATCCCTTGGGACCGCGAGCCCTTGAGACGGCGGGCAGCAGCGCCTCAAAAGGCGCCCATGACAGGAGACGATCATGTCGAGATTCACCGGGCAGGCTTTGGCCGCGCTGGCAAGCCTCTACGGCTTTGCCGGGCTTTTCACTCCAGCCACCGCCCAAGTGTACACCTGGGTCGACGACCAGGGCAGCACCCACTACAGCGACCGCCCCCCCAGCGACGGGAACGTTCCCTTGGAAGCGGTGACCACCGTCGCCGTCGACCAGCAAGCGGTGACCACCGTGGGCAACGCCGGACTGCGGGAGGGGGAACAGGCCCTGCTCGACCGCTTTGAAGCCCGGCGCGAGGCCGACGCCGCCCGCCAGACAGCCATGGCCCGCCAACAACAGGCCGACCCGCCCACGCTGATCGCCATCGACTTAGACGACGACCGCGGCGACCGCTTCTATGGCGGTGGGGTCTTCTCCGGCTTTGCCACGCCGTTGCTGCGCCCGGTAGCCGTCTTACCCCCCAGGCGCCCCGGGTTCAAGCCCCGCCCGGTACCGCGACACCGAGGAGAATACCACCGCGGCCGGGACCAGCGCCCCCCAAGACCCCAAACCACCGCCAGCGCCCCGCCGCCGCGACCCGCCGCCACCGGCGTACGGCGGGGTCGGGCCGCGCCTCGAGGCATGCGGCCGTCGAGCCTGCGGCTGCGCTGATGACCCCCGGTCTGCCCGTAGGCGCCGCCTTGCCATGATCGCCCAACAGCTGGGCCTGCTGCGCTCCTTTTGGCTCTACCACGCTCGGCCGTGGGAAAAGCGGGCCATGGTGCGCTTTTATCGGCCCTTTATCCAACCTGGCGACCTGTGCTTCGACATCGGCGCCCACGTGGGAAGCCGGCTGGGGGTGTGGCGTCACCTGGGGGCCAGTATCGTCGCCGTGGAGCCCCAACCCGCCTGCCTCACCTGGTTGCAACGGGTCTACGGCAAGAGCGAAGCCATCACCATCGTTCCCCGCGCCGTGGCTCAAAGCCCGGGGGAGTTGACCCTCCACATCAGCCGTCGCCACCCCACGGTCACCAGCCTCTCCCCCCACTGGATCGCCGCGGTGAAAAAAGACCCTTCCTTTGCCCATGTGCGCTGGGATCAACAAGTCACCGTCCTGGCCACCACCTTGGACCAGCTGATCGACACCCACGGCGAACCGGCCTTTTGCAAGATCGACGTGGAGGGCTTTGAAGCCGAGGTCCTCCAGGGTTTATCCCGTCCCCTGGCGCTGCTGTCCTTTGAGTACATTCCCGCCGCCCTAGAGCAGGCCATGGCGTGCCTAGAACGCCTCGAGACCCTGGGCAGTTATCGCTACAACTGGTCGGTGGGGGAGAGCCACCGCTTGGCAAGCCCGAGCTGGCTCCCCAGGGATGCGTTGGTACCCGCCCTCACTGCGGCCGCCCAAAGTGGCAAGTCGGGGGATGTCTACGCCCGGCGAGTGGACTAGGGTTGGCTGGCCATGGCTCCCAAGGGAACCACCGCCACCTCGTCCCCCAAGGCCTCTTCCGCCAGCCCCACCAAGTGGCGGTGATGGGTGAACAATAACACCTGGGTGTGGGCCCCCAACGCTGCCAACTCCTCCAGGGCCAGGGTGGCCCTGGGGTCGTCGAAGCTCACCAGCAAGTCATCCCCCACCAGGGGCAACGGCTCGGCTTGGGCGGCGAAGCGCTCGATGTGGGCGATGCGCAACGCCAAGTAGAGCTGATCCAAGGTGCCCTCGCTCAATCCCGCCATCCCCACCTGGCTGCCGTCGGGGCGCACCGCCACCAAGCGCATCCCATCGCCGTCCCCCACGTCGATGTCGATGCCGCGGCAACTGCCGTGGGTGAGGCGGGCAAAGCATTGGCTGGCCATGGCCAGTAGGGGACTTTGGTGTTGGCGGCGGTAGTGGACCACGGCGCTGCGCAGCAGCAGCGCCGCCGCCCGGGTGAGGAGCCATTCTCGACCATCCCGCTCCAAATCCGTCAGCGCCTGCTGGCGGTTCAAGGCGGCTTTGCCCGCTCCATCCTGCCGGGCCAGAGCATCCCGGGCGGCCTTGTGGCGGGTGGTGGCTTCGATTTGCTCCTGGAGGGCCCGGTGGAGGCCGGTGAGCTCCGCCTCCAAGGCCTCGAGTTGCCGGGCCAGTTGCGCTGGATCTAAATCGAGTTCGGCGGGGGGTGACGGTGGGGGTTCGCTATCCCGGGCCCCCAATGCCTCGCGCCATTCGGCCTCCAAGGCCGCTGCTTCGGCGGCCAGCCGGCCCTTGGTATCCGCCGCCCGCAGTCGTCCGGGCAGGGCGTCGAGGCTCGTCACCCGGGCTTCGGCCATGAGGTCGGCCAACGCCGCCGCCGCCTCATCCCGGTCCCGGGTGAGGGTGGCCATGTGCTCCTTGGCCTCGGCCAAGCGCCGATCCAAACTAGCGCGCTCCGCCGCCGCCAACCGGTTGGCGTCGAGGCGCTCTTTGAGGGCGGCGGCCACTTCCCAAGGGGGTTGATCGTCGACGTCTGGGGCGCAGACCGCGGCTATCTCCCCCACCTGGCGGGTGAAGGCCGCCACCTGAACATCTAGCCGCTGGAGCTGGTCGTCCAGGTCCCGGCGCTTGTCCCACAGGGGCGGCAAGGCCTCCCAAGCCTTGACCACAGCCTCGACGGCCTCCCCCCGGTCCGTGGCCTGGAGACCCAAAGGGGTCGCCGCCGCGGCAAAGGCCCGCTGCCAGGCGGCGAGTTCGTGGCGACAGGCTTGGGCGGTTTGGGCGGCCCGCTCATGGGCCAAAGTCGCCGCCCGGTGTTCCGAGGCCCAGGTGGCCGCCCGCTGCCAGCGGGCCTCCAGGGCCTCTAGAGCCGCCGCTATGGCTTCCAAAGGTGCCGTCGCCCCCAGACCCAAGGCCAGGGTCAGCTGGCGGCGCCCGGCATCGGCTCCCAGCCACCCAACCCCCGCCCACCC
>JBHJHK010000170.1:0-3860 GCA_050330975.1 Candidatus Competibacterales bacterium | reverse complement strand
CCTGGCCCTGGGTGGGGGGCGACGGGGGCCCGGGGTTGGCCCCTGTGGGGGCTTGCCCAAACCCAGAGTACCAACGCCAACGGCACGGTCAACGGGATGGCGACGACGGGGGGTGAGACCATGGAACGGTGGGGCGCTGGGTGTCGTGGTGTGACATTAACCATGGGCAAAATCACCGGGGGATGCAAGGTGGGGGGTCTGGTCGAGGGTCGCCGAGGGAAGGCTCGAGGGTGGTTCAAACGGCGGGAAACTCGGGAATGAGCCGCCTGGCGGGGAGATGCGAGGAGACGATGTATCCCCTTCTCTCAGACTTGAGACCTTGGTGCCGCGGTCCAGTTCGCCAGGGGCTCGGGGAGCGTCGCTGGGCGAGGGGGCGGTGGGGACGACTGGGGTCAGTCGACGTCGGCGGCCCTGGCCTCTTCGATGGCCCGAATGCGAGCCCGGATCACCTCGGCTTGGCGCCGGCGCTGTTCGACTTCGAGGTGCTGGGCGTTGTTGACATCCCGCAGCCAGCTCTGGAGAAATTCCAGACGCTGGCGGCTGTGGCGCTGGGCGGTGGCGGGGTCAATGGCCGTTGGCGAGGCGACGTCCCCCGCCACGGCGTCGTCTTCGCCGCCGTGGAGGGTGTCGTAAATGGACACAAATCCCGGGTGGTCATCGGCCCCGGGGGGGGCGGTGGAAAACTGGACTTTGCCGTCTTCATCGGTCCAAGAATAAATCCGCGGCTGGGATTCCAGGGGTTCATTTCCCTGGGCCATGGCCATCCACCCCACGGCGAGGGCTATACTGAGGCGTAGCTGGCGGCAGTTGGACAACATGAAAATTCTCCCGAAACGAATCTCGCGTCTTGTGGCGGGGCGCAAACGCAGTGGTCGAACTGCTGTGGGTGGGGGAGACGATTGCCGGTCGTGGGGGACTGCGGTAGCCATTTGTGTGTGGATGGGGGCCATTTCGTGGTGGGCCCACCTGGGCATTGGCGGCTCGCTCTGGCATTGTAAAGCCCCATTGCCGTCTATTGGTATAGCGTTTTACATTACGACCTGCAACTTTTCTCGCCACCCGTAAGCCCATCGCCCAGGAGCGCCGCCTTTTGGATCCTCAAACAACCATCGACTGGGCCCACTTCGCCGCCGTTGAGTTGCGGGTGGGGACTGTCGTCGACGTACAGGATTTCCCCGAGGCTCGCCGCCCCGCCTACCGGGTTTGGGCCGACTTTGGCGCCGACTTTGGGGTGCGCAAATCCTCGGCTCAGGTCACCGCCCTCTACACCAAGGAGCAGCTGTTGGGTATGCAAATCATCGGAGTGATGAACTTTCCCCCCAAGCAAATCGGTCCCTTTCGCTCGGAGTTTTTGCTCACGGGATTCGTCCGCGACGACGGCGGTGTGGTGCTGGCCGTCCCCGAGCGCGCCGTCGCCAACGGCGCCAAGCTCGCCTGATGGCTCTGGGGGTGTTTTGGGGTCGCCGCGCCATGGCGACCCTGGCCCTCGGCCTCGCCGCCACCGCGGCCCCGGCCTCGCCCGCCGAAGAGCCCCAGGCCATGGCGTCCCCCGAAGCGTTGACCCGTTTGGCCCGTCGCCATGAGCACGGCGAAGGGGTGGCCAAGGATCTCCCCCGGGCGTTGGATCTCTACTGCCGCGCGGCTGGCAAGGGCTACGCCCCGGCGGCGTACGCCCTGGGTTGGATATACTTCAACGGTCGCGGCGGGGTTCGCGACGACGCCAAGGCCGCCGGCTGGTTCGAGCGCGCCAGAGCCCTGGGCGACGCCCACGCCAAGCGGCTGTTGGTACATCTAGAGGGGGTGGAGCCGGCGGCGGTGCGCTGCGGGGAGGGGTATCGCTCCCCGTGGGACCGCGCCCCCCGACCCATCGTCGACCAGGTGCTGCGCTTGGCCCCCACCTTCGACCTCGACCCCGCCTTGGTGCTGGCGGTGATCCAAGTGGAGTCGGCCTTTGACCGCCATGCGGTGTCCAAGGCCGACGCCCAGGGGCTGATGCAACTGATCCCCGCCACCGCCGAGCGCTTTGGGGTGGCGGATCCCTTTGACGTGGAGCAAAACCTCAAGGGTGGCATGGCCTACTTGCGCTGGCTACTGGCGCGGTTTGACGCCAATTTGACCTTGGCCCTGGCGGGTTATAACGCCGGGGAAGGGGCCGTGGAACGCCACCGCGGCGTGCCTCCCTACCCCGAGACCCAGGCCTATGTCCGCCGGGTGTTGGGGTTGTACCGCGGGGCGGCACAAGCGACGGGGGGGCCGCGGTTGGCCGCCATCCCCTAGCCTTCACCCCAGCCTTCCCCCTAACCTTCGTTGAGGCGTTCTCGCTCCCGGGTGATCATCTCGTCCCGCTGCTGGTTGAGGGTGGGGCTCAGGCCCACGGGGTAGATGTGGGGGTATTCAAAGCGCAAGTGGCTTTCGTCGAGGTGGTCTAGTTGTTCCACCAAACGGGCGCGGATGGTGTCCAAGTTTGGTAGCTCAGCCACCCGCTGTCCCCCTTGGAGCAGGGGTTGCAACAATGCCTCGGAGGCCACCGCCCGCTGGAGGCGCTTGCGATTGGTGTTGTCGTTGGGATCGATAATCCGCTCGATCTGGTTGGGATCCTCGTCGACCGTGGCTACGGCATCGGCCATGAACTTGCCCATCGAGTCGCGAAAGCGATGGACCTGTAACAATCCCGGCACGCTCATCTTGGCCTTTTGCTCGGAGATTTTGAGCTTGTACGACCAGGGCCCATGGTGGGCGGCGCGGATGGCCGTGAGCTTGTAGACCCCGGACAGGGCGGGATCCTCGTGGGCGGTGATGAGCTTGGTGCCCACCCCCCAGACGTTGATGGCGGCCCCCTGGCGCTTGAGGCTGGCGATGACGTACTCGTCGAGTTCGTTGGAGGCCATGATGGCGGCGTTTTCAAAGCCGGCCTCGTCGAGCATGGCCCGGGCGGTTTTGCTGAAGTAGGCCAAATCGCCGCTGTCCAAGCGGATGCCGGTCATCTCATGGCCGCTCGCCCTGAGTTCGTGGCCCATGGCGATGGCGTTGCGTACCCCAGACAGCGTGCCGTAGGTGTCCACCAAGAACACGCAGTTGTTGGGCATGGTGGCGGCAAAGGCCCGAAAGGCGTCGAGTTCGTCGTCGAAGGACATCACCCAACTGTGGGCGTGGGTACCGAGGACCGGGATGCCCAACAGTTTGCCCGCCAGGACGTTGGAGGTGCCGGTGCAGCCGCCGATGTAGCAGGCGCGGCTGGCGGACAGGGCGCCGTCCATCCCCTGGGCCCGTCTGAGGCCAAAATCCACCACGGGGTCCCCCTGGGCGGCGATGCACATCCTGGCCGCCTTGGTGGCGATGAGGCTTTGGAAGTTGAGGGTGTTGAGGAGCAGGCTCTCGATGAGCTGGGCCTGGAGAATGGGGCCTTGGACGCGCACCAGGGGGGCGTTGGGGAAGACCACGGTGCCCTCGGGGACGGCGGCGACGTCGCAGCTAAAGCGCAATTTGGCCAGATGGTCGAGGAAGCCCCCTTCAAACAGAGGCAGGCCAGCCCGGTCGGTGAGGGTGTTCAAATAGTCCAGGTCGGCGGTGGAGAAGCGAAAGTTCTCCAGCAGTTCCACCAGGGTGCCGAGGCCGGCGCTGACCACAAAGCCCCCGTCGAAGGGGTTTTTGCGGAAGAACATGTGGAACGCCGCTTCCCGCTGGTCCATGGCGTTTTTCCAAAAGGCGTAGGCCATGGTGAGTTCGTATTGATCCATGGCCAAGGCGAGGGAAGCATCGCTGCGCAGCAGGGAAGAAAGCATAACCGCCGCTCTAAAGTGGGGAATTAACTTTTTATTGTAGGGGTAAAGCGTGCCGAGGACCAGCTGTGGTGCCAGTCC
>JBHJHK010000169.1:0-6436 GCA_050330975.1 Candidatus Competibacterales bacterium | reverse complement strand
GCGCCCGCCGGGTGGCGGCCAGGGCCCGGGCCCTGGTGATGACCGCCGTCGCCCACGACCCCTACCTCGCCCCCGACGATGCTGTCTGGCGGGGCGCCGAGCGCCTGGTAGACGTCCGGGATTTGTGGCGCCAGAGCGATGTCTTGAGCCTCCACCTGCCCCTCACCCCCGAAACCCACCGCCTGGTGAACGGCGAGGTGCTGGCGGCCCTCAAGCCGGAAACCCTGTTGATCAACACCGCCAGGGGGGGCATCGTCGACGAAAATGCCCTCATCGAGGCCTTGGCCCAAGGACGTCTGGGGGGGGCTGCCCTGGATGTATTCGAAGCAGAACCCCTCTCCGCCGCCGCCGCCGCCCCCTTTGAGGGTCTGCCCAACGTCATCCTCACCCCCCACATCGCCGGGGCGACAAAGGAAGCCAACCAACGGGTGAGCCAGCTGACGGTGGCCAATGTCCTCGCCGCCCTGGAGGCCACCCATGGCTGACACCCACCTCACCGTCGAGACCGCCCAACAACTCATCACGGCAGCCCTCATGGCCCACAACGTGGCCGAGGACAATGCCAAGGTCGTGGCCAAGGCCTTGGTGGCCGCCGAAATCGACGGCCAGGGGGGCCATGGCTTCTCCCGGGTGGCGGCCTACGCCGCCCAGGCCCATTCTGGCAAGGTGGACGGCCACGCCACCCCCACCGTCGAAGCCCTGGCGCCGGCGATCATCCGGGTCGATGCCCACCACGGCTTTGCCTTCCCGGCCCTGGAGCGGGCCATCGATGCCCTCCCACCCCTGGCCCGCAGCCACGGCATCGCCGCGGCCAGCGTGGTCCGCTCCCACCACTGCGGCCAGCTAGGGGCGGTGGTGGAACGGTTGGCCAAAGAAGACCTGTTAGCCCTCATGGTGGCCAACACCCCCCAGGCCATGGCCCCCTGGGGCGGTAGCCGTGCATTGTTTGGCACCAATCCCATCGCCTTTGCCGCCCCGGGACCCGAGGGCCAGGCACTGGTCATCGAGTTGTCGTTGTCCCGGGTGGCCCGGGGCAAGGTCATGCCCGCCGCCCAACGGGGCGAGGCCATTCCCGAGGGCTGGGCCCTGGACGCCGCCGGTCGCCCCACCACCGACCCCCAAGCGGCCCTCCAGGGCACCATGGTGCCGGCGGGGGAGGCCAAGGGGGCGGCCCTGGCGTTGATGGTGGAAGTCCTGGCCGCCACCCTCACCGGCGCCAACTACAGCTTTGAGGCCAGCTCGTTCTTCGATGCCCAAGGGGATCCCCCCGGAGTGGGACAGTTCCTCATCGTCGTGGACGCCGCAGCTTGCAACCCGGGATTTGGCCAACGCCTCGCCCAGCTCACCTCGGCGGTTACCGCCCAAGAGGGGGCCCGACTGCCGGGGGATGGCCGCCATGGCCGCCGCACAGCGGCCCGAGAACAGGGGATACCCATCCCCTCAAAGACCCTGGCGGCCCTCAAAGTCCTCGCCGAACCCTAATTGCTGGCGGTATTCGTGACCGCCACCCCCGGAAGGCCCAGGCGACACCTCCGGGGGTGCCCATAACCATCGCCAATGGAGGAAATGCCCTGTGAAGCTCGTCAAGTCGTGCCTTGCCCTCGCCATTTTGACCCTCATAGCCCCCCTGTGGGCCGCCGACTACCCAAGCCAAGCGGTGGATTACATCATCCCCTTTGGTCCCGGCGGCGAATCCGATATCACCGCCCGCCTACAACAGCCCTTTTTCAAGGATAAATTCGGCCAGGATTTGGTGGTGTCCTACAGACCCGGCGGCGGCGGCGCCGTGGGCTGGTCCCAGCTCAATCAATTGTCCGGGGACGGCCACACCATCATGGGGATCAACTTGCCCCACATCATCATCAAGCCCAACCAGGGCCAGGTGGGTTTTACCACCGACGACATCGCCGCCATCCATTTCTTCCACTACACCCCCGACGCCCTGGTGGTCCGGGCCGATAGCGAGTTTGAGACCCTCCAAGACGTGATCGACTTCGCCAAAGCCAACCCCCGTCGCCTCACCCTGTCCGGCTCCGGCAAGGGCACCGCCAACCACCTGGCCCAGGTGACCTTTGACCAGATGGCCGACATCCAGACCACCTATGTGGCCTTCAAGGGCACCGGCGCCGCCGTCACCGCCCTGCTGGGTAACCAGGTCATGGCCGAGTGGGGCTACACCACCGTGGGCTCCCAACAGGGGGATAAAGTGCGTTTGCTGGCCGTGGCCATGGCAGAGCGCCACCCGTCCTTTCCCGAGGTGCCCACCTTCAAGGAACTGGGCTTTGACATCATCTCCGGGGCCTACCGGGGCATCGCCGTGCCCAAGTCCACCCCCGAGGATATCCGCCAGCAGCTCGCCAGCATGATCTCTGAGATCAACGCCGATCCGGAATTTCGCCAGCAGATGCTCGACGGCGGCTTTGCCCTGGTGGACATCCCTTACGGCGAAGCCATGGACGCCTTTATGACGGCGCGGGCCGAGGAGTACCTTCGAGCCGCCCAAAGCGCTGGAGTCATCGACTGATCTGAACTAAACATCCATCGTTCGACCGCCCGGGGAAGCCCAACCCCCCCGGGGGACCACACCGGAGGGGGTCGTGCTCGCCAATCTCCTGGCGGCCTTTGCGCCTTTTAACATCTTTTTGGCTTTGGTGGGGGTGGCCGCCGGCACGGTGATCGGCGCCATCCCAGGGCTCACGGCCACCATGGCCGTGGCGGTGTTGATACCCATCACCTTCGCCATGGAACCCACGGCGGCGTTGATCCTCATGGGGGCCATCTACACCGGCGCCATCTACGGCGGTGCCTACGCGGCGATTTTGCTCAACACCCCCGGCACCCCGTCGGCCATCGCCACCACCTTTGATGGCTTTCCCATGGCCAAGCGGGGGGATGGAGATTTGGCCGTCACCACCGCCTGTTTGGCCAGCGTCATCGGCGGTTTGGTGGGCGCCTTGGCCCTGTTGCTATTGGCGCCGCCATTGGCCGAGGCGGCGTTGGCCTTTGGCCCTGTGGAATACTTCTGGCTGGCCATCTTTGGCTTGTCCCTCATCGCCGCCCTCTCCGAGGGGGATTTCCTCAAGGGGATGATCGGCGCCTGCGTGGGTCTTTTGTTGGCCATGGTGGGGATCTCGGAGACCAGCGCCGAGGTGCGCTATACCCTGGGCTCCACGGCGCTTCTGGGGGGCATCGAGGTGGTGTCGGCCCTCATTGGCCTCTACTGCATACCGGTGTTGATGGATCTAGTGGCGGTGCCCGATCGCCATTTGGAACCCGCCAGCCGGACCCGGGGCTTTCGCCTGGTGGAGGCGACGGCCCTGTTGATAAAAAACGGCTTCAACACCCTTAGGAGCGCCGTCATCGGCACCCTGGTGGGCGCTCTCCCCGGGGCTGGGGGCTCCATCGCCGGGCTGGTGGCCTATTCCGAGGCCCGCCGGGCCGCCCGCCGCCCCCAGGACTACGGCAAGGGGGAGCCCGGCGGGGTCATCGCCACGGAGGCGGCCAACAACGCCACGGTGGGGGGGGGCTTTATCCCCACTTTGGTGTTGGGCATCCCCGGCACTCCCCCCGATGCGGTGATCCTCGGGGCACTATTGGTCCAGGGAGTCCGCACCGGTCCGGCGCTGTTTAGCGAAGGGGCCACCGTGGTCTATACCTTCATCTTTGGACTGTTGCTGGCAACGCTACTGATGCTCCCCGTGGGGCTCCTCATCGGCCGCTTTGCCTACGGCGCCATTGTGACGGCTCCCAAGGCACTGCTGGTGCCGGTGGTGGCTTTTATGACCCTCATCGGCGCCTATTCCATTCGCAATAGTCTGTCCGATGTAATCATCATGATCGCCCTGGGGGTAGTGGGCTGGGGGGCCAGCCAGCGAGGCTTTTCGGTGTCCCCGGTGGTGTTGGGGTTGATTTTGGGGCGCATCGCCGAGCAGGGTTTCGTCCAGAGTTGGACCATCGGCTCGGCCATCGGCGATCTGTGGGGCCAGTTTTTCGGCCGCCCTTTGTCGTTGGCCATCATTGGCCTCACCCTCCTCACGGTGCTCTACCCCCTGTGGCCCGGGCTTCGCCGCCGGTGGACCCCGGCAAAATCCCAGGCGACCCAAGGACAAAGCCCAGCCAAACCCCAGACCTCGTCACGGGCCAGCCCTCCCGCCCTGGGGCTAGAGGCCGCTGGCTTTGCCTTGACCGCGGCTCTGGCGGGGTGGGCGTTGTGGGAGGGGTGGGGTCTCAACCCCGAAGCGGCGGTGTTTCCCCTCACCATCGCCACGGCCATGGCCTTGCTCTCTTTGGCAGGGCTGGGGCGTTTGGCCCTGACGCGTCGGGCACCGGCGGTGGCCGTCCCCGGATCCGCCTGGCGCCGCGGCGCCTTGCCATTGGTCATGCTGGCGGCCACGACCCTCATCCCCACCTTGGGCTTTGACGGGGCGGGGCTGTTGGTGGGCCTCGCCCTCATGGCCGTGGCCCAGCATCAACCCCTGGGAGTGCGAGGGGGCTTGGCGATCGCCACGGGCATCGTCGGGGTGATCCTGTTGGTGAGCTACGGCTTCCGTCACCTGTTGGGCGTCCCCCTCCCCAGCACGCTGTTTTAACAGGATGAATCATCGTGACTGAAACGTGGAACGCCTGGTCCTTTGCCCTGCTCTACGGGGCCGTTTTGGGCGGCTGGGCCCTCATGGGGCCCGGCCAGGCTTGGGCGACGACCCATCTCGTGCGCCTCAGAGCGCGGGTTGCCGCCACCCAGGATGCCCTCGTCCACCTGGGTCCAGGGCTGGCCGTCAGCGCCCTGGTGGCCGTCACCGCCCAGTTTCTCTCCGAGCACTACGGCGCCCCAGCCATGCTCATGGCCTTGCTGTTGGGCCTGGCCTTCCACTTCCTCGCCGAGGAGGGCCGCTGTGGAGCGGGGATCAATTTCACCGCCCGCCAGGTGTTGCGCCTGGGGGTAGCCCTATTGGGGGCGCGGATCAGCCTGGGGTTGCTGGCCGAGGTGGGGCCTTGGTCCATCGTCCTGGTCGCCTCGGCGGTGGTGGCCACCATCGGCTTTGGCCTCCTCTGCGCCCGTTTCCTGGGCCACGACTGGCGTCTGGCGGTGTTGACCGGCGGTTCCGTGGCCATCTGTGGGGCCTCGGCGGCGGCGGCCATCTCGGCGGTGTTGCCCCAAACCTCCAACGCCGAGCGGGACTTGAGTTTTGCCGTATTGGGGGTGACGGTGCTGAGCACCGTGGCCATGGTCCTCTACCCCATCGTCGTCGAGGGTTTAAACCTCGACGCCCTGGGGGCTGGGGTGTTCATCGGCGGCACCATCCACGACGTGGCCCAGGTGGTGGGGGCGGGCTTCACCATCTCCGAACCCGTGGGGGAGACGGCCACCTTGATCAAGCTGGTGCGGGTGTCGTTGCTGGCCCCGGTGGTGATCGTCACGGCCCTGGCCATTCGGCGCCTGCAGCTGGCCGAGGGGGAGGGAGGGGCCAAAACGCCCCTATTGCCCGGCTTTGTGTTGGCATTTTTGTTGTTGGCGGCGGCGACCAACGTCGGCCTGCTACCCACCGCCGCGGCCGAGTGGTTGTGGGAGCCCTCCCGCTGGGCGCTGCTGATGGCCGTGGCGGCGGTGGGTATGAAGACAGCACTGGGAAGGGTGTTGGAGATCGGCGGGATGGCCATCGCCCTCATCGTCGCCGAGACCATTTTCATCGGCGGGTTTGTCTTGGGGGGCATTTTGCTCCTCGACTGAGGTGTATCCCATGGTCTTTTAGGGATGGCCGGGGTTGGCGTTGGCGCCTTGAGCCGGCAATCTCAGCAACTGGCGGATGGCAATGCCCAACTGCCGGCCGTCGGCGGGGTGGGGCGCAAAGGGACTCAGGGCCACGGCCCCACACAAGGGTTCGAGGGGGGCAATGGCGGGTGCCCGCTCAACGCGGGGTTGCAACAAAGAGAGGAAGGCCTCTCGGCTCCCGGCGAAGTCGCGCCATTGAATCACCTCGGGGGTCTGCCAGGGGATGGGGCGCCCCCCCAGGGCCCCCAGGCGGGCCACCAGTTCAAGACCGACAAAGTAACTCGCCACCGAGGTCCAGTGATGGTCGGTTTTGCAGTACACCGGGTAGCGGGACTTGAGGTCCAAGAGCAACGGTTTGGGGTCGAAGACCGTCAACTGGGGGTCGGCTTCCAGGGCGGCGACAAAGCGTTCAAAGCGGCTAGCAAAAACAGGTTGGAGCAAAAGACCATGGGGGCCCTGCGATCCCTTGGAGAGGGCGGTTAGAGGGCAGTTGGGCTGGGCCGAGAAGCCCGCTGATGGGTTTGGCGGTTAGGCGGGAGCTGGCGAGCTGAAGGGCGCAGTGAGCTTGAGTCCGAGCCCCGGGCCGGGGCGGCGAGGGCGGGGGCGGCGTGCGGCGGGCGGGCGCTGCCTGGGGGGCGCGGGCCGCCGCGCGGGGCGGGGCGGGGG
>JBHJHK010000168.1:0-6136 GCA_050330975.1 Candidatus Competibacterales bacterium | reverse complement strand
GCCCACCACCGCAAGCCCCGAGGGGAGCTCACGGCGGCACTGCGGGGTCTGGAAGGGGACTCCCCCGACTACCGCATCGTCCGGGGCCTGGCCCACTTGGCCCTGGCCGACCAGGAGTTCACCCTGGCGGCGCCAGACCTGGACCCCGAGGCCCTGCGCCAGGCGATATTTGTGGAGGCAGCCAGGGCGGGCTTTGGCGAGGCGCAAAACCGCCGAGCGTTGGCGGAGGTGGCGGGGCGCCTTCAGTTGGACCCCACGGCCATCCGCACCCTACTCTACGCCGACTTGCCAGAGAATCATTTGCTGGCCACCTTGCCGGAGGACAATCCCGAAGCCCTGGTGGACCGCTACAACCTGGCCCAGGCCCAGGGCATTTTGTACTCGGCGCTGCATCTGCGCCTCAGCGCCCATCGCAACGTACCCGGGGAGTACCGGCGGCTGTTCCAGCAATTGAAGTTCTTCGGTTTAATGTACGCCGTGGAGGGCCACCTGGAGGATGGCTATCAAATCTATGTGGATGGGCCGGCGAGTTTATTTCGCCAAACCCGCAAATACGGCCTCAAGATGGCGGCGTTTTTGCCTTCTCTCCTCCACATTACTCGCTGGCAATTGGAGGCCACCCTGGAATACCAGGGGCGGGAGTTGTGCTTTGTGTTGGACTCCGACACAAAGTTGCGCTCCCACCGCCCTAGACCTGCGGTTTACGACAGTTTACTGGAGCAGCGCTTTGTCGAGCGCTTTGTAAAGCTCGATACTCCCTGGACCTTGGAGCGGGAAGTGGCCATCGTCGACCTCAAAGGCACCGTATTTGTGCCGGACTTCGCCCTGCGCCACGGGGATGGCCGCATTGTTTATGTGGAAATCGTCGGCTTTTGGCACCCGGACTACTTGCGGCGCAAGTTCGCCAAGGTGCGGCGTGCCGCCATGGATCGACTGGTGTTGGCGGTGTCGGATCGCCTCAATGTCGGGGCCGAAGCCCTAGAGGGAATACCCGGTCCAGTGCTGTTTTTCAAGGGCAAGCTGGAACCTAAACGAGTTTTAGCAATTGCTGAATCCATGGGACAAGCCAATTAACTGACTGCCAGCACAACGATTACCCCCAGGGGGAACCTTCTGGACTATCTGTAAAAACCCCTTTGGAATCTTTACTAATTGTTACGCAATTGCCGTCATTGTGTCGCAATCGTGTCAAACTCTTGGAGTAACTTTCTCGCTGCTGGAGGCAGCCGTCTACAAGGATGTATAGGAATGGTTGTATATGGAGCTGACACACTACAAATGAACAGTAGCTTTCCCCGCTATGACCTATGGGTCACAGCCCGCTACAAGGGCGCAGCAAAACGCTTGGCGGCTAAGGCACTGCCCATGGAACAAGTACAACGCCTAGCGGTTTCCTATCGTTTCAGTCATATCACCATTATCACTCCCAGTGGCAGCAGAATCTTCTAGTGAGTGCTGTGGCTTTGCAGTGATTTCTCGACCGATCAACTGGCCAACGGCCAGCGCACAACCCCTGCTAGGATAAGAGCTACCCCGCTGGGGCGTCGCTTCTCTTAGCGGGGGTTGACCTTTACCACATCGCCCCCTTGAACTGCCCCCCCGTCAAGACGGGTGCAGGGCGCAAGGCCAAGAGCGGCGTGACCAGATTGACGGGCTCGCCCCAGGACGAGGGAACCTGGTTTAGGGCGGTGACTTGCTCTCGGCTCAAGCCAATGTCCGCCAGGGCGGCGTCGTCCAGTTGGCACAACTCGCCAATGGAACCAGCGTCCTGGCGGGCGCCGCGGGGTCTCAGGGGTTGCAGATGGGTGAGGGAGTGACAGGGGAAAACCATGGGGAAGACCTCAAAGACACGTCTCTAACAGGAAGGCTTACACATCGATCAATGGAGTCGCCAGTGGCTTTTGACAAGGCCTGTCCGGCGGCGATGGTGCAACGCATCATAGCACAAGGGGTTACCTGAGCCCAGGCGTGTTGCCGGGGGACGGCCCTTGGAGCTGCCATGCAAAAGAGGGCCGGTCCGTCGTGGACCGACCCTCTGGGGAAAAACAGCTGAAAACGGGAGGTGGTATTACTTGCCGCCGCCGAAGATGCCGCCGATGGCTTTACCCACCTTGCCCACCCCGTCGCTGATGGCGTTGCCCACCGTCTCCACACCGTCGCTGATAGCACCACCCACGGCGTCGGCGGCATCACCGATGGCACCGCCCACCTCGTTGAGAGCATTACCCGCAGCGTCGATCACGTCGCCAGCGGCATCACCGATGGCACTGCCCACCTCGCCAACACCCTGGACGAAGTTGTTCACCCCTTCGCCCACCGCGTCGGCGACGTTGCCCACGGCTTCGATGGCACCACCCACGGCGTTACCGACAGTCTCGATGCCACCGGCCACAAAATCAGTGGCGGTTTCGATGCCACCGGCGATGGCATCACCCACGCCGGTGATACCGTCAGCCAGGGTGTTGCCGAAGTTCTCGACGCCCTGGGCGATGGTGTTGCCGATATGCTCAATGCCGTCGGTGACGGTGTTGAAGCCGTTAGAGACCATATCGGTGAAGTTGTCGATCTGGTCCTGGGCGAAGGCGGAGAAGGTCTCGGCCCACTCGCCGAATTGTTCACCCAGATCCTGCCCCAACTCCATGGCGGTGTTGATGGCGCTGTTGGCGATGCCAATGGCACCCTTGATGGCTTCAGAGCCCAGGTCAGCGATGGCCGAGAAGTCCAACTCCACCTTGACTTCGGCCCCGAGTCCCACCCCCAAGGCCGCACCGGCGGAGAGGCCAAAGGACAGCTTGCCGTCTTCGAACTCCAGCTTGGCTTCGCCCTTGACGCCCACACCGGCGTAGGCTTCGACACCCCCGCCGACCTTGCCCACTTCGCCCAAGCCCACGGCGCCGTAGGCGGCGGCCTTGGCGCCGGCGAAGGCTTCACCGCCGACCTTGGCCCCCAAGTTGGTGGGGGTAAACGACACCGAGGCCTGGCCCCGGGCCTCGGCGCCGACGTAGGCCTTGGCACCCGCTTCGACGCTGGGGTTGATGTCGGTTTCGCCGATGCGCAGGGCGTCGAAGTCGGTGGCGGCCTTGCCACCCAACTGACCCGACAACACCCGAACCCCCGCCTGGCCTTCGATACCGGCGGCAGCCCCCAAGGGACCGAGGTAGGCGGCGCCCCGGGAAGCCCCGAAGGCTTCGAGACCGGCCTGGCCACGGTAGTCCAAGCCGACGTTGAAGTTGTCCATGGAGTCGTTGATGCTGCCCTCGGTGACCACGCCGACGCCGGCGTGGGCCTGGGCGGCGTAGCTGGCGCGGCCGGTGAAGTCACCGTTGGCCAGGTCGAAACCGTCGGCACCACTCATCACCGTGCTGTCGGTATAGGCACCGGCCCGGGTGACGTTAACGTGGTCGAAACCAGCACCCAGGTCGTGGTGGCTCTCGGCCCGCAACCCGATGGTGTTCTCGTTGTACTGGTAGTTGTCCTTCTGGATGTTGAACAGGCCCGTGCTGTCGTACTTGAGCTGTACCTGTTGGCCGCCGACCTCACCCAGCTTGGGGCGAGGCGCCTGGGCAACACCGGCGGTGTTCTTGGCGGCATCCATGTCGTCTGGGGCAAGGCCCAGGCGATTGATGAGTTGGTTGCCAGCGTTGGCGACAGCCTGGCCGGCCTCGGGGCTCGTTTTGTTGTAGAAGCCGCCGGGGGGATAATTGCCATCGGCATCGGCTTTAAACTGCTTGTAATCTTGGTAATGTACGGCTTTTTCCCGCAGCTGGTCGACGGGATTGTCGTCTGCGCTGTCGTAGCTTTTGCTGACGTGACCTGTTTCAACATTGGTGCTCACGGTTTCTGTCTCCTCGAGAGTTTAAGGGTAAGAGGGGGCGCACCAAGGGCGCCGACAGTCCGTTCCACGGGTGTAACAGGCTTGATGAATCTATTCCCAAGGCCATGCCACAGCAAAATTAAGTTTTGGGAATAAAATTAGCTGCAGGTCGGGCGGCCGCACACACCGAAGGTTTTCCATCGCAAACAAAGAACCATCGGTCGACCTTGAATGCGGCCGCCCCACTGGCAGCGAAGCCTTCACCTCGCCGAACTACCACTGTGTGGAACTGAGGCAAGGTTAGGCAAGTCAAGCGGTAAAGTAAATACTGAAAGCCTTTGATAAGCCACAATTTGGCGCCCTTGTGCACTACTTCACATTTTGTTTGAGAACCCCAACACCCCCGCCCGAGCCCAAGGGGTCAAGGCGTCCCTCCAGCCCCTGGGGCTGCGAGCCTGGCGACCACCTCCTGGAGGTAGGCGTCGCGAATCCCCAGTTCCACCAAGTGCTTGGCGGTGTTGACCACGTATTCGGGATTGGGGCCACTTTGGCCTGCGGCGACCCTCACCACCGCCGCCGCCTGCTCGGCGTTCAGGCGACCGGCGTATTGGTGGTGACGACGATCGACCACAAACCCCAGGGCGGTGACCTGGGCCTTGGTTGCCAACCGCACCCGGTGGAGGCGGGGTTTGTAGACTTTGGTCACCATTTCCCGACGATAGAGGTAGTCCACGACGGCGTCTCGTTCGGCGGCCGCCACCCGAAAGGCCCGACCGATGCAAGCGCCGCCCAAATCAAGACCAAACACCAATCCCGGCCACTCCGGCGTACCCCGGTGGACCCACGACCACACACACAGAGCCCGGTGGTAGCCGTGGAGACGGGCGGGTTGCACCTCCAGGTGGGCAAAGCCCGGTTTCCACAACAAAGAGCCATAGCCAAAGACCCACAGGTCCCCCGGGGGCAGGGACAGTGGGACGTCCTCCCCTGGGGCGTCGGGGCGAGGAGTGACCTCACGGTTCACAACGCTGGGCCTGCCCCACCCCGTGGGCCAGGGCCACCAAGGCATTGGCATGGGGGGTCTGCAACGCGTTGGCACCCGCCGCCGTCCAGGGGGTGAGCGACGGGCAACCGCCGCGCCGTTGATGTAGGGCCGTCGCCGCGGCCAAGTCTTCGCTGGGGAATCCGCCATCGGTTGTAAAATCGCCTCGCGTCAGGGCCGTCGCCTCTTCGCGGAGGATCTCTTCGTCCAATTGGCTAAATTCTCCCGCATTATTGGGGAATCCCACCGCCAACAAGGTACCGTAGAATCCCACCCCAGTGATGGCCCATGCCACCACCGCCGCCACCAAAGCCTGGGGCAATCCCGTTTGGAATTGATTGATAATAATGGCCACCAACACGACAAAATGTACAGCCAACAGCCAGGGGCTCAACACCGCGAGGATGAGCGCCGCCACAAGACTGGCGATAGTGCAAAACACGGCCTTGTCAAATGAAACGTCATCGATGCTGGCCACCAAGGCACCCACCCACACGGCCAGCAATTGCAGTAATCCGGCAACCACCAAGAGCCCCCAGCCCAGGGAGGTATTGAGTAGTGCATCGATCATGATTTTCCCTTTTGCGCGCCACAGGTCAGATTAATAGGGGGACATTGGGCAGTGGGTCATTCCCTGTGGAACCACCGCAACCCTTTGCCCCCAACCGCAGGCTAGAGGCCCACGGCAGGGCCAGTGTGGTCCAACGGCGGCGCCCCTGCAACTACCCGTGGCTCTGCCGTGGGCAAGGCGCGATTCGCCCAGGGCCTCAAACCCGGTGTACCATGCCGGCAATTGGGGAAAATCAACGGCTACGAGGATCCCATGAACTTGCTGAGCACCCTTTTCTTGGCCTCGTTGACGGCCGCCATTAGCAATCACTTCACTCGGGAGTTCAGCGATCTCCCCCGGGAATACGCCCCGGTGACGATCGACTACCAATCCCAAACCATCAGCTTCACCGCCCGTCCGTGGACCATCGACCTCGATTCGGTGTGCGCCAACACCCCCCCGGCCAACTTCAGCCGCTGTAGCGCCGCCGCCAAAGCCTTCTTTGTCGAAACCTGCATGGAGCTCATCCGCGAAAGCGAGAGCGGGCAACAAATCCAAGTGAGGGCCATGTTCTGCGAAGCGGCTCGGAGCTACTCCCAGCGACCCCAAGGGCGCATCGAAGCTGTGGAGGGGGCCCCCCCCCCCCCCCCCGCCGCGCAAAATACAGGCCGCCCGCCGCCGAAAAATTTTTTTTAGGCGCCCACGTGGGTGGCGCGCGGTGGGGGTGGAA
>JBHJHK010000167.1:0-3802 GCA_050330975.1 Candidatus Competibacterales bacterium | reverse complement strand
GGGGGGGGGGGGGGGGGCCCGCCCCGGCCGTCCTCTGGGGTTCCCGGGGAGTGCGGGACGACAGCTGCTGGTAGGCCTTGTCCAAGGGCCAGCCGGCCTTCTCCGCCGCCACCTGGACACACTCGATCAAGGCGCAGTTCTTGGCCTCCCGGCGATGGGCCTTCATGTCGCCATCCCGGTAGGCGTTGAGGATCCGAAAGGCCATGGGATCCATCCCCACCCGTTCCGCCAGCTTGTCCATCTGCACTTCCAGGGCAAAATCCACCCCCGTCACCCCAAAACCCCGCATGGCCGTGGCGGGGGTGCGGTTGGTGAACACACAAAACACGTCGGCCGCGACGTTGGGAATGGTGTAGGGCCCCGGCAGGTGGGCGGCGCACTTGATCACGGCATAACTCGTCAGGCGGGTGTAGGCGCCGCTGTCGAAGTAACAGCGCATTTGCCGGGCCAGGATGCGGCCATCTTTGGCCAGCCCGTCTTTGATGTAGATCCGCTCCGCACCCCGGGGGGGGCCGGCCTGCATTTCCTCCCGGCGGTCGAAGACGTAGCGCACCCCACGCCCCGTCACCATGGCCCCCAGGATGGCCAGGGGCTCGGTGAGGGTGTCCACCTTGCCGCCAAAGCCGCCCCCTACGGTGCCGCCGATGAAGTGGAGCTTGTTGGAGGGGACGTCGAGGATCTTGGCGGCGGTGTCCAGGGAAAAAAACAGCGCCTGGGTGCTGGTGTAGACCCGGTAGCGGCCGTCGGTCTCCGGTACGGCGATGGCGCCGTTGGTCTCGATGGGGGCGTGCTCGATGGGGGACATCTGGTAGCGCTGTTCGAGGATATAGTCCGCCCCGGCAAAACCCCGCTCCACATCGCCAAAGCGCAGCTTTTGGTGGTTGTACTGGTCGTGGTACTCAAAGGCGTTGCCGGGGTAGACCTCGTTGACCACCGGCGCCCCGGGCTCGAGGGCCTGTTCCACGTCGAACACCGCCGGCAAGGGGGCGTAGTCCACCTCGATCTGGGCCAAGGCCCTGCTGGCCACGGCCTCGCTGTCGGCGATCACCGCCACCACCGGTTCGCCTTTGTAGCGGACCTTGTCCACCGCCAAGGTGGGCTCGTCGTCCTTGCCAAACTGCAGCAGGCTCATGAGGGTATTGAGGTTCACCGGCACGTCTTTGGCCGTCAGGATGCGCCGCACCCCGGGGAGGCGTTCGGCGGCGCGGGTGTCGATGGTTCCCAAACGGGCGTGGTGGTGGGGGCTGCGCAACACCTTGAGGTGCCACAACCCCTGGGTGAGGTGGTCGCTGAAGTATTGGCTGCGGCCGGTGACGTGGCCCAGCATGTCCTGGCGCTGGGTGGGCTTGCCGATCTCCAGCAAATTGTCGTCTCGCTCGTCGGCGAAGTATTCCTTGCGGAACTCAAAGCTGGAACTCATGGCCGATTCCTCGCGGTGACGGCGGCGGCCAGGACCGCGTCGATGATGGGCTCGTAGCCGGTGCAGCGGCAGAGATTGCCGGCCAGGGCCTCCACCACTTCGGCGCGGCTGGGCTCGGGGTTGTGGTCTAACAGCGCCTTGGCGGCCATGAGCATCCCCGGGGTGCAATAGCCACACTGGGCGGCAAAGTGGTCCATGAAGGCCCGTTGCAGGGGGTGGAGTTGGGGCCCCTGGGCCAGGCCCGCCAGGGTTTCAATGTGGCAGCCCTCGCAGCTCTCCGCCAGGGTGAGACAGGCCAGGCGGGGGGCGCCGTCCACCAACACCGTGCAGGCGCCGCAGCCCCCCTGGCCACAGCCGTACTTGGGGGTGGTATCCCCGACCTCCCGGCGCAACGCCTCCAGGAGGTTGTCGCCATCGTCGACAAAGATCGCCTTACTCGAGCCGTTGACCTGGAACTGGATGGGGGTTTTGGCCATGGTTCTCACGCCTCCCGGCGGGGTTTAGGGGCTGGGTTCCAGCAGCAGTCGCTTGAGGTGCACCGGGAACACTTCCCGGCGGTACCAGGCGCTGGCCAGGGCATCGCTTGGGGGGTCCACGGCCGCGGGGGCCACCGCCAGGGCCCGGTCGATACCCTTCGGGTCCAAGGGCTGCCCCTCCAGGGCTCGCTCCACCGCCGCCACCCGCCCAGGGGTAGCCGCCATGCCCCCCGTGGCCACCCGCACCCCCTGGAGACGCCCCGGGGCGCCGGGCAACAGCGCCGCCAGGGTCATGAGGGACAACCCCTTGGGGTGGACCCGGCTGACCTTGAGATAGCGCAGGGCCCGGGGCGGCGGGCGGGTGATGACGATTTGACTCACCAGCTGGCCACCCCGGTCCCGGCGGGGGAGGAATTCCTCCAGGGTCACCTCCCGGGTGGCCCGGCCGCTGTGGACCACCACCGTGGCCTCTAGGGCCAACAAGGCAGTGGCAAAGTCGCCATAGGGGGTGGGGGCAAAGAGATTGCCCCCCACGGTGGCGGCGCTGCGCACCGCCGGCCCCCCCACGGCTTTGGCCGCCGGGTGGAGGAAGTCCAGGGCGGGATTGGCCAGGACCTGGGCCATGGTGACCAAGGCGCCCAGGGTCCAGCGGGGGCCCCTCAAGGCCAACTGCAGGAGCCCGGGGTCTTGGAGGCGGATGAGGGTATCAAAGGGGGGATTGCCCTCGTTGACCTGGCGCATCACCAAGGTGCCTCCGGCGATGAGCTTGGCTGATCGTTGCTCGGCCAGGGCCGCGGCGGCGGCGGCGGTTTGGGTGTAGCGCTGGACCGTCAACCCCATGGTGTCATTCCTCCTCCCCGGCCAATCGCCGGCGGATGGCGGCAAACCCCGCCCGGTAGATATCCCGGCCCACCAGGGCCGCCAGGCGCGGTCCCTCCCCTTTGGGGGTGGTAAAGGTCGAACTCCAGCGCCAAAAGGTCCGGTCGCCGTCGGTCACCGGGTACAGTTGGACGTGGGCCACATAGTTGAACAGGGGGATGGGGGTCTCCAATAGACAGTAGCTGTAGCTGAATTCCAGATCCGACAGGCTCAACAGCTGCTCGCGCAACTCCGCGCCATCCACCAGGCGAAAGCGCCGCACACAGCCCACCCGGTCCACCGGCCAGTGGCGCTCGATGGCGCTCACCGCCACCGCTGGATGCCAGCGATCGTGGCCGTTAAAATCCCGCACCAGCTCCCACACCATTTCGATGGGGTGGTCCAAAACGGCGCTCTCCACCACCTTGACCACGGCCGTCAATTGCCAAAGTGGCGTTTGAGGGCGTCAAAGCCCCCCTGGAACACGTTGCCGCCGATGCCCTCGACCAGCTCCGCCTCCACCTCGGGGTCGCAGTCGAACTCCGCCGACCACTCGATAAAGGTCCGGTCGCCGTCGGTCACCGGGGTCAAACGCAACGTGGCGACGTAGTTTTCCAAGGGCATGGGGCTGTCCAAAATGGAATAGGTGCAAAAAAGATCGTAATCCGACAGCCCCAGGAGCTGTTCCCGTAGCTGGTCGCCGTTTTGCAGCCGAAAGCGCCGAATACAGCCCACCTGGTCGGCGGGCTTGGCGTCCTCGATCTGGCTGTCGTTGATCCGCGGATGCCAAGTGGGCAGGCCGTTGAAGTCCCGCACCCGGGCCCAGACCTTGGTCGCGGGGGCGTCGATCACCGAGGAGACGTAGACCTTGGCCATGGCTCAGCGCTCCGCCCCCGCGCCCGCCCCGGCCCCACCGCCCTTGCCAGACCCCTCTTTACTTCCGCCACCCCCCGCTTCCCGGGCGATGGCGGACAGGTCCCGGGCTTCCCGCATGAGCCCCCCCATCTTGGCCAGACTCCCCCCCTCGATGCCCAGGTCGGCCAACAAA
>JBHJHK010000166.1:0-2926 GCA_050330975.1 Candidatus Competibacterales bacterium | reverse complement strand
CCAGACCCGCTGGGGTAGATCGTCGAATAGCCCCACCACCAGGTTTTGGACGTGGTACTGGGTGGTGAACAGCAGCTGATAGAGCAACATGGTAAACCAGTAGGCCACCGACACCGCCACAATGTACCCTTGGAATACCGCCGCGGCGGTGAGGACTGCGATGAGGCCGGGCAGGGTAAAACGCCGGGATTCGACGAGGTCTCGATAGCCCTGGTGGAAAATGTCCACAGACATGAGGGCCAACAAGGGCAGGCACAGCCAGCGCAGGGGCGGCAGCGCCAACGAGAGCAGGGCGATGCCCAAGTTGGTCCAGGCGAGACCGGTATTTCTGGCCAGTTGTGCCGGGGTAGGGGTCCACGACAGGTCCAGGGAGGCCGCGGGATTAAAACGCTCAGTGGAGCCCTGTGGACCCTGGGGCAGGGTCAGCTGTTGGCCCATGGCTCGGCGGCTGTCGAGGAGGCGGCGGGCGCCGATCAAGGTCAAGGCGCCACCGGCGAGAATGAGAGGTAAAAGCGGCAAAGGCATGGGGTGTCGCCCTTCGCTGGATCCATGGAACCGAGCATAACAGCTGCCGCGGCAGATGTTGACCGCGTCGCCCCCGCCGGACACTACCCGATGACCGACGCTCAACTCCCCGCCCCAAAAGCGCTATCCTTCCATGGCGGAAGGGAAGGGCCTTCGCCGGGCCTCAACCAGCACCCCGGACTCGGCATCGCCCGCGACCCGCGCCCACCGACCCTTTACCACCGGGAGGATACCGCCGTGCTGCCGACTTTTAAGACGATTCTCTATCCCACCGATCTAGAGCCCCACGCCAACGAGCTGCTGCGCTTTGCCGCCAGCCTGGCCAACCACCACGGCGCCAAACTCATTATGCTCCACATCGTCGAGCCCCTCACCGACAACCAAGTCATCGTCCTCAACGATTTGGTGCCGGCGGGCTTCCCCGATCCCAAGGCCCTGCGGGCCCAGCGGCTCGCCAAGCTCCAGGAACAAATGACCGAGCGGGCCGAGGACCTCTACCGCAACGAGGTGCCCGACGAGCACCACGGCCCCCTGGAAGTGGTAGTGCTAGAGGGC
Organism: Candidatus Competibacterales bacterium; assembly: GCA_050330975.1. Taxonomy (GTDB): domain Bacteria; phylum Pseudomonadota; class Gammaproteobacteria; order Competibacterales; family Competibacteraceae; genus JBHJHK01. Next base: position 1,846 of record JBHJHK010000166.1, on the reverse strand, counting down.
TCCCCCGTCAATAGCATCCTCCAGGAAAGCCAAAAGCGCGCCGTGGATCTCATCGTCATGGGTCACCACGAGCACTCGGCCCTGGGGGAATTGTTGTTCTCCGTGGCCCACGGGGTGGTCCACCGCGCCCCTTGCCCGGTGTTGTTGGTGCCCCAGTCCAAGGGGTAGGGCCAAAGGCCGGCGGTTGACGTCGGCAGCGTCCAGTCGGAAACTCTTGGACTTCTGCCTCAAAAGCCCCAGGGGGTTGTTCGATGCACGCACCGAAATTGTATCCCCACCCCACCTTGGCCCACATAGATCGCTGGCCCCATCCCCTGGAGGGGACCATCGACATCATCGACTGCGGCGATCCCGAGGGGGACCATGGTGTGCCGGCGTGGTCGGCGGCGAGCCTGGTGTTTGCCGATGGCAGCCTAGGGCCCGCCTTCGCCCTCGACGGCCGGGTCATGGCGGCCGCAGGCGTCACCTTGGACGAGATCGACGACGGCGCCCTCTTTAGGGTCCACCTGGAACCCCACGGGGAGCTCCACGACGGCGAACACGCCCAGGGTCCCCGCAGCCACCACCAAATTTACCGGGCGTGCAAAATCGAGTGGCTGCCCTGATGGCGACGTCCCCCCAACGACCGCGAGGACGCTTCTTCCCGTGATCAGCTATACCCTCCAACGCCTGCTCCAGGCCCTAGCCGTAATGCTGGTGGTGTCGTTTGTCGCCTTTGTGTTGTTCAACTACGTGGGCGACCCGGTGAATAACATGGTGGGCCAGGAGGCCAGCCGGGAGGACCGCCAGGCCCTGCGGGAGCGCTTGGGCCTCGACGACCCGGTGTGGATCCAGTTTGCCCGCTTTGTGGCCAACGCCCTCCAGGGGGATTTTGGCCTGTCGTATCAACTGCGCCGCCCGGTGGAGACTTTGATCGTCGAGCGCCTCCCCGCCACCTTGGAGCTGGTGGCGGTATCGGCGGTGTTTGCCGTGGTGCTGGGGGTGGGCTTGGGGGTCTACACCGGCCTCCACCGCAACGGCATAGCAGCGCGCTTCATCCTGGGGGCCACCTTGGTGGGGGTATCGCTGCCCACCTTTGTCATCGGGCTGCTGCTCATTTATATCTTTGCCGTGACCTTGGGGTGGCTGCCCTCCTACGGCCGGGGGGAGGTGGTGACGGTGGGGGGCTGGACCACGGGCCTTTTGACCGTTGAGGGCTGGCGGGCCATCATCTTGCCCGCCATCACCCTAGGGGTCTACCAGCTCACCTTGATTTTGCGCCTGGTCCGAGCCGAGATGCTGGACGTGATGCGCACCGATTTCATCCGCTTTGCCAGGGCCCGGGGCCTGCCGGATCGAGCGGTCCACTTTGGCCACGCATTGAAAAATACCCTGGTGCCAGTGATTACCATCATCGGCCTCCAGGTGGGCTCCCTCATCGCCTTTTCCATTGTCACCGAGACGGTATTCCAGTGGCCGGGCCTTGGACTTTTGTTTATCCAGGCGGTGCAGTTCGCCGATGTGCCGGTAATGGCGGCCTATCTCGTCATGGTGGCGTTGGTGTTTGTCACCATCAATTTTGTCGTCGATCTTCTATACGTGGCCATCGACCCCAGGCTGCGCATCGACCGCGGCCAGGCCAGCGGTCGCGTTTGATCCCCCTCACCCAAGCCTCGAGAATTCGCCCTTGCTCACCGCCCTCAAACGCGCCGCCGACAGCGAGGTGGTCTATCGCTTTTGGCGCTCCCCCTTGGCCGTGGTGGCCTTTGGGGTGGTATTGGTCTATGTGGTCGCCGCCGCCGCCGCCCCCCACAAAGGCCCCTTTTACCCCATTAACCCCCCCCCCCACGACCACAATGACGCCATT
>JBHJHK010000165.1:0-22173 GCA_050330975.1 Candidatus Competibacterales bacterium | reverse complement strand
CTCCTGGCCCTGGAAAATGTGGCTGGGGTTGAAATCCACCCCGTAGAACTCCGCCTTGGGGTTGGCCGCGGCCAACAGCGCCAACCCGTAGGCGTTGCCACAACCCAAGTCCAGGTAGGTGAACTCGTCGCCTCCCCCGGGAGGGTTGATGCCCTGGAGCAAGCACAGGTACTCCATGTTAATGGGAGCCCAGCCGGGAGAGTAAAACGAAGGATAGTCGACGTCAGAGGGATAACCAGATCCCCGGGGGGATGACAGATTCATGGCGACCTCGCAGGGTGATGGGCTTGGGGCGGCAGGGTGGGGTGCGGCGGGATTATAACGCCCCAGCCCCGGCGGCGTCAGAGATTTCCCCCAGCGTCCCAAGAACTCGCCGTGGTCCCCGGACAACGCTACGGGCCAGCCTGGCCATGGCCCAGCCCCCTCGCCAGCCACAGCTCTACAAAGGATGGACAACGGGCACTAACTGCCACAAAACGGTCAAAGTAGAAAGATTGTATAGCACCAACTTGTACATACATTGTACATATGTTTTACTGCACCTAGTGCTTGTCGCTGAGTCCACGCCCAATACCACGGGACCCTGCTCGGTGCAGCCTCTGAGGTGAAAGAGTTTGCCAACGGGAGACCCCTATGGATAGTCGTGAATTGCGTCGTTATCGCCCTTTTTCCACCGAGGAAATCCACCGGGCCAACCAATTGGGTGAGACCCTGCTCCGGCCTTGGCGTTGGCTCACCCAACCGTTGTTTTTGGGTCTAGAACACATACCCCGGGACCGTCCGGTGATGCTAGTGGGCAACCACACCCTCACCGGGGTCCTCGACGCGCCGTTGATGTTGGCGGAGATCTACAAGCAATTGGGCATCTACGTCCGGGCCCTAGGGGACCATGCCCACTTCGACATCCCCGGTTGGGGGCATTTTTGGCACACCATGGGTATCGTCGACGGCACCCGGGAAAACTGCGCCAGGATGATGGCCCAAAAGGAGTATCTCATCGCATTTCCCGGGGGGGCTAGGGAGGTCTTCAAACGCCGGGGAGAGCAGTACAAACTCATCTGGGGTTCGCGCATGGGCTTCGCCCGGATGGCCATCGCCTACGGCTACCCCATTGTGCCCTTTGCCGCCGTCGGCGCCGAGGAATGCTACGACATCGTGGTCGATGGCAATGATATCGCCCGTACGCCCTTGGGTACTGTGGTACAAAAATTGTCAGGACGCCAGGATATCCTGGTACCCCTCCTCAAGGGGGTGGGGCCAACGCCTTTGCCCAAGCCCCAGCGACTGTATTTCAAGTTTTCGCAGCCCATCGAAACCCATCGCTTCGAGGGAGACTTCGAGCGAGACAGCGCCTGCCAAGAGTTGCGCGATGAAGTCAAAGAGCGCATCGAGGCCGATATTGAGGTTCTCCTCGCCTTGCGCCAGAGGGACCCCCAGCGGCGGCTGTGGCCCCGATTGTTCCCGCCGAGCCCGGCCAAGGAACACCCCATGGCCCTGCCCCTTCCCGCTCCGGCGGGCCGCTAACCCCCGTAGGCCGCCAACAACGCCCAATGGCTGGCCGACCGCTCCCGATCGGGGTCAACCACCGCTTCGAAGGCCTCTATGGACGCCAGGTAGGCCGCGGGTAAACCGTGGTAACGGCCCCCCGCCACCACCAGGGCTCGGTACCAGTCAAAGGGTTTGAGTTCGGGGTCCCAGGCATCAGAAGTGGCCCGATAGAAAAATCCCACCTCCCCGGCCACCGCCAACCAGGCCCGCTGGTAACCCTTCCCCAGGCCTTCGATGGCATCGAGCTCCCGGCGCTGGCCATCGCTCAAACCGTAGAGGGCACCCCACACCCGATGGCTAGAGCGGCCCGTCCAGCGGGCGTCGGCCTTGGCCGAGCCATCTTTGCCCCACTTGTGGAACTGGAACTGGTGGCCGTGGAGGGCGGCCACCCCCAAGGGAGCTACGGCCCCCAGGCGCGCCGTCAATCGGGGGGGATGGAGGTTGGAGCCATAGGCGAAGTAGCGCCAACGCCAAGGGTTGTTGGCTCGATTCAATGGCCCAGCACTTGGCCGAGGAACCGCTGAGTGCGCTCGGACTTGGGATTGCTAAAGAAGGCCTCGGGGCGGTTTTGTTCGATGATCCCGCCGCCGTCCATAAAGATCACCCGATCGGCCACCTGACGGGCAAAGCCCATCTCATGGGTCACACAGAGCATGGTCATGCCATCGGCGGCTAACGCCACCATGGTGTCCAGGACCTCTTTGATCATCTCTGGATCCAACGCCGAGGTGGGCTCGTCGAACAACATCAACTTGGGACCCATACACAAGGCCCGGGCGATGGCCACCCGCTGCTGTTGACCACCGGAGAGCTGACCCGGGTATTTGTGGGCCTGGTCGGGAATTCGCACCCGCTCGAGGAGGTGCATGGCCCGGGCTTCGGCGTCCTTCTTAGGCATCTTGCGCACCCACATGGGGGCCAAGGTACAGTATTGCAGCACCGTGAGGTGAGGGAAAAGATTGAAGTGCTGGAACACCATCCCCACCTCTCGGCGCACCCGCTCGATATTGCGCAGGTCGTTGGTGAGTTCGGTGCCGTCGATGACGACGCGCCCCCGCTGGAACTCCTCTAGGCGGTTGATGCAGCGGATGAGGGTGGACTTCCCCGACCCCGAGGGACCGCAGATGACGATGCGCTCCCCCTGGTGGACGGTGAGGTCGATGTTGCGCAACACGTGAAACTGGCCAAACCACTTGTGCATGGCACTGATTTGGACCATCACCACGTCGGCTGTGGTGGCGGGGACGGGGGCATCGCTCACAAAGACGATCCTCTCGGTTGATAATGGCGACTCATAGCGCAGGTCAAAGGGTCCTGGTCAGTGGCCGGTGTGGAGACGACGCTCCAGGTTTTGGCTGTAGCGGGACATGCCGAAGCAAAACGCCCAGAAGATCAGCCCGGCGAAGACATACCCCTCGATGGCAAAGCCCACCCAGTCGGGGTTTTGGGCGGCGGTTTGGGCGATGCCCAACAGGTCGTAGAGGCCGATGATGTAGACCAAGGTGGTGTCTTTAAACAAACCGATGAAAGTATTGACGATGCCGGGGATGACCAGCTTGAGGGCCTGGGGCAAAATCACAAACCCCATCATCCGCCAGTAGGGCAACCCCAAGGCCTGGGCAGCTTCGTATTGCCCCCGGGGAATGGCCTGGAGGCCGCCGCGGATGACCTCGGCCATGTAGGCCGAGGCGAATAACGTCACCCCCACCAAGGCCCGCAACAACTTGTCGAAGTTGAGGCCCTCGGGCAAAAACAGCGGAAACATCACCGAGGCCATGAACAACACGGTAATCAGGGGCACGCCGCGCCACAGTTCGATAAAGGCCGCCGACAGGGCGCTGATAATGGGCAAATCCGAGCGTCGGCCCAGGGCCAGCAAAATCCCCAGGGGCAGCGAGGCGACGATGCCCACCACCGCCACCACCAGGGTCAAAAACAATCCTCCCCAGAGGGAGGTTTCCACCTCAACTAGGCCCCACTGGCCGCCGGTGAACAAGTAAAAGGCGACGACGGGGAAAACAACCAGCAAAAACACCCCCACCCAAGCCTTGTGGGGGGCCTTGGGGATCAACAACCACACCAAACTCGCCACCACCAGGACATAGGCCAGGTTGATGCGCCACAATTCTTCGGTGGGATAGCGGCCGTAGAACAGCTGTTTGAGCCAGGCGCCGATGAACACCCAACAGGCGCCATCGCGGCTGCAATCGTCCCGACTCTCCCCCATCCAGTCGGCGCTGAAGAAGGCCCAATCCAGCAGGGGCGGCACCGAAACGTAGATCAACCCCAACCCCACCAGGGTCAAGAGGGTATTCAGGGGAGTGGAGAACAAGTTGTTGCGCAACCAGGCCACGGGGCCCACCTGGCTGATGGGGGGGGGTAGGGCCGGATGGTGCCCCGGTTCATAGTCCCCCGGGACGGGGGCAGAAGACTTTGAATCGGCCATGGATGATCCCCCTAGCGCTCCACGAGCGCCATCTTGCGGTTGTACCAGTTCATCAAAAACGAGATGGTCAGACTCAAGGTGAGGTACACCGCCATGGTGAGGGCGATGACCTCCACCGCCTGGCCCGTCTGGTTGAGGGTGATACCGGCGAACACCAACACCAAGTCCGGGTAGGCGATGGCCGCCGCCAACGAGGAGTTCTTGGTCAAATTGAGGTATTGACTGGTGAGGGGGGGGATAATCACCCGCAGGGCCTGGGGAATGATGATGAGGCGCAGGGTGCGCGCCGGGGGTAGGCCCAAAGCCAAGGCCGCCTCAGTTTGGCCGCGGTTGACCGCCAGAATCCCCGCCCGCACGATCTCGGCGATAAAGCTGGCGGTGTAGGTGGCCAAGGCCACCAGCAAGGCGGCGAACTCCGGGGACACGGTGGCGCCACCGCGAAAGTTAAAGCCCCTGAGTTCCGGATAGTCAAGGCTCACCGGCCGGCCCGTGAGCAAAAATGTCAGCACGGGGAGCCCCAGGACCAGACCCAATACCACCGCCAGGGTGGGAAAGGTGCGCCCCGTGGCCTCCCGGCGGCGCGCGGCCCAGCGGGCCACCACCACCGCGGCGACGACGCCCACCGCCAAGGTGCCGAGCACCCAGGTAAAGGCGCCTTCGAACACCAGGCCTGGAAAGTAGCCGCCGCGGTTGTTGAGAAACAGCCAACCCCCCATCTCGATGCCCTGGCGGGGGGTGGGCAAGGCGGCCAACACCCCGAAATACCAGAAGAAGATCTGCAGCAACAGCGGCAAGTTGCGCAGGGTCTCCACATAGACCAAGGCGATCTTGGCGATGAGCCAGTTGGGGGAGAGCCGGGCGATGCCGACGATAAACCCCAACACCGTGGCCAAGACGATACCCACCGCCGATACCGCCAGGGTATTGAGCAGACCCACCCAAAACACCCGGCCGTAGGTGGAGGACTCGTCGTAGGCAATCAGGGTGGTGGCGATGTCAAAGCCGGCGGTGGTGTTCCAAAACCCGAACCCCGACGCGATGCCCTGGCGCTCCAGATTGTCGAGGGTATTGGAGACCAGATAAATCCCCAGGGCGATGACCCCAGCCAACATGACCACTTGAAACGCCACCGCCCGCCAGCGGGGGTCGCGCCAAGGAGCAGGGCTGGGTGGTGGGGAAGACAACTCTTGGGGAGTGGTTGCCACGATTTAAAGCCCCCTAGAGGGCGGCGATACCCGAGGCGTCGCCGCGGGGGAGAGCCCCTTCAAAACCCTTGCCCAAGTCCGGCTCAGCGGATGGGCATGGGGTACATCAACCCCCCCTGGTTCCACAGGGCATTGACGCCCCGCTCCAGGCCGATGGGGGTTTCGGGACCCAGGTTTTTGGCGAACACTTCGCCGTAATTGCCCACCAGCTTGATGACGTCATAGGCCCAGTCATTGGTGAGCCCCAGGGCCTCGCCGGTGGTACCCTCGACGCCCAGCAACCGCTTGACGGCGGGACTACCGCTGTCGCTTTTCATTTGGTCGACGTTTTCCGAGGTCACACCCAGCTCGTCGGCCTCCAGCTGGGCCATCAGCACCCACTTGGTGATGTCGAACCACTGGTCGTCCCCTTGGCGAACCACGGGGCCCAGGGGCTCTTTAGAGATCACCTCGGGGAGGACTTTGTGGTCGTCGGGGTTTTGCAGGGTGAGGCGCTGGCCGGCCAGACCCGACTGGTCGGTGGTGTAGGCGTCACAGCGCCCGGCCTCGTAGGCGGCGATCACTTCGGGGGCCCGTTCAAAGGCCACCAATTGATACTCCAGATCGTTGGCCCGGAAATAGTCCGCCAGGTTGAGCTCGGTGGTGGTGCCGGTCTGGGTGCAGACAGAAGCCCCATCCAACTCTTTGACGCTGGTGATACCCAAGTCCTTGCGAACCATAAACCCCTGGCCGTCGTAGTAGTTGACGCCGGCGAAGTTCAGGCCCAGGGCGGTGTCCCGGGTGGAGGTCCAGGTGGTGTTGCGGGAGAGGATATCCACTTCGCCGGACTGGAGGGCGGTGAAGCGCTCCTTGGCGGTGAGGGGGGAATACTTGACTTTGCTGGGATCGCCAAACACCGCCGCCGCCATGGCGCGGCAGAAGTCCACGTCGATGCCCTGGTACTCACCGTCTTCCCCGAGGCTGGAAAAGCCGGGCACCTGGCCGCTGATCCCGCACTGGATAAAGTCTTTGCCTTTGACCGCCTCGAGGGTCGAAGACTCCTGGGCGTGGGCGGCGAAGGCGACCAGCACCAGGGGCAGGGCCAAAAAATACAGCTTGGTCATAGCGATATCTCCCGATGAAGGGGTGGGGGGTCAGTCTGTAAAGCCCCTGAGTATAGTCTCGATCTCGCCCTCTGCCAGGGTGGGGCACATAAGAGTTTGGCAATGTTTTTTCAAAGCGCCAGTCCGCCAAAGGCCTTGCCCAGACGGGCTATGGCCGTCTCTAGGGTGGATGTGGGGCAGCCGAAGTTGAGGCGCACAAAACCGGGGGCGCCAAACTGGGCCCCCGGTGAGGGGCCCACCCCAGCGGCTTCGCAAAAGGCCAAAGGGTCGTCGACCCCGGTGGCGCGGCAGTCGAGCCAGGCCAAATAGGTGGCCTCTGCGGGGGCCATGTCCACTCCGGGCCAGCCGGCCACCGCTGCCTGGAGGCGGTCGCGGTTGTGGCGCAGATAGGCGATCAACCCCTGGCGCCAGGGTTCGCCGCGGCCATAGGCGGCTTCGGCGGCGGCCAAGCTCAAGGGGGTCACGTCGGGGACGATACCGGTCATGGCAGCCTTAAAGCGCTCCCGCAACTCGCGGTTGGTGATCACTGCCAGGGAACAACCCAAACCCGCCAGGTTGTAGGTCTTGCTGGGGGCCAAAAGCGTGATGGTGCGGTCGGCCACCTCGGGAGCCAGGGCCGCAAAGGACAGGTGGTCGAGGCCGGGCTCTAAAATCAGATCGCAGTGGATCTCGTCGGCCACCACCACCACATCGTTGGCCAGGCACACCTCGGCCAGGGCGGTCAACTCGGCTTCGCCGAACACCCGACCCACGGGGTTGTGGGGGTTGCAGAGCAAAAACAACCGGGTCCGGGGGGTCAAGGCCTTGGCCAACGCCGCGGCATCCGGTTGCCAGCGGTTGTGGGCCTCGGCCAAGGGCACCGTCACCAGGGTGCGCCGGGACAGGGCGGGAGCCTTGAGGAAGGGGTGGTAGACGGGGACAAAGGTGGCCACGCCATCGCCGTCTTCCCCCACGGCCCGACAGGCGAGGTTGATCCCCGGCACCAGCCCCGGCAGCCACACCAAGGCCTCGGGGTCGACCTCAAAGCGGTGGCGGCGTTCCAGGTGGGCGACCATGGTCTCCACCAAGCCCACCGGGGGACGGCTGTAGCCAAATACCCCGTGGTCCACCCGGCGGTGGAGGGCCTCGAGCACCGCCGGGGGGGAAGCAAAATCCATATCTGCCACCCACATGGGCACGACGTCGCGGCCGGCGTACTTGGCCCACTTGGTGCTATGGGTGCTGTCGGTGCCGCGGCGATCGATGATCGGATCGAAGAAACTGGCATCAAAGACGACGGGGTTATCGGGAGTCGACATGGGGCGAGGTGTTTTGCGGTGGCCGGCAAACCATTTAGTATAGCCCAGTCTTAGGAACCGCGGTTGGCGACCTCGCCGTCGACGCTCCCAACGCCCCCGAGCCCAAGCCCCTGCTATCCCCTGAGCCATGGCCCCGCGCACCGTCTTGATCTGCCCCGAGCCCCTGCGGGGGTTGCCCCAGGGGCTGGGCATCCGCTTTTTGGCCATGGCCCAAGAGCTCCAACGCCACGGCGAGGTCCGGCTTTGGACCCTCAACGCCGATTTGCCCCAAGACCTCCCCTGCCCGGCAGAGCCTTTGCCCCACGAGCCCTCGGCCCTGGCCCAAGGCCTCTCCCGCGCCACGGCTGTGGTGCTCCACGGCGGCGTGTCCAGGCGCTATTTTGCCCTGTTGCGCCGGGCCCGCCTCCGGGGGGCGCCGCCGGTGGTGGTGGATTTGTGCGACCCGTTTTTCATCGAACATTTCAACTACGCCGCCCTGGACCCCAGCCTCTACTGGCGAGATCGCTTTGTCCTCACCCAACAGCTATCCCTGGGGGACTTTTTCCTGGTGGCGTGTCAAGAGCAGTGGTTGTTCTACGCCGGGTTGTTGGCGGGTACAGGCCGGTTGACCCCGGCGTTGTACCAACGGGATCCCACCTTGGGGGAACTGATGCAAGTGGCCGGCTTTGGGGTCGACCCGAACTTTGTCCTCCAAGGGCCCGGTCGCCTTAAGGGCCAGGTGCCGGGCATCGGTGTCGACGATGTGGTGTTGTTCTTCGGCGGCGTCTACGACTGGTACGACCCCTTGCCACTGTTGGCCGCCCTAGGGCAGCTACTGGCCAGCGAGCCGCGGCTCAAGCTGGTGTTTGTCCGGGTCCCCCAGGGGGGTGACACCACCCCCCAAACGGCCCTGGCAAAGCTGGAGGCCGCCGCCGCCGCCACCGGGTGGCTGGGCGAGCGGGTGGTGGTCATCCCCTGGTTTCCCTACGCCCAGCGGGGGGCGTTCTACCGGGATATCGACCTGGCGGTGGTCCTCCACCGCCCCTCGCTGGAGACGGCGTTATCGTTTCGCATCCGGCTGCTGGATTACCTCAACGCCGGGGTGGCGGTGCTCACCACCCGCGGGGGCGCCGCCGCCGCCCTGGTGGAGCGCGCCGGTCTTGGAACGGTGGCGGACAACGATCCGGCCACCTGGGCCCGCGCTCTGAGCCACTGGTTGGCCGATCGATCCGCCCTGGGGGCGGCGGCCCAGAGAGCCCAGGCCTACGTCCGCCGCCACCATCGCTGGCAAGACGCCCTGGCGCCCCTGGTGGCCTTTTGCCAGGCGCCGAAAGTCCACCCCCTCAAAACCCGCCCCCCCTCGACCCTTTACTACCGCCTGCGCCAGGGCTACAGTGCCATGGCCCACCAGGGCCCCAAGGCGGCCCTGGCCCGGGCGTGGCGCCACTGGCGCCGCGCCCCGTAATCTCCAGACCCTCGCCCCATGATCGACCCCGCCGTCACGGTGGTAATCCCCACCTACAATCGCCGCGCGATCCTCCAAGAGCCCCTCACGGCCCTGTTGGCGGGCCAACGGGGGACGCTGCCCGCCTTTGAGGTGGTGGTGGTGGACGATGGCGCCAGCGATGACACCCCGACCTATTTGGCCCACCTGGCCGCCAAAGAGCCCCGCTTGACCTTTGAACGCCAAGCCACCGCCGGGCCCGGGGCGGCCCGAAATCCCGGCCTAGCCCGGGCCCGGGGAGAGCTTTTGTTGCTGTTGGGAGACGACACCCCCCCCACCCCCCACTGGCTCCACCACCACTGGGGGGCCTATAACGCCCTGGATCGTCCCCGCTACTACAGCGCCCTGGGGCACATCCACTGGCACCCGGCCATCCCCGTCACCCCCTTTCGCCACTGGATCCACTTTGACGGCATCCAGTTTGGTTTTGGCCGCATTGAGGACCCAGAAAAGTTGCCCTTTGCCCTTTGCTATACCGCCAACCTGGCCTTGAGCCGCGCCTTGGTGGCGGATTGGGGGGGATTTGAACCCCGCTTTCGCCACTACGGCCTAGAGGACACGGAACTGGGCTATCGCTACCAGTGCAAGGCCCGGGTGACATTGCGCTACCTGTTGGGGGCGGCGGTCTACCACCGCCATGGGCTGGATATCCAGAGCGTCTGCCGGCGCCGCACCCAGGTGGGCCGCAGCGCCTGGACCCTGGTTCATTGCCACCCGGAACTGGCCAGCTTTGTCAAATTGGACCACTACCGCCGCCACCGCCCTTGGCTCCGAACCCTGGTGGGCCTGGAGGGGGCGATGCTGGGGTTGGCGGCGGCCCTGGACGGCCTGGATCGGCGCGGCATCGACGTCAACTTCGCCGCCCGCTGGCTCCTGCGCCTGGGGTATGCCATCGGCTTGGCCCGGGGAGAGGCCCACGCGCCGTGAGGGTGGGAGTGGTGATCGTCAATTACAACGCCCGCCCTTCGCACGGGCCTTGCCTCGACGCCTTGGCCCGCCAGACCCGGCCCCCCGACCGGGTGGTGGTGGTGGACAAGGCCAGCGGCGACGGCTCAGACAGTGCGGCCCAACGCCCCGGGGTAGAATTGTGGCGTCTGCCCCACAATGTGGGCTTTGCCGCCGCCAACAACCGCGCTGTGGCGGCGTTGGTGGATGTGGACTACGTCGCCCTCCTCAATCCCGACGCCTGTCCCGAACCCGACTGGCTGGGGACCCTCCTGGTCCATGTGGACCGCTATCCCCACCACGTCGCCGTGGGCAGTACCCTGTTGGAGGCCAGGCGCCCAGGCCACTTGGACGGCACCGGCGATGTCTACCACGTCAGCGGCAAGGTGTGGCGGCGGGACCATGGCCAGCCCGTCGGCGCACCCTTGAGCGCCGCGCCGTGTTTTTCCCCCTGCGCTGCGGCAGCCCTCTACCAGCGCACGGCTTGGTGTGCCGTGGGGGGCATGGACGAGGCCTTGTTCTGCTACCTCGAAGACGTAGATTTGGGGTTTCGCCTGCGCCTGGCGGGCTATACCCTAGGCCATGCCTCCAAAGCCCGGGTCCACCACTGGAGTTCGGCCTGTGTGGGCCTTGGGAGCGACTTTCAGCTCTACCACGGCCACCGCAACCTGGTGTGGGTCTATTGGCAAAATCTCCCAGCAGCCCTCCTGTGGCGCTATGTCCCCCAACACCTGTTACTCAATCTCACCAGTGTGGCGTTTTTCACCCTCAAGGGCCGGGGACGCGTGATTTGGCGGGCCAAACTCGACGCCCTCAAGGGCATGGGTCGGGTGTGGCGGCGGCGACGGCTCATCCACCGACGGCGCCACGTCAACGCCAAAGACCTCCTCCCCCATCTGGCCCGGGGTCTTTGGGCCCCCTATGGTCAGCGCCTAGAGCGCGGTCTCGCCCCTTCGCCCTTCGAGGCCTCTTGAACCGCTTGTGAGATGACACCTCGAGGTCAGCACATCCGTCATGATCAATATCGGCGTCCTCTTCGACCCGCGCCACGCCCGGCGATTTTCCGCCCACTTGACCCAACACGGGATTTCCCACCAGATCCGTCCCACCGCCGAGGCTTTTGAGGTGTGGATCTACCACGAGGATCAAGTGGATCAAAGCCGGCAACACCTCGCCCGCTACCGCCAAAATCCCGACGACGAGGCCTTTCGCACCAGAGCCCGCCAGGGGTTTGACGGGCCAACGGCGCGGGCGCCTCGGCGGCGACGGCGGCGAGTCTGGTACAAGCCCTTGACGTGGACCCTCATCGCCCTTTGCAGTGGGGTGTTCCTGGCGACCCTCACCCCCCTGGAGCGCCCCATTTTCGACGCGTTATTCATGGCACCCCTGGGGGCCGGGGCGTTTTCTAGCGCCCTGGCCAACGGCCAGCTGTGGCGCTTGATCACCCCGATTGTGCTCCACTTCGACGAGGTACACCTGTTGTTCAATATGGTGGGGCTCTACATCTTGGGGGGATTTATCGAGGAAAAGGAGTCCAGCGTCCGTTTGCTGGTGTTGGTGTTGGTGGCGGGGGTGTTGTCCAACGCGGGGCAGTTTTACCTGGAGGGTCCCTACTTTGGCGGCATGTCGGGGGTGGTCTACGGCCTGTTTGGCTACCTGTGGGCCCGGGCCAAGTACGATCCCCATTCCGGTTACTACGTCCACCCCCCCTTTGCCGCGGCGATGATGATCTGTTTGGCCTTGGGCTTCAGTGGCCTTCTGGATGCCGTGTTTGGCCCCATCGCCAATGCGGCCCACCTAGCGGGGCTCCTCGCCGGGGCCCTTTGGGCCGTGGTCATGACCCACCAGAGATCATCATTTTGAGGGCAAAAGAAAGGCGGCCCGCGGGGACCGCCAAATCAGTGCAACGCCTATCACCAAGCGATTGTGAGGTTAGCGAATAACAGCTGAACCGGAACTGAAGGGTCTGATTTCGTCTAACCCTAAACTCCTCAGTCCTCTGCGGAGGTCGCTGCGACACCCCACCATTTCCATCCACCGCCCCACCGATAGGAAAGAGCCATGACCGACCCAGCCCTTGAGGCGGCGCGCCAGCGCTTTCTCAGCGATGTGTGGACGGGCTTAAGCCAGACCCCCAAGCGCCTGGATTGCAAGTATTTTTACGATGCCCGCGGCGCTGAACTGTTCGACGCCATCACCGAACTCGACGAGTACTACCCCACCCGTACCGAGCTAGCGCTGCTGGATCATTGCGCCCCGGCCATTGCCGAAGCCGTCGGCCCCCGGGCGGCGGTGGTGGAGTTCGGCAGCGGCGCCAGCATCAAGGTTCGGCTGTTACTGGCCGCCCTGGAGCATCCAGCGGCCTATGTGCCCGTGGACATCAACCCCGATTGGCTGGAGGCCGCCAGAGTCTCCCTGGGGAAGGACTATCCCGACCTCGCCATCGTCCCGCTGCTGGCCGACTACACCGTACCCTTCCAGCTCCCGCCCCTGCCCGAGGGCTCGCGGCCCTTGGGGTTTTACCCCGGTTCCACCATCGGCAACTTCGAGCCCTCCGAGGCCCGGGATTTCCTCGCCCTCCTCAGTGGCGACTTGGGGCCCGAAGCTCGGCTGTTGGTGGGGGTGGATTTGGTCAAAGACCCCGACGTCCTGAAAGCCGCCTACGACGACGCCAAAGGGGTCACGGCGGCGTTTAATCTCAATCTGCTGGAGAGAATCAACCGCGAATTGGGAGCCGACTTCGACCTCGAGGCCTTCGTCCACGAGGTTCGCTATCGAGAGCACCCACCGGCGCGGATCGAGATGTACCTCACCAGCCGGCGGGAGCAAACGGTGACCATTGGCGGGCGGGCATTCACCTTCGCCGCCGGCGAAGGCATCCACACCGAGAATTCCCACAAGTATACTGTCGCCGGTTTCCAGGCCCTGGCTGCCGAAGCGGGACTCGAGACTTTGGACCATTGGGTGGACGAACGCCAGTGGTTTAGCGTTCATCTACTGGCGCGGACCGAGGCGACAACGGCGAAATAGCGCCGAGGATGGCCCTTGGGCACCCCCCCATCCAGCGGAGCAAGGTGGCCGTGTACTCGTCGGCAGCTGTGCTGGGGATGTAGCTCCCCTCCCTGGCCCCTCTAACCTGCCCAGCCAGTGCCCATTCATTAAATCCAATGAATCTGCAGTTTAACAGGCCCAAGTTGACGGCGAGATGATGGCGTCTAGGCACGCCCCCCCCGGCGGCGGCCCAAGGGGGCCATGACACCCATGACGACCGTTTGATAACTGTCGACGGCGCGCGAGAGTTCTCGGGGTGTCAGGGAAGGCCGCCGCAGGCGTTGGCGAAGTCGTTGATAGGCTTTATGGAGCAATCGATCACGGACGATATCCCCCGTTGGGAGAGGTCGGCTGATTCCTCGATGAATGAGGTACTGTTGAATCGCCCCGTGGGCTTGAGGGGCGGTGGGGTGACTCTGGGGTTCGCTGTAGATCATGTTGACATTCCTCTGAGATGAGCGGTTTGAAGCGACGCCAACAGTAATAACGCACCGAAGGCATCTTCGTCCCAGAAGAATGACGTCATTTGAGGGTGTGATAGGCCGCCCAAAACCCGTGGGTTCTGGCACTTTAAGCCCTATTCCCCCGGTATCAAATAATCGTCGTCGATCTCCCAAAAAATCATATCTCGGTGTTTCAGGGGTCGACCATGGGCCGGACCTGGATCGCGATTGTAGCGCAGAGTCAAAATCAAATCCGAAGCCACATGGGGATTGCTGCGAAAATAGCTATGACCGTATTCGCCACCATCTTTACCCACGTACTGGATGACAGCTGTATTGGTGGAGAACGCAAATTGGGCCCGGGACCCCTCGGTGAGCACCGTGTCATCCAATACGCCCAGCCGCAATATGCTGCCAAACATGATCCTGGCGAAACCAAGGGCTCTATCTCGATCGGAGGTATAGATGGTGAGCCGTTCAATACCGCTGGATAAGCGCTCGGCGGCCAAGCGCTGTAAGGTCACATCCAGATCCAGATCCGGTGCAGCGAGGATGACATTGGCAATCCGAAAGCGTTGCCGTGGGTCATAACCACCGCTGCGGGCCTCGATAAACAATTCCCGCAGGGCGGTGATCGCCACATCAGAGCCCCGGCTGTAGGCAATCAGGTGGATGGTATCCACCTCGGAGATATCGGCCAAACTGCGCAAAAACTGCTTGAAGTGAAAAACCGTGAATTCACCTGACTCCCGGTCATAGCCATAGCTGCGCAACAAACTCGGGTGACCGCTGGGCCAACTGTAGGCGACGGCTACCCCCTCGCGACCCAGGAAATGCCATAATTCGGCCGTGGTGAAGATGCCGTCGGCAAAAACACTTTGTACGCCGTGAATATAGACGAATACCTCTTTGCGCGGTGTCAGCGCCAATCGGCCCAAGAGCTCTTGGCGAAATTGTTCGGTGGTGGCGCGGTTCGCCGCCATCCCCTCGGGATCGGCCACTAGCTCACCATCGACCCGCACCAGGGGAATGGGGGTAGCCGGGGCTCGACCGCGCTCGACAACTCGCCCCAAGCTCAGTTCCAGTGGCCGGCTGCGGCTGGGTTGGGTGGCGTCGTCGGCGAGTACCTTCCAGGACAGCTCGCTACCAATGCCGACCAGAGCCGAGCCAAAGGCCACCGAAGGAGAACGGGCAAAGCCGTAACCCAACTCCCCGTCCTCGCCCACCTCTGGCACTCGATCGGTGACGTAGAGGACATCGATCTCACTGGTTTGCAGGGCAGGGGGCAGGTCAAAGGGGTGAATATCTTGCGCAGTGTAGACAACGGGGACCGGCATCAGATGGCGACCCGTGCTGCAACCCACCAGCAGCAAGGTCACAGCCAACAGGCCAACGAAACCGCAGCGCAAGAATTGGATGGACATGATAAGACCCTTTGGGGGGTTGGCCACTCAGCACCAGGGCAAAGGTGCTGTAGACCCTGCTCGTGCCCTCCGCCGAACCCCTGGCAATCCGACGGGGAAGCGCCAAGTCGGCTACATTTTACACCGGTAACAACGACCTCGCCTCAACAGGGGGGGGTATCACACCGACTTCAGGGAGACCTGACAATTGTTGACGGCGCATGACGGCGTTCGGGGTGTTGGGGAAGGGGGGGAATCCCCTTGGGATCCGCCCTGTTGCGCTGTTCGGTCCTCGCCCAACTGGAAGATAGGGGTCAGGATGGGGATGTCTCAGATGGCCTCTCAGCGAACTTCAGAAGGTTCACACCGACGATATGGCCCAGCACAGTCTGTGACAGGCAGGGGCCCCTCGGGCCCCAAATCAACAAGCGATTGTATTATTTGATTTTTTTCTCAAGGACACGACGCGACCCCCGTTTCGAGCTTGATGTGACCAATATTGCTCAATTCTATCTTCCGGGCTTCGCTAGCACCTCTTGTGTCACACAAACCGAAAGTGTCGGCTACCGCCATCAGTCCGCCATTGCCGCTGCGCGGTTGAGCTCTGGCATTGAAAGACACATAGTCCTTGATGACATTGCCCGCGGTGAGGGTGAGTTCATCGCTGGTGAGCTCAAAAGACCGAACTAGGGTGTCGCCATCAGTGGCGTCGAACTCGCCTAGATCGCCATTGTCGGCAAAGACGATCCAGCCTGTCTGCCAGTCATCACCCGTGCCATCGTTTACGCAAGTGCTACCGTTGGTGCTCTTGCACATCGTCACTTGGCAAGAGCAACGGGTAGCTTCAGAAAGAGTTAAATTGAGACCTTCAACGATGAGATTGGTGTTGACCGCCAACCGATTGTCCTGAATGATCGCTCGAAAGCTGGGTATAACTACGGTTGACACTATGGAGACAATCACAACGACGATGACGAGTTCCACAAGGGTAAAACCGGACGATTTGTGCATTCTTCCCTGCTCCATGCATTTTAAATTTCCACGGCAATGGTTCGAGACAGTAATCAACCATCGCAGCCGCTTTAGTGTAGACGACGTCCTTAGTCAAATGAACAGCTGGCGAGTTCGCTTTACAATAATACAAAAAAACGTATAAATAAATACTTAGCCGGGCTCCTTCGGATCTTCCGTGAACTCCCCGGCATTCCGTGTTGACCCCCAATGGCGCAGACTCGACGTCACAATATAAAGCAGAACAATGGTGGCCAGGGCTGTGAAGCCCGGCTCAGGCCCCTTCTACACCCCGTCGGGTCACCATCAGGTTGTAGCGGGACAGGGCCACCGCTGCGGCAATGGTGAACAACCCCGCCCCCAACACGGTCTCGGGGGCGGCTTCCAGGTGTTCAAACCACTGGGTGTAGAAGTGAATGGCGGCGAAGATCACGCCGACGTTCACCAGCCAACGGCGGTTGGCCCGCACCGCCCAGGCGATGGCAACTCCCAGGGCCAAGGCCCAGATGATGGCAAAAGACGGCGCCGGCAACGAGAGTTCAAAGCTTCCCACCACGACGACATCGCCCCACAGCGACCCCACCCACAGGGCCAAGTTGACCAAAAAGGCCCCGGTGCGGGCGGCGACGATGGCCAAGTCCCGGTAGTCACCGGTCAGCTGGCGGGAGAGTTGATAGGCGGCGATGCCCACCACAGTAAAGACCAAAGCGGTAACCAGTGGGGTTTCCACCCCCAGGAAATAGCTGGCGTGGAAATAACCCGTGCGGGCGCCGAGACAAGAGGCAAAGGCCAGCACCGCCATGGCGGTCAACAGGGCACTGCGGGCGATGACACCCACTAGGGCGAACAACAACCCCACGGCGGCAAAGGCCACCACGGCCCCCTCCCCTTCGACAATTACCCCTCCGGCGAACATCAATGCGCCGGTGATCAGGGCGATGGCCGCCAACACATCCCAGGTATCCGACCACACCGCCCGGGTGTAAAGGGCCAAGCCCATCACCACAGCGCCGGCCACCACGGCGAAGGTGGGTTCCGGGAACCAGGCCAACGCCCCCCCCGCCACGGCCGCGATGCCAAACCCCATGAGGGCGTTGAGGGCCACCGAGCGGGTGCCCTCCGAGGCCAAGGCCTGGAACCTTTGGTATTCGGCGGGGCTGATCTTGCCTTCTTCCAACAACCGCCCTAGGTCTAAAGTCACTTTCATCGGTTGATATCCCCTCTGCGTCAATGAGCGGTTCGACGCATTTTACCGCGCCCAGGGGGCGCCGAGGTGGCGGGACGGGGGGACATGAAGCCAAGGATCATTGGCACACGGCGTCCCTCGGCTTCGCGACGCCATGGCGTATTCAAACTCCAAACCCTCAAACACTCAAATAGCGCCGCTGAATATCGGGATTATCCCGCAGCTCAGCCACCGGACCGTGGAAGGGAATCCGCCCCTTTTCGATGATGTAGGCGTACTGGGCGTGGTGGAGGGCAAAGCGCAGCTTGTGTTCGGTGAACAACAGGGTGGTTTCCCCGGCCAGGTCGTCGATCAACCGGCCGATATCCTCGACGATCACCGGCGCCAACCCTTCGTTGGGTTCGTCCAGCAACAGCACATCGGGCTCGGTGACTAGGGCCCGGGCGATGGCCAACATCTGCTGTTGGCCCCCACTCAAGAGGTCCCCCGGGCGGTGGCGGATATCGGACAAGATGGGAAAGGTGCTAAAAACCCGCTCTAGGGACCAGCGACGGGCCTTGGCGCCGTCCAGGGCCTTGCCCTGGACCACCCTGAGGTTGTCCAGCACGCTCAAGGTGGGGAAGATCCGTCGGTCCTCGGGGACAAACCCCACCCCCAAGCGGGCGATGCGGTGGGGGGCGAGGCCCTGGATCGCCCGCCCCGCCAACTGGACTTCCCCCCGCCGCGCCGGGGTCAGGCCCATGATGGCCCGCAAGGTGGTGGTCTTGCCGGCGCCGTTGCGGCCCAATAGACACACCACTTGGCCCGCGGCCACCTCCAAATCCACCCCCTGGAGGACGTGGCTCTCGCCGTAGAAGGCGTGGACATCCCGCAAGCTCAACACGCCCCACCCTCCCTTGGGCGTTCACCCACTGCTCCAGCCAAGCCGTAGGCGTTCAATAGATCCCCTCCCCCAAATAGGCCCGCCGGACCTCGGCGTCGGCTCGAACCGCCTCGGGGGTGCCGTCGGCCAACACCTCGCCGTGGTGCATCACCAAGATCCTCCCCGCCAGGTTGAACACCACGTCCATGTCGTGCTCGGTGAGCAAAAAGGTGTAGCGCCCAGTGTCGGCCAGGCGGCGAATCACCCCCATGACCCGCTGGGTATCCTCGGGGGTCATGCCGGCGGCCGGCTCGTCGAGCATCACCAAGCGGGGCTCGGTGGCCAAGACGATGGCCAACTCCACCAAGCGCTTGTCGCCGTAGCTCAAGCTGCCACAGCGCTGCTGGGCCACGTCAGCTAGTCCCAGGGCGTCCAAGTGCTCCAACCCCCGCTCCCGCAAGGCCCGGTGGCTCTCCACCCCCCGCCACCAGGCGAGGCCCCGACCCCGGTGGGCCACCACGGCCACCCTTACGTTGTCCAGCACCGACAGGTCGGCAAAGATGTTGGTCACCTGGAACGACCGAGCCACCCCGCGGGCCACCACCTGGTGGGGCGCCAACCCCCCGATCTCCGCCCCGGCGAGGCGAATGGACCCCCCCGTGGGCTTGAGGCGCCCGGAGATCAAGTTGTACAAGGGGGTCTTGCCGGCGCCATTGGGGCCGATGATGGCGGCGAGCTCGCCCACCCCGAGGTCAAACGACACCTCGTTGACCGCCAAAAAGCGTCCGAAGGCCCGGGAGAGTTCCCGCACCGCCAACAGCGGGGCGCTCATGGGGCCTTAACCGCTTTTTTGGGATCCACCCCGGGGGTCGAGCGCCCCTGGATACGCACCCCGAGCCAGGCCAAGCCCTGCTGCAAGGTCCCCAGCAAACCGCCGGGAAAGACGATCACCACAATCCCCAGCACGATGCCCAACACCAACATCCACTGGTCGGTGGTGGCGGTGATCCAGTCCTTGAGGAGCAAAAATGCCGCCGACCCCACCAAGGGCCCCAGAAACACCTGACTGCCCCCTAGGACCGTCATCAACACCGGTTCGGCGGCGGTGCTCCAGTGGAGGTGCTCCGGGGAGGCCACCCGGCTAAAGGGGGCAAACAACGCCCCCGCCAGACCGGAAAAGGCCCCGGAAATCCCAAAGGCCACCAGGCGGTAGCGATAGATGGACAGGCCGGTAAAGGCCACACGCTCGGGGTTTTCCCGCAACGCCACCAGCACCAACCCCAAGGGGGAGCGGGTGATGCGGTACAACACCCCCAGGGCCACCACCACGACGCCCAGCACCACGTAGTAATACACCATGGGGTTGGCCAGGTTGATATTCACCCCGGGGGCCAACCCCCCCAGGGGAAAGCCGGTGATACCGTCGCTGCCGTTGGTGAAACTCCGCCACTGGTAGGCTACGGCGTGGATCAACATGCCAAAGGCCAGGGTCAACATGGCGAAATACACCTCGTCGCGGCGCACGCTCAAAGCGCCTATGGCCAACGCCAGCAAACCCGCCGTCGCCATGGAGGCCGGCAGCAGCCAGATGAAGTCCACGCTGAAGTCCCGCAGGATGGCGGCGGTGGTGTAGGTCCCCATACCGAAAAAGGCGGCGTGGCCGAAGGAGAGCATGCCGGTGTAGCCAAACACCAGGTTATAGCTGGTGGCAAACAACGCCATGATCAAAATTTCCGTGGTGAGGATCACGGTGAAATAGCCCCCAAAGCGGGGCAGCAGCGCCAACCCCACCAGGGCGACCAACACCACCAATAGGCCCAACCAGCGCCCCCAGGGAGGGTTTTTCAGCTCGCCCATCTCAGCGCACCGCCCGGCCAAACAGACCCTGGGGCCGGAGCAACAACACCGCCACCATGGCGGCGAAGGGCAAAAACATCTCGGTGCCGGGCAAAAACCGCCCGCCAAAGCCGTGCATCGCCCCCAAAATCAACGCCCCCAAAAGGGCTCCGGGGAAGCTCCCCAAGCCGCCGATGACCACCACGATGAAGGACTCGATGATGATGGCATCCCCCATGCCGGGGCCAATGGCCCGCACGGGCGCCACCAGCACTCCCCCCAAGCCGGCGAGCCAGGAGCCGAAGGCAAACACCAAGGTGAAGAGCCGACCCACGTCGATGCCCAGGGCCGCCGCCGTCTCCCGATCCAAAGCCGCCGCCCGCACCTGTTTGCCCAAGCGGGTGCGGGTGAACAACAACCACAGCAACAGCCCCACCAATGGGCCGGCGGCGATGAGGGCCAGGTTGTAGCGGGGATAGCGATTGCCAAACAGCTCCACGGTGCCGGCCAGGGCTTGAGGCGGGTCCACTACCTGATAGGCGCTGCCCCAGATGAGTTGCACGGCGTCATTGATCACCAACAACAAGGCAAAGGTCAGCAGCAACTGGTAGGTGACATGGCGGCCGTAGACCCAGCGCAGTACCCCCCGCTCGATCAAGGCCGCCCCCACGGCCACCAACAAGGGCACGATGACCAAGGCCTGCCAAAAACTCAAGCCCCAGAGTTGGGTGGCGGTGAAGGCCAGATAGGCCCCCACCATGTAGATGGCCCCATGGGCGAAGTTGAGGATTCCCAACACCCCGAAGATGATGCTCAAACCCCCGGCGATGACAAACAAAAGCATCCCCAGGTCGAGGCTATTCAACAGGGCGCCGATAAAGGCGGTGAGGGTCAAGGGCGGCACCCCTGGACCAAAGGGTGTGGCCTCACAACTGGCAGCCGGTTTCCGCCACCGGAGGGGTGACCCGCTCGCCGGCGATGGCAAACAGAGGTTCCAGGGCGCGGATGCCCATATCGGTCATCCCCGCCGCCTTGCCCCAGTTGGCGGGCAACACCGCCTGGTGGTCGCCGGGGCGAAAATGGCGCGGACCCGCCGGGGTCTCCACGGTGAGACCTTCCAGGGCGTCGATCACCGCCGAGGCCTCGCTGGAGCCGGCCTTTTCCATGGCCGCCTTGACGGTGTACACCGCCGAGTAGGCGCCTTCGGCATTGTAGCTCGGGGGAACCCCAAACCGCTCTCGGTAGGCGGCGACGAATTTTTGGTTTATCTCGCTTTCCCGGGCGGCGAACCAGTAGCGGGTGCCGAGCCACACCCCCTCGGGCATGCGCTCCCCTAGGGCGGTGAGGACCTCTGTGGCGGCGCCCACGGTCATAAAGACCTCAAACCCCCGGTCGAAGAACCCCAAGTTGTCCGCCTGGCGGACGAAGTTCACCAAATCCCCGCCCCACAGAGAGATCAAAATCCCCTCGGGTTCGGCCGCCATAATGCGGTTGATAAACGGCACATAGTCGCCGGCGCCAAAGGGTGGAAAGGCCACCTCGTCCATGAACTCGGCCTCGGGGGCCTGGGCCTTCATATACTGTTGAAAGTAATCCCAAGATTGGCGGCCAAAGGCGTAGTCGGGGCCAATGGTGGTCCAGCGCCGAGCGTCGGTCTGTTCGGCGGCGACGATGGCCGCGCCCTGGACGTTTTGGTTGATGTTGACGCTGTTTCTAAACACAAAGCGATTGCACAACCGCCCGGTGACATCGGGGGTGGCGGCGTGGGTGATGATCAGGGGCTTTTGTAGCTCCGGGACAATGGGCACCACACCGGTGGCTACCCCACTGCTGTCGAGGCCCACCAGGACGTCCACTTGTTGTTCGTAGACCAGGCGGCGGGCCTTTTGGATGGCTACGGCGGACTTGGCCTCGGAATCCTCCACCACAAAGGTCACGGGGCGGCCCAAAATGCCGCCGTCGGCGTTGATCTCTTCCACGGCCAAGTCGATGCCCTGGCGGGCGAATTCGCCGTAGGTGGCGGCAGTACCGGACAAGATATAGATGGCGCCGATGCGAATGGGCTGTTGGCCCTGGACCGTCGTCGCCGAGAGGGCAAGCCCCAAGGTGGCGATAGCAATGCGGTTGATGGCGGACAAAACCATGACTCCTCCAGTGTTGAGGTGGACCACCCACGGGCGGTGATCCCCGATATCAATTATTTTGGCGTTATTCGTCGCGCCCAAAGGATAGCAAATCAGTCAACCACAGGCAGGGATGGTGCGTCTTCTTGGGGGGGAAAACGGTCGAAGGGCAGGGTCGACTGTATACGCCAGAACCACACAATAGATCACAGGTGGGGACACGGTACCCG
>JBHJHK010000164.1:0-6022 GCA_050330975.1 Candidatus Competibacterales bacterium | reverse complement strand
GTTCGTCATAGGTATAAGCCTGCTCAAGGCCTGTGCCGGCACGGCGGAGGTGGTGACCTAGCTCTCCGCCTGGTGTCTTTTTAACCTCAACCGCTCCCTGTTGTGGGAGGCCCCGAGCTTTGGTTGGCGCTACGTCTTGGGGCGCTGGGGGGTGTGTGCCCTGTTGCCCGCCGTCGCGGGCGGGCTAGCCGGGGGCGCGCTGTGAACCTGGCGCCCCTGGATCCCTCGACATTTTTTTCACGCTTCCCTGACATCCCCTTGACGCCTTGCCGCGTAAACTCGTCATTGTGTCGAGTCAAGAGAACTCGTTATCAGTTACGCGAGAGGATATCGGGTCATGCTTCACTATCACGTCTTACCAGCCACCTTTCGCGGCCCCGTCGCCGTGGCAGAACTCAAAGGCACTGCGCCCTGTGGGGAATCGTCGTGCCGACAACCCCAGCAGCGCTTGAGCACCTGGGCGATGGTCGCCGTGTTGCTGGTGGGGATTTTGGTGGGTCCCCCGTGGTTGACCGCCGCCCCGGACCACGGCGAGGCGTCTGCCGAGTGGGTGCGCTGCCACCCCCAGGACCAGGGCTACCAGGCGGTGCTCCAGCTCCAGCGAGAGCCCCAGAACAGCGGCCTGTGGGGCTTGGCCTTGGACGGTGGCGGCAACCCCCAGTGGTTGGCCATCGACCCCCACAGTGCCCAGGCGCTCAGCGCCCGACCCCACCGGTTCTTCGGGGGCTTGGCGGCGTCTTCAGAGCCCCTGGGGCGCATCTGATTCTCAAACTCCCCTAGGGGATGCGGGCCAATACCCGTTCAAACGCCCCGTCGGTCACTCGCCCCACCAGGCCCGGAGGCCACTCGGCTTCGACGTCGTCGATACAGCCGATCTTGTCGACCAGAAACAGCCGCCAGTTGGCGGTGCCGTTGTCCATCCCCCGACGACTGGCGCCGCCGTACTGGTAGCCCAGGACCCCCAGCCGGCCCTGGTTGATCCGGCCCTTGACGATGCCCACCACACACGGGGCCACCCGGCGCCGCCGACCGTGGTAGTAAAAACTCACCGTCTGACCCCGGCGAACGGCGTCGCACAAGATCTGATACACCGCTTCCCCGGACGCCTCGGCCCCCTCCGGGGTTGCCCCCCCATCCCATCGGTTCACACCCATGACACACTGGTCTCCTACGACGAATAGTGTTTAATTATACACTACTTGTCACAGCCTTCATCGCAGTCTCTAGGGAGTTGATGGAAGGCCAAGCCGCTGCCTTTGCCAACCGAGCCAGGCCGCACCCCGGGCCACGTCCCCCTGGACGCCCAGTAGCGCCGGCAACAGCACCAACACCAACGCCGTGGCCACCCCCATGCCGAAGACGATGGTCACCGCCATGGAGGTCAAAAACTGGCCCTGGCGGCTGGTTTCAAACAGCAACGGCAACAGACCCAGCACCGTGGTGAGGGAGGTGAGGAGTACCGCCCGCAGCCGATCGACGGTGCCGTCGACGATGGCCCTCTCCCAAGCCACCTCGGCCCGACGGCGGTTGACCGTCACCACCAGGACGATGGCGTCGTTGACCAAGATGCCCGCCAACCCCAACAGGGTCACTAGACTCTGGAGGTTCAAAGGGATACCCATGAGCCAGTGGCCGGCGATGGCGCCGATGGCCCCAAAGGGGATCACCGCCATCACCACCAGGGGCTGGCCGAAGCTCCCCAGGAACCACGCCAAGATGAGGTAAATGCCCCCCAGGGCTAGGTAGGTCCCCACCGTCAAGTCGCTCAACGCCTGGCGGCGCTCGGCCAACTCGCCCCCCAACCCTGTGGTCAGGCCGTAGCGGGCCTTGATGGTCTCCAGGCCATCGCGTTTGAGGGCCGCCATCACCGCCCCAAAGCTCGTCACCTCCGGGTCGAGTTCGGCGCTGATGCGGCCAAACAGCTCACCGTCGCGCTTGTAGAGGTAACTCACCCCCCCCTGTTCTCCCAGGGTGGCCACATCGGCCAAACTCACCGTGGCGCCATCGGGGGTGCGCAGGGGCAAGGCCCCCAGGTCGGCGGTGGCGTCTTTGGGCAACCGCACCCGGATTTTCACCTCTTCGCCGTGGCGAATCAGGGTCCTGGCCACGGCGCCCTCCACAGCCTGGCGCACCTGGCGCCCCACGGTTTGGGGGGTGAGCCCCAGGGCCCCGCCCCGGGGGGTGAGCTGGATCACCGTCTCCGGGGCGCCGCCGGTGAGGTTGTCGCTGACGTTGAGAACCCCGGGGTAGCCCGCCAACAGGGCACCGATCTCCAGGGCAGCGCCCCCCATGGCCTCCAAGTCGCCCCCCTTGAGCTGGAGCTGGAGCTCGGGCTTGCGGCTTGCGGCGAATTCAGACGGCGAGAACACTTCCACCTTGACCACATCGGCGGGCAAAGACAACCGCCCATGCCAGGCCGCCACCAGGGCTCGGGTGCTAAAGGATCGGCGGTTGCCGTCCACCAGCTCGATGGCCACGGTGCCGTAGTAGTCCTGGCTCTCCCCCCAACGGGCGCCGTTTTTGGCGAAGGTCACCCCCACGGCGGCGTAGTTCATCACCGTCACCGCCCCCGGCTCAGCCCCCAAGGCGACCACAGCCCCTTCATAGGCCCCCTGGAGGGTGGCCAACAAAGCCTCGGTGCGGCGGCGCTCGCTCCCCACCGGCAGCTCCAAGGTGGCGAAGACCCGGTTGGACTCCGGCTCGGGAAAGTTGACAAACCCCACCCACTCCCCCCGCACCAGGCCCAAGACCACCCATAGGGCGGCGATGGCCGTGGCGATGACGCTGTAGCGCCACTGCAACGCGGCCCTCACCAGGCGGCGGAAGGGACCCTGGCGAAAGCCATCAAAGGCCTCGTCCACCCGCCGGCGCCAGGCAGGGGGGGAGCCGGTGCCCTTCAGGGCGTGGCGCAGGTGTCCCGGCAATACCCCAAAGCACTCCAGCCAAGAACCCAACAATGCGGCGATCCCCGCCCAGGCCGTGGCCTGGGCCAGAAGGCCAGTGCGACCCTCCACCAAAAACAACGGCGCAAAGGCGGCGACGGTGGTGAGGGTGGCAGCGGTGACCGGCAGCAACATCTGCCGAGCCCCCACCACCGCCGCCGCCTCAGGGGACAACCCCCGGCGGTGGAGGGCCTCGGCGTGCTCCCCCACCCCGATGGCGTCGTCCCCCACGATACCAATGACCAATAACAGCCCAAACAGGCTGGCCATATTGAGGGTCTGGCCACCTGCGTACATCACCCCCAAGGCGGCGCACAACGCCACGGGGATACCCACCGCCACCCACAGCGCCACCCGGGCGTTGAGGAACACAAACAGCACCGTCACCACCAACAACAGCCCCCAGGCGCCGTTTTCCAGCAAAAGCCCCAAGCGCTGGCGGACGCTGTCGGCTTCGGCGTCATAGGCCTGGACCGTCAAGGTGGGGGGCAAGGTGGGGACGAGGTTTGCCAGGTAGGCCTCCACCAGCTCGACGCTTTGGATGATATCGTCCCCCCTGGCCCGCTCGACGTCGATTTCCAACGCCGGCTGGTCGCGGTAGCGGATCTCAAAGCGGCTTGGCACCCGCCCCGGGGTGACGGTGGCGATGTCGTCGAGGCGCACCCGCTGGCCGTCGTTGCTGCCCTTGACCTCGATGGCTCCCAGGGACTGGGGAGCCGTGTCCACCCCGACACTGCGCACCTGGCGCTCGCTGGTGGCGAGGCTCAACCGCCCGGCGGGAAGGTCCACCGTGGCGCTGTTGATGGTCTCGGCCAGGTCCTGGGGGGTGAGCTGGAGTTGGCGCAGCACCGGGGAGTCAACGGTGACCCAGATCTCCTGGCGGCCGTCGGTCAACACGTTGACCCGCTCCAACCCCAAATTGACCAAGTCGGTGCGGATGGCTTCGGCCAGGTGCTTGAGGGCCTCGATGCTAAAGGGGCCAGCCACCAACAGCCGCACCACGGTTTCGTCCCGGCTATCGATTTCCACCCGTGGCGCCTCCACGTCTTCGGGGAGGTCGCTGACGCGATCGAGGCGCTGGGTGACTTCGTCGAAGACCCGGTCGATGTCCACCCCGGCGGCAAAGGTGAGCCGCAGCCGACCGCCCCCTCGCCAGGCCACCGTGGACAGCGACCTCATGCCCTCGATGTCCGCCAGCACCGGTTCCACCCGGCGGATGACCTGGCGCTCCAGGTCTGCAGGGCCGGCCCCGGGCCAGCGGTAGCGCACCGAAATCTCGCTCTCCGGCTGGTCGGGCCAAATCTGGGCCGTGAGCGCGGCCATCGCCAGCACCCCCCCCACCAGCAGCAACACCATGAGGAGGTGGGACGCCGTGGGGTGGCGGGTGAGCTGGCCCAAGAGGCCCCCGTGAGGGCCCGGGGTAGAGGTGCCCTCAGACATCGCTCTGCCCTGGATCGACGGCGGTGATGCGCTCGGGTGCTGGTTCGGTGGGTGGGGGATCGGCGGCGGGGCCGGTCACCACCTCCACCTTGAGCCCGGGTCCAATACCCCGGAACTGGCGGCGCACCACCCGTCCCCCCCGGGGCAAGTCCCCCCGCACCAGCCACCGCTCTCCCCGCCGCCGCACCACATCGACGGCAAACCTCGCCAGGCGGTCCACCTCGCCGTGGGTGACGATGGCGTAGACCTCGTCGCGGTCGGTGATGGCACTGGGGGGCAGGGCGTAGACGTCGGGATAGACCACATCCGCCAACACCACCCCCACAAAGGTCCCCGGACGCAGGGGCAAGGCCGTGGTGGCCTCCTCCAGGCGGACGAAGACGTCCACGGTACCGGCGGCGGCGTCCAACTGGCCGGCCAGGCGATCGATGGTACCTTGGACGTCCAACGCCACCCCGCCCCGCCGCCACACCACCGTCACCGGCCGGCCCTCGACGCCGCCTCCCAAATGGGGGGGATGGGCCTGGAGCCGGGCGAAGACCCCTTCGGAGAGGCGCAGCCGCACCTCCAGTTGCCCGGGATCCCAGAGCTGACCCAGGGCGTCCCCGACGTTGACAGCCTGGCCCAGGCCCACCTGGGGTTCCAGTAAGACACCCTTCATGGGGGCCCGCACCGCGGTCTTGGCCAACTCGTCTGCCGCCAGGGCTTTGGCGATGGCCAGGCGCTCCAGTTCGACCCCCTGTTCGTCGATTTGCACCGCCAGGCGCTGGATGGTCTGGCGGTGGGTGAGCAAGGTGCGCTGGACGTTGAGTTCATTGCGCTCGGCTTCGTCTAGAGCCGTGGCCTGGACCGCCCCCCGTTCCCGCAACTGCAACAGCCGGCGGCGCTCCCGCTCGGTGACCACTAGGGTCTTGCGGGCGTTGTCCCGCAACGCTTCCTCGGCGGCGAGTTCTCGGCTGAGGCGGTCTAGGGCCAACTTCCCGGCCCGGTAGTCGGCCTCGGCCTCGGCCAGGCGCTGCTCGAAGACGAAGGGGTCGAGGCTAAACAACAGCTCACCTCGGGTCACGACTCGACCATCGGCCAGACCAGGGGCCACCTCCACCACCCGCCCCGCCACCGGGGGACGCAATTCCACGATGCCCTGGGCGGTCACTTGGCCATAGCCCTCCAGGGTGGGCTGGACATCGCGGCGTACCAGTGGCCAGGCCTCGACGGTCCACTGGAGCTCGTCGGCGGGGGGGGGTTCCGGGGCGGGCCGGGGTTTTGCCAGCCAAAAATAGACCCCGCCCGCCCCGGCCCGCCAAAGCAAAGGTCAAAGTCATCGCAACTGTCGTTTACTGACGTGCTTCGCCTCGGGCTGCGGCGCGTCCCGCACCCACTTCCCCCCGGGCCAAAGGATGGTGGTCTGGGGGATTTCGTGTTGCCCATCGAATTCGTGCCCTCGCCCATGCCCACACCCTTACTGTTGATGTGGAAAACCCTTGTGCCCTTGCTGTAGCTCGCCGCGGCCGGCGGCGGCTACTACTGGCTGGCCAAACCCCGGCCCGCCCCGGAACCCCCCCCCGCCGTCGCGCGCCCCTGGCCCGGCGGCGGGGGGGCCCGGGTTCGCCGCGTTGTACCCCCCCCCCTGGGCGGGGTTG
>JBHJHK010000163.1:0-9814 GCA_050330975.1 Candidatus Competibacterales bacterium | reverse complement strand
ACCCACCCACCTCCTACCCCCGCCCCTGGGGCGTCGCCGGTTGCGGCGCCATGGGGTTGCCCATGGCCAGACGGTTGTGGGCGGCGGGATTCCCGGTGCGAGGCCTCGACATCCGTCCAGCGGGGGAATTCGCCGACTTCGCCCCCCAAATGGAGGAAGACCCCACGGTCTTTGCCCGGACGGTGGAGGGCGTCATCAGCGTGGTGCGGGACGCCTCCCAAACCGAAGTGTTGTGCTTTGGCCCCCGGGGCTTGTTCAACGCCCCGCCCTATCCCCGACTCCTGGTCGTGAGCTCCACCCTGTCCCCCCGTTTTCTCCCCCACCTGCGGCGGCGACTACCCGAGGACGTGGCCCTGGTAGACGCCCCCATGTCGGGCGCCCCCATGGGCGCCGTGGACGGCAACTTGACGTTTATGGTGGGGGGCAGTGCTGCAGCGGTGGCGGCGGTACAACCCGCCCTGGCGGCCATGGGACGTCACATCCACCACCTGGGCCCCCTGGGGGCGGGGATGACCGTCAAGGTGCTCAACAACTTCGTCGCCGCCACCAGCGTGGTGGCGGTGCGCCGCACCTTGGCCCGGGCCAAGGCATTGGGGATCGACCCCGAGGTCTTGCGCCAGGTCATGGCCCAGAGTTCCGGGGCTACCTGGTTTGGCGACCACTTCGCCACCATCTCCTGGGCCAGGGAGGGCTACGCCTGTGACAACACCATGGCCATCCTGGAGAAGGACGTCAACGCCGCCTTGGACGCCCTGGGGGAACTCCCCGTCTCAGGGGCGAGGGATGGAGCGGTGGATGCCTTTGAAGGCGCATTGCTCCAGGCCCTACGCCAACTGGAGCCCTGGGGAGAATAGCGCCACTCCACCCCATCACAATGCAAGACAATTTATTACAAAATGGCCAGTGCGTCACGGCGTCATTGGCCGGTCCCCTCGAGATGCCCCCGCCCGCCCCGGGTCGTGGGCGGCGATGACGGCCAAAAACGCCTCGCCGTAGCGCTCGCGCTTGCGCTGGCCCACCCCGGCCACTTGGCCAAACGCCTCCAGGGTCGCCGGGCGGCGGGCCACCATGTCCAGCAAGGTGGCATCGTGGAAGATCACATAGGGGGGCACCCCTTGCTCCTTGGCCAGGGCGAGGCGGCACTGGCGCAGGGCCTCCCACAATCCGCGCCCTTCGTCGTCCAGGGTCTCGACCCCGGGACGCGGGGCGGTGGCCACGGCCGGTGGCGGAGCCTTGGCCCTGGGGGCCTCTTGGCGCAGGTGGAGGGTCTGTTCTCCCCGCAGCACGGGTCTGGCCACCGCCGTAAGCTGTAGCCCGCCGTATCCCCCCACATCCACCGTCAACAGCCCCAGGGCCACCAACTGGCGGTATACCGTCCGCCACTCCGAGGCCGATAACTCCTGGCCAATGGCAAAGGTGGAGACCTGGTGGTGGTTGAAGCGACGGATGCGCTCGTTGTCCTTGCCCATGAGCACGTCCACCAAATAGCCCACCCCAAAGCGCTGGCCAGTGCGGTAGACACAGGACAACGCCTTTTGGGCCACCACCGTGGCGTCCCAGGTGGCGGGGGGTTCGAGACAGGTGTCACAGCGGCCGCACCCCCCGGGGTGGTCTTCGCCGAAGTAGTGCAGCAACACCTGGCGCCGGCAGCGGGTGGTTTCGCAATAGCCCAGCATGGCGTCTAGCTTTTGGCGTTCGATGCGCTTTTGCCGCTCCGGCGCCGTGGATTCCGCGAGGAGCTTGCGCACCCCCACGGCGTCGCTCAAGCCATAGGCCAACCAGGCCTCCGCCGGCAGCCCATCGCGCCCGGCCCGGCCGGTTTCCTGGTAGTAGCCCTCCAGGCTCTTGGGGAGGTCTAGGTGGGCCACAAACCGCACATCGGGCTTGTCGATACCCATGCCAAAGGCCACCGTGGCCACCATGATCACCCCCTCTTCCCGCAAAAAGCGCCGCTGATGGCGGCGGCGGGTGGCGGCGTCGAGGCCGGCGTGGTAGGGCAAGGCCGGGTAACCGGCCTCGGCGAGCCACTGGGCCGTGGCATCCACGGTCTTGCGGGCCAAACAATAAACAATGCCCGCCGCGCCCCGTTGGCCCGCCAAAAAGGCCAACAACTGCTGGCGGGGTTGCTGCTTGGGGAGCACCTGGTAGGTGATGTTGGGGCGGTCAAAGCTGGACAGAAAGACCTCCGCCGACCCCAAGGACAGCTGGTGGCGAATATCTTCCCGGGTGGTGGCGTCGGCGGTGGCGGTGAGGGCGATGCGGGGCACCCCGGGGAAATGCTCGGGCAAACAGCTGAGTTGGGTGTATTCGGGGCGAAAATCAAAGCCCCACTGGGAGACGCAATGGGCCTCGTCGATGGCAAACAACGCCAGGGGAATGCGGCGCAGGAGGGTCAAACAGCGCTCGGTGACCAAGCGCTCGGGGGCCACGTAGAGCAAATCCAAGGTGCCCTCCACCAGGCTTTGTTCCACGGCCCGGACTTTGCCGTGTTCAAGACTGGAGTTCAAATAGGCCGCCTTGACCCCCAGCTGGCGCAGGGCGTGGACCTGGTCTTCCATGAGGGCGATGAGGGGGGACACCACCACGGCGGTGCCGGGGCGCACCAGAGCGGGCACCTGGTAGCACAACGACTTGCCGCCCCCGGTGGGCATCAGCACCAAGGCGTCGCCCCCCTCGATGACCCGTTCCACCACCGCCTGCTGCTGGCCGCGGAACTGGGTGTAACCGAACACGGTTTTCAACACCCCCTGGGCCGAGGCCCGGGCCGAAGAGGGGGCTTTGCCAATCACAGGGGATCAGCGCCAGCGGGTGGCGTGCCAGTGGCGCTTGCCCCGGCGGAGCAAAATCCAGCTGCCGTGGAGGAGTTGCTCGGCCTGGAGGCGAGTGTCGGCCTCCACCCGCTCGCCGTTGACGGCCACGGCGCCATTGGCCAAAAACTCCCGGGCCTGGCGCTTGGACTCCGCCAGTGATGTGGCGGGCAAAAGGTCCACCAAGGCCAACCCCTCCCCGGACAGCTGGTCCTTGGGATGCTCGGAGTGGGGCACGTCGGCAAACACGTCTTGCAAAAGCTCCGGGGACAGGGAGCGCAGCTCCCCCTTGCCAAACAACACCTGGGAGGCCTGCTCCACGGCGGCAGTGGCCCCTTCGCCGTGGAGCAACTGGGTGATATGCCCCGCCAGGGTCCGCTGGGCCGGCCGCAGGTGGGGGGCAGCCCGCTGCTCTTCCATCACCGCTGCCAACGCTTGTGGGTCCAAAAAGGTGAACCAGCGCAAAAAGCGCTCCACGTCCACGTCTTCGACGTTGATCCAGTACTGGTAGAAGCGGTAGGGGCTAGTGCGATCGGCGGTGAGCCAGATGGCCCCGTCGGCGGTCTTGCCGATCTTCTGGCCGTCGGACCGGGTCACCAGGGGGTTAGTGATGCCAAAGGCCCGATTCGTGATCCCATCACAGCTGAGTTTTTCCCCACCCCCCTCGCCCTCAAAGGTGACCTCGCCGGCCAGGCGACGGATCAAATCCATCCCACCGGTGATGTTGCCGTATTGATCCGACCCAGCGATCTGGACGGTACAGCCATGGTGGCGGTAGAGATGGAGAAAATCGTAGGCCTGGAGAATCATGTAGCTGAACTCGGTATAGCTGATACCCTGCTCTCGGTTGTGCAACCGATCCCGCACCGAGTCCTTTTGAATCATGGCATTGACGGAAAAGTACTTGCCGATGTCCCGCAGCACGTCGATGTAGCCCAAGCGCCCCAGCCAATCGTCGTTGTTGACGATGATGGCCCGGTTGGAAAGCGACGGGGAAAAATCCAACAGGGTCTCAAAGATCCGCCGTTGGCCGGCGATGTTGGCCGCCACTTCTTCTCGGGAGAGGAGCTGGCGCTCGGCGTCTTTGCCCGAAGGGTCGCCGATGAGGCCGGTGCCCCCCCCCATGAGGACGATGGGGGTGTGGCCGGCCCGCTGCCAGTGCATCAATAGTTTAATGGCGATGAAGTTGCCAATGGTGAGGCTTGCTTTGGTGGGGTCAAAGCCGCAGTAGCCCACCCTGGGGGTCTGGAGGTGGTGTTCGACGCCGGCGCCGGCCGTTTGGTGCAACAGGCCGCGCCATTGTAGTTCTTCGAGGAAAGACATGCCGCAATTCTGCCGTGGGGTGTTCGCAAGGGAGGGAATGCAAAAGGCATCTTACCGGCGTCCACGGGCTGTGGCAAAAGGACCTACTGACGGGTCAGCATCCGGGCGGGGATGTCCAACCCGTGGTGCTCCCGGTAGTAGCGAGCCGCCCCGGGGTGGAGGGGCACCGGCAACCCGGCGATGGCCCGGTTCAACCCCATGGCCTCGGTGGCGCGGTGGATATTGTTGAGAAACGGCAGGTTCTCATAGAGAGTCTTGGTGATCTGGTACACCGTCTCCTCGGGGACGTCTTGGTGAACCGCCAAGAAGTTGGGCTGGGCAATGGTATTGATGGGCTGTTGTTGACCCGGGTAGGTGCCAGCGGGAATCACAAAGCGGGTCCAAAGCTCGTACTCGCCGTTGGCCTGGGCCATTTGCTCATCGGTGAAGTCCAAAACCTTGAGGCCATCGGCCCCCATGGCGGCGTAGGCCTGGGAGATGGCCGCCACCGGGGGGCCAGCGGGGATATTCATTCCCTCGATGGTGCCGTTTTGCAGCGCCTCGGCGCTGGCACCATAGCCCAGGTGGACCAGGTCAAAGGTCCCATCGGGGTCGATCCCCAGGTTGGAGAGGATCTCTCGCCCCGAGCCCTCGGTGCCGGAGTTGCGCCGCCCGATGGAGAACTTAGCGCCGTCAAAGGCCCCCAGGTCGTCGATGGTACCCGTTTTGACCCGGTCACTGGCGACGACAAAATGCTCGACGTTCTGCCACAGCATCGTGATGGAGCGCAGGTGTTTTTGTGGGCCCTCGGCGCTCATCTGCCCCTCGCCACTCCAGGCCCAGGCGCCGTAGAGGCCCTGGAGGATGGCGAACTGGACCTGCTTTTCCCGCAATAGCCCGATGTTTTCCCCGGAGCCGGCGCTGGGGATCGCCGATAGGCCGATATCGGTTTTGGGCCCCAGCTTTACGTTGATCAGGGCGGCGATGGCAATGCCCACGGGGTAATAAGTGCCCCCCTTGGTAGCGGTGGCCAAGACGAATTTGGGCAGACGGCTGAGGTAGTCGTAGACGTCCGCCGTGAATACTGTGGTGGTGTCGACCAGCAGGTCTTCCAGGGGCGCGCTTCCCAACTCCACCTGGCCGCCGATGAACTCGGTGCCGACCCGGCTCAATCCCCGCTGGTCGATGCCGTACAACTGCCCTCCGTAGAGATACTCCAGGGCGATGGGGAGTGACGCTGGTTGGTCGGCCGAGAAGTCCACCACCACGCCCCCCAGATCGAAGGGGCGCGACCTGGCCGTAGCCAGAAAATTTTCCCGGGTCATCTCCCCCTCCACGGCGCGCAATACCTCAAGGGCCCAGCGCCCGACGAGGTAACCCTCCAAAGAATGGGCGTTGAAGCGCTCTCCCAGGGTCCGCCGAGCCGCCTCGACCACGGGTAGCGAAGCATTTCGGGGGGGAACAACCCGGGTGAAAACGACCCCATCATCGATGCCCCGGTCGTCTAGGGAGGCCAGGCCACTGGTCGATGCCAGGGGAGAGAGGGCGCCAAACAGCCAGGACTCGTCCTTCTGGCGGGTATAGTTGATGAGCTGGATCAAGGGTTCGCCGTCCAAGCCCGTGACGACAAAGCGACAGGGGACGCCAGCGACTTCTTCCCAGGCTTTGAGGGAGAGATACCCCTCGCGAATCCGGTTGGCGCGATCGTCGTAGAAACCCACGGGGCCCAAGAAATTGCGCTGGCCGGTGATGCCCCCGTCGTCGAGCAAGTAATCCAAACCGGCGACGGCGGTGGCGGCCCCGGGATAAGGGCTCAACGCCTGGCGCAGCCCCGCCAGCAGGGCGTTTTCGTCGCGGTCGCGCTGCACAAAGGCGCAAATTTCCTCGGGTTCAAAACCGCTACCCAGGGCGAGCTGGGTCATTGCCACGATTTCTCGAGAAAATCGCGGGCGGATATTCAATACCCGTTGATCTTCGGGATCCAGCGCCGAGATGCCCGTAAAGAAACCCACCATGGGTACGCCATTGGCTCTCAGCAGGGGCAGGGTCGCGGCAATGGTTTGGTCGCCCCCGCTGCCCAGGGCAAAAAAAAGGCCCTCATCCATGAGGGCCTGGGTTTGCTCAACGGCATCGTCGGGGCTGTCGAGATCGTCGTACACCGTGTAGAGCACCTGGCGCAGACCGACAAAAACGGGGGCGTCGCCGCTGCTCAAAACGGCTTCGACCCCTTCCCCAAAGGCCCTGACACCGGCACCCTCCAAGTCCTCCGAACCCAGGGTAGCGCCGATGTGGATGGTCGAGGTCGTCACACCTGGCGTTTGCCCGTACCCCGCCGTGGCCACTGTGGCCAAAAAACCCATTGCCAATACCTTGGCCAACCATCTGCGAATCACCACGATATCTTCTCCTTTGCTCAACTTCAGGGGAAACTAGTCCATGGGTACCGGGGCAACAGGTGTCACAAGTCAGTGGATATGACCTTATCGGGTATTGGGGTTTGGGGACCAAAAAAAACCATCCCCAGAACTGAAGGTCTAGGGACTGGCCCGAAGGCACGGGGTTTTTTGGGTTTTTGACGACGACGATTCTCATCAATGGCCCCGCTATCCCCAATTGACCGCCTCTGTCCACAGCGAGGACGTAGGCATTCTACTGGCGTACGGGGGCCATGGCAAAACCGCCTCCATCACTCGATGCGGCAGGCCTCCTCGAAGGCGAACCGGGGGCTTCGAGGGTAGAGCTTGGCGGGGTCGCCGTAGCCGATGTTGCAGAGGAAATTGCTTTTGATCTTGCCGTCGGGGAAAAAGGCTTGGTCGACCGCGGCTTGATCAAAGCCCGACATGGGCCCGCAGTCTAGCCCCAAGGACCTGGCGGCCATGATCAAATACGCCCCCTGGAGGGTGCCATTTCTAAAGGCCGTATCGAAAATTTTGTCCGGATCGCCGGCAAACCAAGACCGGGCGTCGGTGTGGGGGAACAACTGGGGAAGGAACTCGTGGAATTCCATGTGGTGGCCGATGATGGCCGTCACCGGTGCCGCCATGGTCTTGTCCACGTTGCCCTCGGCCAGGGCGGGGCGGAGCTTTTCCTTGGCTTCCATGGACTTGACAAACACCAGCCGCACCGGGGAGCAGTTGGCACTGGTGGGGGCCATCTTGGTGAGGTCCCACAGGGCGTGGAGCTGCTCGTCGGTGACGGGTTTGTCCAGCCACTGGTTGAAGGTCCGGGCCTGGTTGAACAATTGATCCAAAGCAGCGCTGTCGAGGGGCGTATGGGCCATGGCGATTCTCGGTTGAACAACGGTGATCAAAGGTGGTGGGCAAAGGTGGTGGGGCGCCCCTTAAGGGGGCGCACCGGAGGTAGCTACAGTCCCCATTGTAGCCCGCGAACGCAAGTTCACCACGACGATCAGCGCCAACAAGGCCCCACCCATGAGGTTGACGGGGAGCATCTGGGGCCAAAGTAACCCCGCCGCTGCCACCACCAACACGAACCTACCCAAGAGAGGGACGGGGGCCTCGAGGAAGCCGGCGATGGCGCCGTTGAGGGCGTAGATCCCCAGAATGCCAAACACCACCACGGGCAAGACCTCGAACCATTGGCCGCTCAACAACGGCGTATAGGCCATGAGCAACGGCACGATGTACAAGCCCTTGGCGATCCGCCAGGCGGTGACCCCCGTGGCCATGGGTTTGGTGCCCGCCACGGCGGCGGCGGCAAAGGCGGTGAGGCACACCGGCGGGGTGATGTTGCTGTCCTGGGATAGCCAGTAGATGATCATGTGGGCCGACAACAGCGCCGCGGTGACCACCGCCGGGTCCAGGGCCTGGTCGTTCAAGGTGGCGACAAATTCCACCGGCACCCGGGCCAGCAACGCCGCCGCCTCGCTGCGAGACATGCCCTCGGCCAGGGCGGCCACCGATTCGGGGGCCACCAACATAAAGATCGCCCGGGCCTGTTCGGGGAGCTGGCCGCTGGCTATGAGGTCGATGAGCTGGGCCTGGACGATGAGATCCTTGATGGCCGGGGCCGACAACGTCGCCAAGACGATGTAGGCCGCCGTCACCGGCAACCCCATCCCCAACACCAACGACGCCAACGCCACTAGGACCAGGGTCAACAGCAAGCTGCCCCCGGCCCAGCCGGTGATCATCAACGAAAAGGTATTGCCGATCCCCGTGGTGCCGATGACGTTGACGATAATCCCCACGGCGGTGAGCAACACCGCCACGGTGGCCATATTGCGGGCCCCCAACGCCAGGGCTTCGAGGATGGCCCGAGGCCCCATGCGATGGTCTCGCCGCGGGGAAAGCCACGACGCCACCACCGCCGCCAAAATGCTCATCCCCGCAGCGTAGGTGGGGGTATAGCCCGCGATCAAAAACGCCACCAAAGCGACGATGGGGACGGCGTTGTGGCCCCCCTCCTTGAGGACCGTGACCAGTTTGGGGGCCTCGGGGAGGTCTTGGGCCACCACGTTGTGTTTGAGGGCTTCGATGCGCACCCAAATGGCCACCGAAGCGAAATACATCAAGGCCGGCAAGGTGGCGGCGGCGATGATGGCCAAATAGGAGATGCCGGTGTAGGTGGCCATGATAAAGGCTCCAGCGCCCATCACCGGCGGCATGAGCTGGCCGCCGGTGGAGGCGGCCGCCTCCACCCCGGCGGCGAAGCGGGGGGGGAAGCCGGCGCGCTTCATCAACGGGATGGTGACCACCCCCGTGGATACCACGTTGGCCACCGCCGAGCCAGAAATAGAGCCCATGAGGGCCGAGCCCAGCACCGCCACCAGCCCCGGCCCCCCCGCCAGGCGGCCGGCGGCGCACATGGCCAGTTGAATGATGAAATCTCCCGCCCCGGAGCGCACCAAAAACGCCCCGAACAAAATGAACATAAACACAAAGGTGGAGGAGATCCGGGCGATGGGGCCAAACATGCCGTCGGTACTGAAGTACTGGCGAAACAGCACCGTTTCAGCGCTCAACCCCGGAAACTGGAACACCCCTTCGATGAACCGCCCTCCCCCGACCACATAGACCAACGACAACACGATGAGGGCCGGGATCAGCCAGCCGGTGGTGCGGCGAGTGAGTTCGATGGCGATGACCACACAGGCGCTGGCAAAGAACCAATCGGGGGCGATAAACGACGAGCCCCGGGCGTAAAACGCCTCCTCGGCAAAGATCAAATGGGCGACACAGGCCACCAGCAACAAGCCCAAACCGACATCGAGCCCCAGCGCCAGGCGCCGGCCCGTGGGCGTGGTGGAAGAAAAGGCCGGGTAGCGCAGACAGCACAACAGACCAAAGCCGGCGAAGCTGATGGACGAAGTCCAAAGCTCGGGAAATGTGCCCAGGGTATTAAAATACAGATGAGCGAGGGACAGTACCACGCCGATGGCGACAATCGCCCGACCGATGGGGGTGTGCCGGCCCCGCAGGGGGTCTTGGGTGACCCCCTCCCCCGCCCCATCGGGGCTGGCGGGGGGAGCCGAGGCGGTCTGCTGGCTCATGGATCAACTACCGGCGTCGATTCTCGAAGCCTCACTCCGTGGCCAACAACCGCTCGGGGATATCCAGCCCCCCCACTTCCCGGTAGTAGCGAGCCGCCCCGGGGTGGAGGGGCACCGGCAACCCGGCGATGGCCCGGTTCAACCCCATGGCCTCGGTGGCGCGGTGGATATTGTTGAGAAACGGCAGGTTCTC
>JBHJHK010000162.1:0-5207 GCA_050330975.1 Candidatus Competibacterales bacterium | reverse complement strand
GATGTTCAAAAGCGCCTGGGGGGGGCGGGAGGTCCTGGCCATGACCGACTGCCTGTGGGGGGTGTTAGACGGCCTCAACGGGGCCAAGTTGTGCGTTTCCCTGACCTTTGGCGGGCGGCGGGTGGTGGGGGAGGGCTTTGGTATCCCCTTGATTTTGCGCTATGTCTTGGAAACCTGTGCCACGGCCCGGGAGGGGGTGGCGGCGCTTTGTCGCATTCCTTCCCACATGGCCTATAACGTCACCCTGGTGGATGGCAACGGCGACCACTACACCGTCCACGTCGGTCCCGATCGCTCTGCCGCCGTGGGGCGGGATTTGGTCACCACCAACCACCAACGGGAGGTGGAGTGGCAACAACACGCCCGGGCCACGGCCACCCTGGAGCGGGAGCGATTTTTGAAGTTTCGCCTCGCCGAGAGCGATTCCGGCGAGGACCTGGCCCGGGCCTTTTTGCGCTCCCCCCTCTATTCCATCGACTACCAACGGGGGTTTGGCACCCTCTACACCGCCGTCTATCGCCCCTTCGAGACTAGCGTTGAGCTGTTGTGGCCCAACGCCAGCTGGCGCCAGTCGTTGGCCCACTTCACCGAGGAGCGCCGGACGGTGCGCTTCCCCCGCGGGGCTTTGTAAACCCCGTCTTTTCATTGATCTACCTCGTGGTTACAGGGCCGTTTTTCGGCTGCCCTGCACGCGAGCTTGGGGAAAACTTGTAAGTTTTCCAATACAATAAGCCAAATTTTTTCCTCCATCCAAGTTTTTTGCGCGCTGCAATAACGCGATCTCGTGGCGCTTTGTCTTCACTGTAAGGATCCGATCATGGGTGGCAATGGTGAACAGCTCGGTCGGCACGTCTCGGTGGTTGCCCTGGCGGTGGAATCGGCCACCGACCCCGATCTGGTGGTCGTCTTGGATCAATGGCCTTCCCATCTACCCTTCGCCCTGGTAGTGGTTCAACGGAGCCCCACGCTCCAGGGAGATCCCATCCACCAGCGGTTGAGGGCCGCCAGCCCTTGGCCCGTGGTCGTGCCTTCCCAAGACCACAGCCCCATTGAGTTGAGGGCTGGCAGGGTTTATCTTCTGTCATCTAATATTACCCTCGACCCCGCTGCCGATGGCCGCGCCTTGACCACCGGGATCCGCCCGTCGGCAGGCGAAGCCGAGGATGGGGTCTTGGGGGCGCTGCTGGAGGCTCTGGCGGCCGTAGCCGATCACCGCGTGGTCGCGGTGGTGCTGGGGTCCTTGACCTGCCAAGACCTGGCCGGACTCCGCGCCCTTCGGGCCGCTGGCGGCTGGGTCATCGTCCGGGGGCCGGTGCAGAACGCCAGCCAAGGCCTGTTGACGGCTCTGGTCCAGGGCCTCGTCGACGCCCTGGTGCCCCTGGGGGACGTGGCGTCCCAATTGTTATACCAAAGCCCCCCGGTGTCCCTCGCCACTCTCGCCACTGGAGCCATCGTGTTCGCCGACAGCCAACTGGAGGCCATCCAGCGTCACCTACAACGGACCACAGGTCGCGATTTTGCCGGCTACAAGCGTTCCACCTTGGAGCGGCGGGTGTGGCGGCGCATGCAATTGCAGCGACTGGAGACCGTCGAGGCCTACCTCGAACGCCTGGACCGCGATCCCGCCGAGGTCCAGGCGCTCTATGGGGATCTGCTCATTGGGGTCACCGAGTTCTTCCGCGACCCCGAGGTGTTTGCCGCCCTGGAACGCTCCGTCCTGCCGAGCCTACTGGCCGCTAAGCCCCCCGGGGAAGGCCTGCGGTTGTGGGTGGCGGGCTGTGCCAGCGGCGAAGAGGCCTTGTCGTTGGCCATGGTGGTGCGGGAGGCCCTCGACCGGTTTGGGGACCGTCCGGTGAAGATTTTCGCCACCGACCTGGATGAAAGGGCCTTGACCAGCGCCAGGCGCGGTCGCTACTCCACGGCGATCGAAAACCCTATTCCCCCAGGGCGCCTGGCGCGGTTTTTCGCCAGGGTCGACGACGGCTACGCCGTTGATCCCGCCCTGCGGGAGTGGTGTTTGTTCGCCCGCCACGACGTGGCGCGGGACCCTCCCTTCTCCCAGCTGGACCTGATTTCCTGTCGCAACCTCTTTATCTACATCAGTGCCGAGGAACAACGGCGGGTGATACAGTCATTCCACTACGGGTTGCGCCCCGGGGGATACCTGGTGCTGGGCAAGTCGGAAAATCTCCCCCCCACCGGCCCGGGCTTTGAGGTGGTGGACCGCGGTCACCACGTCTACCGGCGGGAGGTGGATGCCCCTTCTCCCCAACCCTTCCCGGTACCCCATGGGCCCCCGGCCACCCCCAGGGCCCCACAGCCGTTCCCGGGTCCCCACGGCGGCGGTTCGGTGGGGACGGCTCTAGACCACCTCGTCCTTCGAGAATACGTCCATCCGTTGCTGGCCTGTGACGAGCGGGGGCGGATTTACTACCTCCGGGGAGCCGTTCACCCCTACCTGGCCCCGTTGAGTGGCGAGCCGGCGTTGACCGTCGACCGCTTGATCCGCCCGGAACTGCGATCTGTTCTCCAGGGCGCCCTGTTGGAGAGCCAGATCCAACAGCGCCCGGCGGAGCGGCGCCAAATGACCCTGACCCTGGCCGGGGGCGTCCAGTGCTTCGACTTGGAGGTGCGCCCCTTGCCCCCCCTAGCTGGCATGCCACCCTCGTTCTTAGTGGCGTTTTTGGAGCGGGGCTCAGTGACGGCTGGCGATCAGGGGCCGGGGGAAGGCGCCCCCTGCAACGATCTCCGCACTGTGCAACTGGAAGGGGAACTCAGCCGCACCCAGGAGCAACTCCAGGCCACCATCGAGCAGTTGGGGGATGCCAACGCCAACCTGGCGGCCCACAACGAAGAACTGCTGTCGGTCAACGAAGAGCTGTGTTCCGCCAACGAGGAGCTCGAGATCTCCCGAGAAGAGCTCCGAGCCAGCAACGAAGCCCTCGAGATCACCAACCACACCCTCTACCACAAGTTGGGCGAGCTCGATCAACTCAACGGCGATTTGAACAATCTCCTCCAGAGCACCGATCTCGCCGTGATGCTGCTGGACACCGACGGCCGTATCCGCCGCTTTACCCCGGTGGTTCAACAGCTGTTTCGCCTGCTCCCCGGGGATGTGGGGCGCCCCTTGGCCGATATCGTCGCCCTCATGCCCACCGAAGGGCTGTTCGCCGCCGTGGCAGCGGTGATGGACGGCGAGGCGATCCAAGTCGGCGGCGTGACCACCCACGATGGCGAACGCCACTTTCTCCAGCGCGTCACTCCCTACCGCAGCACCGAAGGCGCCGTGGTCGGGGCCGTGGTGACCTTTGTCGATACCACCGCCCAACAGCAAGCTCGCCTGGTCATCGACACCCTCAACCACCGGCTCCAGGGCCAATTGGAGGAGCTGGAGGCCCTCTACCACAATGCCCCCATGGCCATTTACCTGTTGGATGGCATCTTGAAGGTGCTGCGGGCCAACGCCGCCGCGGCGGCGTTGGATCCC
Source organism: Candidatus Competibacterales bacterium (assembly GCA_050330975.1). Taxonomy (GTDB): domain Bacteria; phylum Pseudomonadota; class Gammaproteobacteria; order Competibacterales; family Competibacteraceae; genus JBHJHK01. The sequence continues at coordinate 1,717 of JBHJHK010000162.1, read as the reverse complement.
AAGGTCCACCGGGGGCCCGACCTAGTGGGCTGCTCGATTCTGGAGGTCTTGCACCCCGCCCTCCGTCCCCGCCTAGAGGGGGTGTATCGCCGGGTGCTCCGGGGGGAGACCCTCCACAACCTGGAGATCAGCCTCACCGAGGGCCCCGTGGAAGAACACCGGGTGTGGTTGGGAAACTACTTTCCCCTGTGGGACGGAGCCCGCCAAGTGGTGGGGGTCAACGCCCTGGTGGTGGATATCACCGCCCTGCGCCGGGCCTCCCTGGCATTGCGGGACAGCCAAAGCCGCTACCGCGCCGTGGCCGAACACAGCCTGGACGGTTTTGCCCGCCTGGACGGCGAGGGCCGCATCCAAGAAGTCAACCACCGCTTGGCCCAGTGGCTGGGCCATGGCCCCGAAGCCCTGGTGGGGCGGCCTTGGCGGCAACTGGTGGCCCCCGCCTGGCGCCAGAGCTATGGCGAGGCCACCGCCACCCTCCGCCCCGGGGACGACTCGCCGTTATGGGAGGGGGAATTGCTCACCCCCGATCAGCGCCCATTGCCCGTGGAGTGCTGGCACTACGCCGCCAGCACCGCCCCGGACGCCGTGGCCCTGTGGGTCTTCGTCCGGGACACCAGCGAGCGCCGCCGGCTGGAGCAACGCCAGCGCCAGCACGTCAAACTGGAGCTGTTGGGCCAGCTGGCCGGGGAGATCGCCCACAACCTCAATAACCTGCTCCAGGTCATCGCCGGCAACTGCCAGCTCCTCCAGGAACTCAACGGCCCTGAGCTCTCCGACGACGGCCACCAGATCCTCGCCGATATGGGGTCGGCGGTGGAGGACAGTCGGACCTTGGTGGAGGGCATCCTGGGCTTTGCCCGGGGAGCCACGGGATACATCGAAGTCGTGGAACTCAATGCCTTCTTGGACGATCTAGTGCGATCCGCCCGCCCCCTGTTTCCCAAGGCCATCGACGTGCACTATCGATCAGAGGCCGAAGACCTGGCGATCGTCACCCAGCCCCAGCAACTGCGCGCCACCCTGTTGAACCTTATGGTCAATGCCAAGGAGGCCATGACCGCGGGGGGGGAGATCCATTTGACCTTGCGCCAAACCCAACGCCATCGCCCAGAGGACGACTTACCCCCCGGGCACTACGCCTGGCTCACCGTAGTGGACCAGGGCAGTGGCATGGACGAGATGACCCTCCAGCGGGCGGTGGAGCCCTTTTTTTCCACCAAGCCCAAGGGAACGGGTTTGGGTTTGAGCTCGGCCTATGAATTCGTCCGGCTGTCGGGGGGGGCCTTGCGGTTGTCGTGTCCAAGGGTAGGGGGTACCCAGGTGGAGGTATGGCTCCCCCAGGCCGACCCCGAGGCGGTGTCCCACCTGGCAAAAGGCGTTACCGCCAAACCCGGTGAGGCGGTGGGGAAGGTGTCCACCGGGCGGGGGGAGACGGTGTTGGTGGTGGAAGATCGCGCCGATGTCCGCCAGTACGCGGTGCGAGCCCTGGAGCGGTTGAACTACCGGGCCATTCCCGCGGGAAGCGTGGCCGAAGTCCGGGCCGTGGTGGCCCGTCACCCCGCCCTCGACGCGGTGTTGAGCGATGTGGTGTTGACCGCCGAGGAAGTCGACGGCTTTGCCGTGGTGGCGGCACTCCGCCACCACAACCCCCCCCCGGCGGTGGGGCTGGTGGGGGGCGTCGTAGCCGCGCCCCGGCGCCGCCCGGGGTGGTTTTAAT
>JBHJHK010000161.1:0-2888 GCA_050330975.1 Candidatus Competibacterales bacterium | reverse complement strand
GCTGTCGCGGCGGGGGGCGGGGCTGGGTCTTGGGGTGGCGGGACCGGTCCGGGGGGGGGGGGGGCTCGACCGCCGGCGACGCCGCGCCGAACCCCCCAGCCCCGCCTCCGACGTCGGCGCCGACGCCCGGCCGCCGGGGACACATTTTGCTGGTGGAGGACAGCCCCGCCAACCACCAAGTGGCCAGCGCCCTGTTGAGCCGCGCCGGCCACCGGGTCACGTGGGCCCGGGACGGCCAACAGGCCGTGGTGGCGGTGGACCAACACCCCTATGACGTGGTGCTCATGGATCTGTCCATGCCGGTGATGGACGGTTTGGAGGCCACTCGGCGCATCCGCGCCCTCGAAGGCCCTAGGGGGCAGGTGCCCATCGTCGCCCTCACCGCCAATGCCTTTAGCGAGGACCGGGAGCGCTGTCGCGCCGCGGGCATGGACGACTACCTCACCAAACCCCTCCAGCGCCACGCCCTCCTGGCCACGGTGGAGCGCTGGTTGGCGCTTCCCGCCGACAATCCCCCCTCCAACCCCGTTGCCTTGGCCGTGGCCGACGATCCACCGCCCTCCCCGGTCCTCGACGAGGCGGCCCTGGCGCGGTTGGGGGCGGACGTGGGCGACGCCATGGTGGGGGACATCGTGGGGGGCGTTGTCACCGAGGCCCGCCCGCGCCTCGCCGCCGTCGCCCGCCTGGGGGCCGCCACCGACTGGCAGGCCCTGGAGGGCGAGGCCCACGCCCTCAAAGGCGGGGCCAACACCTTTGGCGTCCTAGCCCTCGGGGAGAAGGCGGCGGCCCTGGAGGCGGCGTGTCGCCGGGGAGACACCGTCGAAGCCCGCGCCCTGGCGACCCAGGTCGCCGACCTGGGCGGGGCGGCCCTGGCGGCGTTGGACGCCCATCTCCAGAAGCGCGCCATGTCCCAGACCCTCCAGGTCGACGGGCCCTAGGGGATCGCGGGACCCATGGCGCGATCCCGGGCTGCGCCTTCGCAGCGGGGTCGCGCTATGATAGATAGTGTGTAATCCCACCGTCACCCCCACCCCCAGCGCGACAAGGAAGAAGCCGCTGTGTCCGCATCCGATCCCGCCGTCGTTGTATCCCCCGAAGCCCCCTCCCCGGCACCGGGAAGTGTGGTGCTGCTGGTGGAGGACAGTCCCGCCCTGGCCAAAGTCTACAGCGCCTACCTCAAGGGTACGCCCCACCGGGTCGTCGCCGCGGCCACCGGCGCCGAGGCCCTGGCCCACCTCGAAGGGGAGCTACCCCACGTCGTGCTGTTGGATCTCAAGTTGCCGGATATGGACGGCATGACGATCCTCAAGCAGATTCAAAGTCGGGCGTTGCCCTGTGCCGTGGTGGTCATCACCGCCCACGGCTCGGTGGACGTCGCCGTGGAGGCCATGCGCTGCGGCGCGGTGGATTTCCTCGAAAAGCCCTTTGACGCCAAACGCCTGCGGGTCACCGTCGCCAACGCCTTAGAGCGCCGGCGGCTCGTGGAACTCGTCGACCACTACCGGGAGCTGGACCGGGACCACTACTGCGGCTTTATCGGCGCCTCGCTGGCCATGCAAAGGGTCTACCACACCATCGACGCCGCGGCCCCCTCCAAGGCCACGGTGTTTATCACCGGGGAGAGCGGCACGGGCAAAGAGGTGTGCGCCGAGGCCATCCACCGCCGGGGACCGCGCCAAGAGGGCCCCTTTGTACCCCTCAACTGCGCCGCCATCCCCCGGGACTTGATGGAGAGCGAGATCTTTGGCCACGTCAAGGGCGCCTTCACCGGGGCTGTGGGGTCCCGCACCGGCGCCGCCGCCCGGGCCGACGGCGGCACCTTGTTCCTCGACGAAATCTGCGAGATGGATCTGGACCTCCAGGCCAAGTTGCTGCGCTTTATCCAAACGGGCACCTTCCAGCCCGTGGGGGGAACGGCGTTGACCTCGGTGGACGTGCGCTTTGTCTGCGCCACCAACCGCGATCCCCTGGCCGAGGTGGCGGCGGGGCGGTTTCGCGAAGACCTCTACTACCGTCTCCACGTCATCCCCATCGCCCTGCCGCCGCTGCGGGAGCGGGAAGACGACGTCATGCTCATCGCCCATCATTTCCTCGCCCAGTACGCCCGAGAAGAGGGCAAAGCCTTTGGGGGCTTCGACGGGGAGGCCGCGGACCGGCTGCGCCGCTACCCCTGGCCCGGGAATGTGCGCCAGCTGCAAAACGTGGTGCGCAACATCGCCGTGCTCCACCGGGGGGAGCGGGTCACCGAGGCCATGTTGCCGCCGCCCCTAGACGGGTTGACCGGGCCCTCGCCGGCCCCCCTGGCGTCCCCCGAGGGGGCCCCACCGGCCCTGACCGGGGCAAAAACGTCGCCTTTGCGGCCCCTGTGGCAGGTGGAACGAGACGCCATTGAGGCGGCCATTGCCCACTGCAACGGCAACATTCCCCGGGCGGCGGCGCTGTTGGAGATCAGCCCCTCCACCATCTACCGCAAACGCCAGGTCTGGCAGGGGCGTTGAGGGTGTTATCAGCCCTCGGGCAGATCCTCGCCGGTGGGCGCGGTGGGCGCGGCCGCCCCCTGGTGGGGCGCTTGCTGGTGGCCGCCGCCGTGCGCGGTGGGGGCATGGGGTTGATGTTGCTCACCAGTGTGGTCCTGGGGCGGCTCCTGGGGGCCCCGGGCATGGGGGTCTACGGGTTTTACACCGCGGCCCTCCACACCCTGGGGGACCTGGCGAGTCTGGGACTACCCCACCACGTCCTGCGCCGGGTGGCGACCTTGGACAGCCTGGGCCGCGGGGCGGCGGCCCGTCCCTTTGTGGGGCGGGTCCTGGCCATGGCCGTGGGGCTCACCCAGCCCCAGGCCCCCACCGGCGCCCAGCTGGTCTGGGGGGGTGTGCTCCCCGGGGCCG
>JBHJHK010000160.1:0-2759 GCA_050330975.1 Candidatus Competibacterales bacterium | reverse complement strand
GCCGGCAACCGTCCCAGCACCTTTATCCTCTACCAGCGCCTCACCCCCCACACCCTGGGGTCGCTGTTGGCCCTCTACGAGCACAAAGTGTTTGTCCAGGGGGTGTTGTGGAACATCAATTCCTTTGACCAGTGGGGGGTGGAGTTGGGCAAGCAGTTGGCCAAGGCGTTGTTGTCGGAGATCCAAGGCAAGGCCACGGGCCACCACGACGCCTCCACGGCGGGGCTGCTGGCCGCCGTGCGGCGGGGGCGTCCCTAGGGCGTTGGCCGGGGGGGAGGCCATGGCCGACGTTGAGCTAAACCCCCTGGCGGCCCCCGTTTGGGGGGCGGCCATGGCCCGCCACGAGGCGCGGCTAGGGCCGGTGCTGGATCCCTATTTGGCGGCCAAACGCCGGGGGGCCAAGGACCCGGTGCTGGATTTTATGTTCGAGTACTACCCCTTTCGCCCGGTGTGGCTGCGGCGCTGGAGTCCCGGGGTGGGGGTGTTGTTGGAGGGGCCGGGGAGCGAGGTCTTTTTAGAGCGCCACGTTGGCTATGTCGCCCGGGGCCATGGCGTTTACCTGGAGCCCCAGGGGATTCCCGAGGGTCGCCGGGAGGGTCTGCGGTGGATATTGGCCTTGCTCCAGTCCACCCGGGAGCGATTGCCGGTGTGGGGCTGTTATGGCCTCCACGAATGGGCCATGGTCTACGGTTTGGAAGCCGACGCCGTGCGCCACGCCCAATTGCCCTTGCGCCTGTCCCCAGGGGCCATCGCCGCCGCCGTCGACGAGCGGCCTTTGAGCTGCACCCACTACGACGCCTTTCGGTTTTTTACCCCCGCGGCCAAGCCCCGCAACCGCCACGCCCTGAGCCACGCCAACCGGATGGTCCACGAGCAACCGGGCTGTCTCCACGCCAACATGGATATCTACCGCTGGGCCTTTAAGGCCTATCCCTGGGTGGACAGTGGTTTGATCGCCGATGCCTTTTTCCTGGCCCGGCAAATCCGCACCGTGGACATGCGCGCCAGTCCCTACGACCTCACAGCCCAGGGGCTAGCGCCCATCGCCGTGGAAACCCCCGCTGGTCGGCGCCAGTACCAGGAGTATCAGCGGCACTTTTACACCGCCGCCCAACCCCTGCGGGACCGGCTCATCAAAGCCCTGGAAAACGTCATGGCCCGCTGGTGAAACCCCTGGGGCGTCAGCGGGGAATGGCCAGCCATGCTTCCCGGGGCCCGAGGGCGGCGAAGTTGGTGCTGGGGGTAAAGACGATCAACAGGTGCTGGTCATCGGGGTAATAGACGTTGACCTCGAAATCCCCCGGCGTCATGGTCAAGGGGCTGCGGAGCAGAAAACCGCTGTCGCCGATGTGGAGGCCGCCGCTGGGCAGCCGCAACCGAGCGGCCACCGGCGCCGGGCCGGCGTAGCCCTTGAGCTCATGGGCTGTGAGGGGTGGACCCACGGCCAGCTCGATATTGACCCAGCCATCGCCGTAGACTTCTATTCCCAGGGCAATGCCCTCCTGGCAGAGGGTTCGATAGTGGGCGAGATGCTCGGCGTCGCCCTGGGGGGCGTCGGCCTTGCGGGCTGCGGCCAGCAGGGCTTGCGCCAACTCCAAGGCGTACTTCAGGCGCTCCTGGAGTTCGCGGTAGCGCTCGAGCCAGTGGGTATCCACCAGCAGCAACTGGTGGTCTTCCATGTTGCGGCGGATGTGTTGACTGTCGGGGCGAAGGCCTTTGGGGAGTGTCACGCGTTATCCCGTGCTAGTGGTTCAGGGCCAGTGTTCCATGGAAGGGAATGGGGAATCGAGGTCTCCTTGGCGAAACCCTATCCCAAAGCCGAGGGTTGCAGCGGCGAGCCCCTTCGAGCTCTGTGGCTTGATAATATATACGATTCTTGGGTTTGAAATAATCGCGGCGCCGGCATCATCTCCCCCTTGGGCCATGGATAGCCGAGTTCCGGCGATGCCCTGTATTGCACCTCTATTGCACCTCAATGGCGTCACGGTGGTGGGCTAATTCCCCCTGTCTCCATTTTCCTTTTGTCAAGGGGTCTATGCCCCGCCCTCGATGGGCAAAATGGGGCCGAATCCCCATGGGGTGATTGCGTACATTGCCATTCAGGCCATTGACGATCTCCTTTGCCCAACGCCGTTAGCCATAGCGGCGTTGGGCAAAGGCTGCTACCTCGCCGATGGTCCTGTTGCGTTTAATCACTGACTATTCAGCCAGCTCGTGGAGCAGAGGTAGAGAATATGTTGCCTGCCGCCATTCAAGGGGGTCAAGGCGTTGGCTCGCGCCCGGAAAGCCAAGGGCCAACCCCCGACCCAAAGGCCTTTGAGCACGCCCTGGCCAGCCGGCCAGCCCATCCCATTGAACTAGAAAAGACCGAAGACTTCAGTCTGGGTAATGCCTACAGCCTCGCCTGGATGGCGGAGCTCGCCTACGATGACCCCGGGGAAATCCAGGAGACCCTCTCCCAGTGGGGCTTCTCGACGGTGCGTTTCATCGACAATGGGGAAACCGACACCGAGGGGTTTGTCGCCTCCAACGGCGAAGCCACCGTGCTGGCGTTTCGCGGTTCGGAGGCCAAATGGGAGGATTGGGGCAATAACCTGCGGGCCTGGCGCACCGAGGGGGCCCTGGAGGGGAGCGTTCACGCCGGGTTCCACCGGGCATTGGAGTCGGTGTGGGGCGATGTCACCAGTGCCCTGGCCGAGGTGGGGGGGGCGGACCCCGGGTTGTGGATTGGCGGCCGCTGGCTGGGGGGGGGGTTGGCC